>CAZUVY010000001.1:0-65848 GCA_964623905.1 uncultured Faecalimonas sp.
GTGGTACATCAAAATCAGGGTAGTAGTTCTTATAAAAAGAAATCAGATCAGATGGCGTTGCATTTGGAAAATAGAACTGATCATCTGAAATATAGAAAAATTTTGCTTTCGCTTTAGGATTGTCCCAGACAGGTTCTTCATCAATGTAAATCTGTCCAGAATCAGGTTTCAAAACACCTGCTATCATGCGGAGTAGTGTACTTTTACCAGCTCCATTAGTACCGAGCATCCCAAAAACAAGACCGTTTTGAATTGTAAGATCAATCTGATTGACTGCCTGTATTTTTCCAAATGTCTTACTTACTTTTTTAATACAAATCATATCGTCACCTCCGGATAAATGGAATTCATACACTCCGCTACAGCATCATAGGAAATTCCATTTTCTTTGCAAAGTTTTAAATGTTCTTGAAGTTCGTGAAGGAGCTTTTCTCTTTGTTTTTCAATCAGATGCTCATCTGCACGAACAAAATTACCTCGACCTTTTACTGAATAGATAAATCCGCTTCGTTCTAATTCACTGTAAGCTCTTTGGATGGTATTGACATTAATAGACAGTTCCATTGCCAAAGAACGTACCGAAGGGAGCTGCGAATCGGGTTCTAATGCGCCATTCAAAATAAGTGTCTGAAAGCGTTCAATAATCTGTTCGTAAATGGGACGTTTATCATTATAATCGATGATGATCAAGTACATTTCCTCCTTTCTGCTATATTTTAACGTTTATAGTGTACTAACTGTATTAGTACACTTATCATCTCATGTAATCCATAAAGTGTCAATTTTTTCTGAAAAGATAAGAAAATTTTAATGTTTATTTTATATTCAAGTTGACAAATAGAAATAGAAGTGATAATGTGAGTAATGTTTTATGACGGCAGATGAAGTTCTTAGGGGAATGGCGAAGGCCTACCGAAGGAGTAAAACTCTCAGGTGCTTAATATTAAGCGAGGACTAAGAATGGATGTAGCTCTGGAGAATCTCAGATATGAGTACCGAAGGTGCAAGGCAGCGAAGGCTGCTGAATCTCTCAGGTAAAAGGACGGAGTGAGTACATATAAACAAGCATAGTTTATATATACTTGTGTCTTAAGTTTTCTCTGGAGCAGTTGAAAAATCAGCTGTTCCATTTTTTATTTTTAGGAGGAAAAAAACATGTTACAATCAATTGAATCATCACTTTATCCGATCGTGGTAAAAGTAAACGAGTACTTATCAAGCTATATTTTGATCGTACTTCTGATCGCAGTAGGTCTTTGGTACACAATCAAAACACGTTTTGTACAGGTTCGTTACTTTGGCGCAGGAATGAAAAAGGTATTTGGTAACCTTTCATTAAAGGGTGGTACACAAGAACAAGGTATGAGTTCTTTTCAGGCATTAGCGACAGCAATTGCAGCGCAAGTTGGTACTGGTAATATTATCGGTGCATCTGGTGCTATTTTAACTGGTGGTCCTGGTGCTATTTTCTGGATGTGGGTAATCGCATTCTTAGGTATGGCAACAATTTATGCCGAAGCAACTTTGGGGCAGAAGACACGTATCGTTGACAAAGACGGCAACATTCACGGTGGTCCGGTATACTACATAACAACAGCATTCAAAGGCGGCCTTGGCAAGTTTTTAGCAGGTTTCTTTGCAGTAGCAATCATCCTTGCGCTTGGTTTCATGGGATGTATGGTACAGTCAAACTCAATCGGTTCTACTATGGAAACTGCATTTGGAATTCCAGGATGGGTTGTAGGTCTTATCTTAGTTGTGATCTGCGGATTTATTTTCTTAGGCGGCGTAAAACGTCTTGCATCTGTTTGTGAAAAGTTAGTTCCAATTATGGCTGCAATCTTTTTATTAGGCGGTTTAATCGTACTTGCTGTTCGTATTAAATACGTTCCAGCAACATTTGCAATGATCTTCAAATATGCATTCCAGCCTCAGGCTATCATCGGTGGTGCTTTTGGTGCAGCATTAAAAGCAGCAGTAAGCCAGGGTGCTAAGAGAGGTCTTTTCTCAAACGAAGCTGGTATGGGTTCTACACCACATGCACATGCACAGGCAAATGTAGAACATCCACACGAACAAGGTATCGTTGCTATGGCAGGTGTATTTATTGATACATTTGTAGTTTTAACATTAAACGCACTCGTAATCATCACTACATTATATACAGAAGATGGCCCACTTGCAGAATGCGGAGCTGCAGCAGCAAGCACAGTTCTTACAAAAGCAAATCTTGCACAGACAGCATTTGGTACAGTATTTGGTTCTAACTTTGGTGCGATGTTCGTAGCAGTTTGCTTATTCTTCTTTGCATTTTCAACAATTCTCAGTTGGAACATGTTTGGTAAGATCAACGTAGTGTACTTATTTGGTGAAAAGAATGCAAAGATCAGCACAGTGATCTATACAGTAATTGCTTTAGTTTTCATTTTCCTTGGAACATTAGTTTCAAATGATTTAGTATGGGAACTTACAGACGCATTTAACTACTTAATGGTTATCCCTAATGCCCTTGCATTATTTGCATTAACAAGTATGGTAAAATCTTCACTGAATGAAGTAGAAAAGAAAAAATAATAATTGATTTATGAGCGCATTCGTTTATAATAGACGTATGCGCTTTTATCATTTTAAAAGAGGATAAGGTACAAAAGATTTATGGAGGAATACATATCATGAAGAAATTTTTTGACGAATTTAAAAAATTCATCAGCCGTGGAAATGTTATGGATATGGCAGTCGGTGTTATCATCGGTGGTGCATTTACAAGCATTGTAAACTCATTAGTAAATGATATCATCAATCCTGTTTTAGGTGTATTCGGTGGATTAAATTTCAGTGAATATTCCATCAAATTATCTGGAGATGCAACATTGAATTATGGTAACTTCATTACTGCTGTTATCAATTTCTTAATTATGGCATTGGTCATTTTCAGTATTGTAAAACTTATGAACAGTATGGCAGCAAAGATGGCTCCAAAGAAAGAAGAAGAGCCAGCAGCTCCAACTACTAAAAAATGTCCATTCTGTAAGACAGAGATTGCAATCGATGCAACAAGATGTCCACACTGTACATCAGAATTAGAAAACTAGAACCTGGAAAGGATTAGCAAAAATGCTGGTCCTTTTTCTTTTTCTTGAAAAGCCAGATAAAGTTTGTTATGATTTTTAGATAGCAAATAAATAAGGATTGAGAACAGAATATGACAAAAGAATTAGAGATTCATTATAATAAATTTTGTGAAGATAAGAGACTTACCAGAAAGCACGGCCAGGTAGAGTATATCACTTCGATGAAGTATATCCACAAATACTTGGAACAGCTTCCAAAAGATGCCAGGATCCTGGATGTAGGAGCGGGAACTGGACGATATTCTATCGCACTTGCAGAAGAAGGATATGATGTAACTGCGATTGAACTTGTGAAATACAATCTGGGGATTTTAAAACAAAAAAGTGATAAAGTCAAAGCATATCAGGGAACGGCTTTAAAATTGAAGCGTTTTGCAAACGATACTTTTGACATGACGCTGGTTTTTGGACCTATGTATCATCTATATACATTTGAAGACAAGGTCAAAGCGCTATCAGAGGCAAAGCGTGTTACAAAACCAGGCGGGATTATTCTGGTTGCTTACATTATGAACGAATACAGCATTCTGACCCATGGTTTCAAAGACAATTATATGAAAGAAAGCATTGCGAACGGAAAAGTAACGGACGATTTCCATGTGATCGCGAAGCCGGAAGATTTATATGACTATGTGAGATTAGAGGATATTGAAAGATTTAACGAAGCCGCTGGACTGGAACGTATACAGATCGTTGCAGCGGATGGGGCAGCCAATTATATGCGTCAGACGTTAAATGCAATGGATGATGAGACATTTGAATTATTTATCCAATATCATCTTTCAACCTGCGAGAGACCTGACCTGATGGGTGCAAGTTCACATACATTAGACATTTTAAGAAAGCGTGATTGAGAGTGAATACAGTAGAATTGCTAGACAAATTGCAGAGCGAAGCAAAGAAAGACAGTTGCCTGAAAGAACGACTGCTGAATACTAAATACGAGAAAGAATCTTTAGAAGTATTCTGTAAAATCTGCAGGGAATACGGATATGAGATCTATGAGATGGATGTCATCTGTGCAGGAGAAGAATTTCATGCTACCATGAAGAGAAGTACCAATGGCGGCGGTGAGAATTCTCCGAAATTGGACGGTGAAGATGATTTTTATGAATTGTTTCTTGCCGGACTTGAAAGCAAATAGAATGGAAAAAGGATTATAGAAATGAAACGAGAAGTTGATATCAAAGAAATTTCAGATGGGAAATTATATGGACCAAACGATATGGTGAAAGCAGACTGTGGTGACTGCAAGGGATGTTCTGCCTGCTGTCAGGGAATGGGAGAATCCATTGTTCTGGATCCATATGATATCTATCGTCTGACAAACGGACTCAATCTTTCTTTTGAAGCACTGCTGGAAGATAAGATCGAGCTAAATGTGTTCGATGGAATGATCTTACCGAATTTAAAAATGGCAGAACCAAACGAAGCATGCGCATTTTTGAATGAAGAGGGCAGATGCAGCATTCACAGCATTCGTCCAGGGATTTGCAGACTGTTTCCACTGGGAAGATTTTATCAGGATGGAGGCTTTCAATATTTTCTCCAGATCCATGAATGCAAGAATCAAAACCGCACAAAAGTAAAAGTGAAGAAATGGATCGATACTCCGGATTTGAAACAAAACGAAAAATATATATTGGCATGGCATGATTTTGTAAATGAGATTCAGGAAAAGATGATGTCGGTGAAGGACGATGCTTTATTCAAGAAAGTAAATATGTTCTTATTGGAACATTTCTTCATCGAACGCTATCATGGGGAAGATTTTTACAAACAATTCGACGAACGTCTGGAAAAGGCAAAAGTCATTGTAAATATGCTTGTGAAATAGATGGGAAAGAGAAGATGAAATATTATCTGGCGCCTTTAGAAGGCATTACGACTTATGTATATAGAAATGCTTATCACAAATATTTTTATCCAATGGATAAGTATTTCACACCATTTATCGTTCCTCACAAAGAGAAAAAATTCAGTACACGTGAAAAGAAAGAACTGACTCCTGAAAACAATCAGGGGCTTTTTGTGGTTCCGCAATTACTGACGAACCATGCAGAAGATTTTTTGAAGACAGCAAAAGATATTACAGAGTTTGGGTATCAGGAAATCAACCTGAATCTGGGATGCCCATCCGGAACAGTAGTATCCAAAAACAAAGGTTCTGGCTTTTTAGCATTTCCGGAAGAACTGGATCGTTTTCTGGATGAGATTTTTGCGAAAGCGGATTATAAGATTTCAATCAAAACAAGGATCGGTAAGGAAAATCCGGAAGAATTCTATCGTTTATTGGAGATTTATAATCAATATCCGATCGAAGAATTGATCGTGCATCCGAGGATACAGACGGATATGTACAAAAATACAGCAAATTGGGAGATGTACCGCTATGCTTATGAACATAGTAAAAATCCGCTTTGCTACAACGGTGATATTTTCAACCCAAATGCTTATATAGACTTAACCGATGCGTTTCCATCTACAGATAAAGTCATGCTTGGACGAGGGATCATAGCCAATCCAGCTTTGGTGCAGGAGATTCAAACCGGAAACAAGATGACAAAAGAGCAGTTCCTGTCTTTTCATCATGCGATTTATGAAGAATATCAGCAGATCAGCAGCGGAGAGAGAAATGTGCTGTTTAAGATGAAAGAACTCTGGTTCTATATGGCAGGTTTGTTTGAGGGATCAGAAAAATATATGAAAAAGATAAAAAAATCAGAAAAACTGAAAGTATATGAAAGTGTAGTTCGTGAGTTATTGGAAACTTGTGAATTACGCAAATGATTTGGAGTATATATGATTAAAACATACGTTGCATTTGATCTGGAAACGACAGGACTTAGTCCTGAGACAGATCAGATTATCGAAATTGGTGCTTTAAAAGTAAAAGACGGAAAAGTAGTCGAACGGTTTATGGAATTTGTTAAACCTGACCAGCCGATTACAAATGCGATCACGAATATTATAGGTATTACAAACGAAATGGTTGCAAATGCACGAAAGACGGAAGACATCATTCACGATTTTACGGAATTTTGTGAAGACCATATTTTAATTGGCCATAATATTATGTTTGATTACAAATTTTGCAAGAAATATGCATCGCATTATGGGTATCCTTTTGAGAAGAAAGGAATCGATACCCTCAAGATTGCAAGGAAGGTACATAAAGAGTTTGATTCCAAAAGCCTGGGTGCTTTGTGCGAGCATTATCATATCAATAATCAGGCGGCGCATCGAGCATATCATGATGCCCTTGCAACAGCAAAATTATATCAATGTCTTGCTCATTATTATGAAGAGCAGGATGCAAAACTGTTCCAGCCAATGCAGTTGATGTACAAAGAGAAAAAAGTACAGCCAATTACGAAAAAGCAGATAGACTATATAGGACTGTTATGTAAGCATCACAACATTTGTCTGGAAGCAGATCTTGAAAAGATGACACGAAGTGAAGCATCTAAATTTATTGATGGAATCATTTCGAAGCATGGAAATATGCAATACTAATTTGACGGGATTAAATGAACATGAAAAATAATCAATTGGTTGTTGGAATTCTGGCACATGTAGATGCCGGAAAAACAACACTTGCAGAAAGCATATTATATACAAGTGGAAAAATACGAAAGCTGGGACGTGTAGATCATGGAAACGCTTTTTTAGATATCTATGAATTAGAGCGCTCCAGAGGAATCACTATTTTTTCAAAACAGGCAGAATTTGCCTGGAAAGACAAACAGATTTCTCTTCTGGATACGCCTGGACACGTCGATTTTTCGGCAGAGATGGAGCGAACACTTCAGGTCTTGGATTATGCGATCCTGGTGATCAGTGGTGCAGATGGTGTACAGGGACATGTCCAGACACTCTGGAAACTTTTGAAGCGATATGAAATTCCGGTCTTTCTGTTTATTAACAAAATGGATCAGAATGGAACAGACAAGGAAGCGATCTTGGCGGAACTTCAGAAACGCCTGGATGCAAAGTGTATCGATTTTTCAGAGGAAACGGATGAGAGTTTTCTGGAAAATGTAGCGGTATGTGAAGAAACGCTGCTGGAAACTTATCTGGAGACAGGAGAATTAAATCTTTCCGAAATGCAAAAAGCGATCCGAAACCGAGATGTTTTTCCTTGTTATTTTGGGTCTGCACTTAAAATGCAGGGTGTAGAAGCCTTTTTAGATGGGTTTGGCAAATATACGGTTTCTCCAGAATATCCGGAGACATTTGGCGCAAAGGTTTACAAGATTTCAAGGGATAAGCAGGGAAACCGACTGACTCATATGAAGATCACTGGTGGCTGTCTGAAAGTGAAGACACTTCTGAAAGAAGAAGAAAAAGTGGACCAGATTCGCATTTATTCTGGAAATGGATTTTCGGCTGTGCAGGAGATTCAGGCAGGAGGAGTCTGTGCAGTTACAGGACTCAACAGCACATTCTGCGGAGAAGGTCTGGGAATGGAAGAAGGCAATTATACACCAATGCTGGAACCTGTCCTGACCTATCAGATTCTGCTTCCTGAGGGCTGTGATGTGCATGGAATGTATTTGAAATTAAAGCAATTGGAAGAAGAAGAACCTGCGCTTCACATTGTATGGAATGAGCATGCGAACGAAATTCATGCACAGGTGATGGGGCAGATTCAGATTGAAATATTAAAGAGTATTATATTAGAACGTTTTCAAACAGAAGTGGAGTTTGGAACGGGAAGTATTGTGTATAAAGAAACGATTGAGAATACGGTAGAGGGGGCCGGGCATTATGAGCCTCTTCGTCATTACGCAGAAGTAAGACTTTTGTTAGAACCTGGAAAGCGTGGCAGCGGTCTTGTATTTGATACGGATTGCAGTGAAGATATTCTGGATAAGAACTGGCAGCGACTAATTCTGACACACCTTGCAGAGAAGAAACACAAAGGGGTGCTGACTGGTTCTGAGATTACGGATATGAAAATCACGCTGATCAATGGACGAGCACATTTAAAACACACAGAAGGCGGTGATTTCCGCCAATCTACTTACCGCGCAGTACGTCAGGGATTAAAACGTGCCAAAAGCGTGCTTCTTGAGCCGGTATATGAGTATCAGCTTGAGGTTCCGGCAGATATGGTCGGACGTGCCATGTCTGATCTTCAGAGAATGCAGGGTACATTTTCACAACCGGAAATGGATGGTGAGATGGCTGTCCTTACTGGCACAGCACCGGTTGTACTTATGAGAGACTATCAGACGGAAGTAATCGCATATACACGAGGACACGGAAGGATTTTTATGTCCTTGAAAGGATATGAACCTTGTCATAATGCAGAAGAAGTCATCGAGACTATCGGGTACAATTCAGAAAGTGATCTGGACAATCCGACCGGCTCTGTTTTCTGTTCTCATGGGGCAGGATTTGTAGTAAACTGGGATCAGGTAGAATCCTATATGCATACGGAAAGCCGGGAAAAACAGCAAAAAAGGGACATAAGAATCAGTTCTTCCTATATTGCTCCTCCGGTGATTGATGAAGAAGAACTGAAAGAAATCTTTGAACGCACGTATGGCCCTATGAAGCGCGAGCGTTATTCGAATACATCAAGAACGGTTTCTGCGGAAACTCCGAATGAGAAGTATCATATTAAGAAAAAAGAAGAAGTGGAAGAATATCTTCTTGTAGATGGCTATAATATCATTTTTGCATGGGACGATCTAAAAGAACTCTCGGAAGTAAATATCGAAGGAGCCCGTGGGAAATTGATGGATATTCTTTGTAATTACCAGGGATATAAAAAGAATACCCTGATTCTGGTATTCGACGGATACAAAGTGCCTGGAAATCCGGGTGAAGTTACGAAATACCACAACATTTATGTAGTCTATACCAAAGAAGCTGAGACGGCCGATCAATACATTGAAAAGACGGTTCAGCAGATTGCAAAAAAGCATCGCGTAACAGTTGCAACTTCAGATGCGCTGGAGCAGATGATCATTATCGGACAGGGCGCCCATCGCATTTCAGCGAGAGATCTGCTGGCAGAAATCAACATGACAAATCAGCACATACGCGAAGAACATCTTCAGCAGACCAAGAATACAAATTCGTATTTGTTCGAAGCCTTGGATGACAATCTGCAGGAATTTATGAAAGATGTCCGCATGGGAAGACGCGAGTTTAAAGAAATTGACCGGATCAAAAAAGATTAAAGAAAGGATGTGTGTTTATTGATGAATATGTATGATTTGATTCTTAAGAAAAAAAGAGGCGGCGAGCTTACAAAAGAAGAAATTGATTTTATGATCACAGATTATACAGACGGAAAAATCAAGGACTATCAAATGTCAGCTATGCTGATGGCAATTTGTTTTCAGGGGATGACACCGCAAGAGACCAAGGATCTGACGCTGGCAATGGCTTACAGCGGCGATATGCTGGATTTGTCTGCGATTGAAGGAATCAAAGTCGATAAGCACAGTACCGGCGGTGTTGGTGACAAGACTTCTCTCGTTTTAGGACCGATGGTAGCTTCCCTTGGTGTTCCTGTAGCCAAAATGTCAGGAAGAGGGCTTGGGCATACTGGAGGAACCATTGACAAATTAGAAAGTTTCACAGGATTTAATACCAGTCTCACCAATGAAGCCTTCATTCATAATGTAAACACGATTCATATGGCGATTGTAGGTCAGACTGCCAATCTGGCACCAGCAGATAAAAAATTGTATGCACTTCGTGATGTAACAGGAACGGTTGACAAAATGTGTCTGATCGCAAGCAGCATCATGAGTAAGAAGTTGGCTTCTGGTGCAGATGCTATTGTACTGGATGTAAAAACAGGTGATGGTGCTTTTATGAAAAAGCTGGAAGACTCTGTTGCGCTTGCTGAGGAAATGGTTTCTATCGGAAAACTTTCTGGAAGAAAGATGGCGGCCGTCATCTCAGAAATGGATCAGCCGCTTGGAAGAGCTGTAGGAAATGCACTGGAAGTAAAAGAAGCGATTGAAACTTTACAAGGAAACGGACCAGAAGATTTGGTAGAACTGGTGCTGACACTTGGTTCTTATATGGTAGTTGCAGCCGAAAAAGCAGCTACTTTAGAAGAAGCAAAAGAAAAGCTGGCATTGTCTTTGCAGGATGGATCAGCATTTGAAACATTCAGACAATTTATAACCGCACAGGGCGGCAGCGAAGAAGAAGTCCTTCATCCTGAAACATTGCCTGCTGCAAAATACATCGAAAATGTAATCAGTGAAACAGAAGGGTATGTAGCCAAGATTCAAACAGAAGAAATCGGACGTATTTCCTTATTACTTGGAGGCGGAAGAGAGACAAAAGAAAGCGAGATCGACTTATCTGTTGGATTGATTTTAAATAAAAAATGCGGCGATAAAGTAACTGTAGGAGAGTCACTTGCAGTGATCCACGCAAATGATTTAGAAAAACTGGTTCAGGCAAAAGAACGTCTGCGAAAAGCATATACGATCACAGACCAAAAGGTAGAAAAACAGCCAGTCATCAAAAAAATAATAAAAGGTTAAAAGTATCGGGAACAGAAACGGACGTTTTTGTTCCCTTTTTTTATAAAAGATAAGATTTGTTCTATATTTTTTCAGAGATATGTGTTATTATTAAATCGTAAGTAGTAAGTAATAAGTAATCACTTTAAACGGAGGATTTATGATATGAAAGATTTTACATTTACACAGCAATACGCACTCATCGGACTAAACGGTCTTACTTCAAATTATCCTTCCAATGCCAAAAAAGCAGTTATGCGAGGAATTATGGTAGCAACATTTTTAGAAGACAAATTTGAACTGTTCGAGACAGAATCTTCCTTGGAAAAGAATGCTCAAGTTTTGAAATCGGAATGGGATGTTTTTTCTAAGAAAATTCATGCTCTTAAGAAAAATGAAGCGCAGATGTTAGAAGAAGAGTTGGTTACCGTATTAAAAGCGGATGGGGTTTTAGAAGAAATCCCAGACATCCTTGGTTGTGATTTTAATTATGAAACATCAGAAATTGAACTGAAAGCCTATAGAACAGACAGCACTGTATATCAGAGTATCCTGGAAGCTATACGTGCTGAAATTTTAGAAGAAGGTCCTGTTACAGCAGAGTGTTTCGGGATGATTTGGATTATGAGAGAAAGCGGATGCCTTCATGAAATCTTTTCAAATACAGAACAACAATCTTTGGAAAGACGTATGCTTGCATTAAAAATAGAGAATCCAATGTATTGTGTATTATGGGAAGCGGAATTTCGGAATGTTTTCGAAGATGTGGTTGGAAAATTTTTAAAAGGCAAGTCTGAACTTTTCAAAAATCCATATTTGGAAGGTGTAAATCTGGCATTTCCTTTTATTGAACGGCGCAAAGCGATTTTTATAGATTTTGTGGTTCTTGGAACAAACGTTGCATCCAGACGTACTGCAATTATGGCATATCTTTCTGAGCACGGACACTATGTAGAAGAAGTAACAAGTGGCTCTGAAACATTGCTGAAAATTGACAATACCTATTATCGCATATTCCCATCAGCCAAACGTATTCCAAGAGCACATGCGGTTCAGGGTGCATACATTGCACCAGTTTATCAATAAAAATATTGGAGAATACTATATGTCAAGACAACGCACTATAGAAAAAATCATGGCATCTGAATATATATCGATTGGTGAATTGGCTCGCATCACAGGAGTACGTTACAGCACTTTGAAATTTTATACAGAAGAGGGAATGCTTCCTTTTGAGCAAGAAGAAGAAAATTTAACCAGAAGATATAAAAGAGTCGAAAGTGTAGCGCGGGTACAATGGATTCGAGGTCAGAGGGAGGCTGGAAAATCCATTCCGGAAATCAAAGAGCTAATAATTTAAAGGGGTAATAAATTTGAACGACAGAACATATGTCTGCATTGATTTGAAATCATTTTATGCATCCGTAGAATGCCGGGAGAGAGGTCTTGATCCACTTACCACAAATCTGGTAGTAGCAGACCCTGAACGAAGCGAGAAAACCATCTGTCTTGCTGTTTCTCCTTCTATGAGAGCATTAGGTGTTCCGGGAAGATGCAGAGTATTTGAGATTCCAAAACAGATTGAATATATCATGGCACCGCCACGGATGGCACTTTATATCGAGTACGCAGCGGAAATCTATGCAATTTATTTAAAGTATATTGCGAAAGAAGATATCCATGTCTATTCCATTGACGAGGTGTTTCTGGATGTGACAGATTATCTGTCTATGTACCAGATGACACCAAGAGAGCTTGGAATCACAATTATGGATGATATTTATAAGAATATGGGAATTACTGCCACTTGTGGAATCGGGACGAACCTCTATCTGGCAAAAGTAGCGCTGGACATTACTGCAAAGCACGTAGAAGATCATATTGGGGAATTGAATGAAGAAAGTTATTGCAAAACACTCTGGAAACACAAACCGATTACCGATTTTTGGAGAGTTGGCGCCGGGATCGCAAAGCGTTTAGAATCCATTGGAATCTCAACAATGGGAGAACTTGCTCATGCAGACGAGGAGATTTTGTATAACTTATTTGGGGTGGATGCAGAGCTTTTGATCGATCACGCATGGGGAAGAGAAACCACACTGATGTCAGATATCAAAAACTATAAAGCAAAATCAAACTCCATCGGAAGCGGTCAGGTTCTTGGCTGCGACTGCGACTATGAAGGCGGCAAATTGATTGTAAAAGAAATGGTGGATCTGCTGTGTCTTGAATTGGTTGAAAAAGGACTGGTGACAGATTCCATCACACTGCACATTGGCTACAATAAGCGATTTGAAAAGAAGTCAGCCCACGGTACGATTACGATGACAGTCACTACCAGCTCTGCGAAGCAGATACGGGCATATGCGCTTCAATTGTATGAACGAATCATGGATAGGTATATTCCAATCCATCGATTTACGGTTACTTTTAACAATGTAATTGACGAAGTATATCAGCAATACGATCTTTTTACAAATCTAGAAGATGTAGAAAAAGAACATAAACTGCAAAAAGCGATGCTTGATATCAAAGGAAAGTTTGGGAAAAATGCGATTTTAAAAGGCATGAACCTTCAGCAAGGAGCGACAACCATAGAACGAAACCGACAGATTGGAGGTCATAAAAGTGGGGAATAGACCTAAAATGAGCAGAGAAGACCGGGCAAAACAATTTATGCCGTTTGCAGCGCTGAAAGGCTATCCTGAAGCATTGCGTCAGAAGGAAAAAATTGTGGTGCCAAGAGCGGAGATTTCTGAAGAATATGCTGAAACTTTGGATCGAAAACTGAGACAGATCCAGAAAAATGATATCGTCACGGTTATTTACTTTTGCAAAAATGAATATTTAAAAAAGACGGGGATGGTTTCCAGAATCGACGAAACTGCGCGAGTTCTGAAAATTGTAAATACACGTATTCTGTTTGACGACATTTACGATATTATAGTATAGAAGGAGAGATGGCAAATCTCTCCTTCTATTTTTGAGCCTAGTTTCATATAATTTAGGAAGATTAGCCTTGGAAGAGAGTTTCTTCATGAATAAAAGACATCTGAAAAGTCGTGTTTCTGAAGCAGTAAATATCCCAAAGGATGTTATTCTTGGAGTTCCTATCATTCGCATGGTGGGGCAGGAAGAATTCTATATTGAAAATTATCGGGGAATCTTAGAATATACAGATACATTTGTTCGTATCCAAACCAAAATCGGACAGATACATTTATTTGGAAAAAGGCTGGAAATCCTCTATTATACAAACGATGAAATGAAAGTAGCAGGTCATATCGATAAACTGGAATATCATCAAGGAGGTTAAGCGTGCTAAGACGTATCGGAAGACAATTGCGGGGGTATCTCAAAATACGGATTACCGGTTATTCGCCAGAACGCTTTTTAAATCTGTGTAAAAATAAGAATATTGAAATATGGGAACTGGAATCAAGAGCGGGAAGTTATGTCATGTATATTACCGTAAACGATTTCCGAAAATTAAAACCACTGCTAAAAAAAACGAAGACGAAGATCGAAATCATAGAAAAGTATGGAACCCCTTTTTTCTTTTATAAATATCGAAAACGGAAACTGTTTTTTGCAGGCATTTTTTTCTGTATTGCTTTTATTTATGTCATGTCTTTGTTTATCTGGAAAATAGATGTGCGTGGGAACAGCACGATCACGGATGAAGTCATCATCGAATATCTGGAAACGGAGCAAGTCTGTCACGGAATGAGAATCAGCCAAGTGGATTGCGAAACGATCGGAACCGTTATTCGCAAGCATTTTGACGATATCATTTGGGTCTCTGTTTCTTTAGAAGGAAGTAATCTGATCATAAATGTAAAAGAAAATACAGATACTTTTCAGGTTAGTCAAACAGAGGAATATCCTTCAGATATTGTGGCCGATGTGGAAGGGATGATCACAGAAATCATTACCAGAAGCGGAAAACCCTGTGTAAATGTAGGAGATATTGTACAAAAAGGAGATGTACTTGTAACTGGAAAAATTGAAGTTGTAAACGATGCTGCTGAAGTGATAAGAGAAGAATACAAACAGGCTGATGCAGATATCTGGGCCCAGGTTACTCTGTCGTATGATGACTTTTGTGAATCAAAATATGAAGTAAAAAAATATAATCAAAGCAGGCACAAACAGGTTTACCTTAGCTTGTTTGGATATCAGATTGCCTTGGGGATTAAAAAGTCGGACACAACATCTTATGAAATATCATCCTGGAACACGCAAATAAAAATAAATGAAAATTTCAAGCTCCCAATTTACTATGGAGAAATCGTCGGGAACGGATATGAATTTGTAGAAGCAGAACGAACCAGAGACGAACAGATTAAAATTTTAGAAGAAAATCTGGCTCTTCATATCAAAAAATTAGAGCAGGAAGATATAGAAATATTGGAAAATCAAGTTAAAATAAAAGAGGAAACAGGCGGATTAAGAGCATCCGGATACTTAATTGTAAAGCAGTCTATTGGAAGCGTTCGTAAAAGCATTGATTTCTAGTAGCAGACTGTGCTAAAATAACTTGGATTATGAAAAGAATGAAAGGACGAATTAATGAGTATTCACGAACAAGTAATGGAAATACCGGCATCGCATGAAAGCAATGTCTTTGGACAGTTTGATGCGTATGCGAAGAAAATAGAACGTACACTGCATGTTACTTTGATCGCAAGAGATGGTTACGTAAAGATTCTTGGTGAGGTGAAGCGTGTTGATCAGGCAAAAAGAGTTCTGGAACAATTGGTAGCATTATCAAAGCGTGGCAATACTATTTCCGAACAAAATGTCGATTATGCAATTTCGCTTGTGTTTGAAGATAATGAAAAAGAACTGGTAGAGATTGACAAAGATATTATCTGCCACACATTGCAGGGAAAGCCAATCAAGCCAAAGACAGTGGGACAAAAGAAATATGTAGATGCTATTCGTAAACAGATGATTACTTTCGGACTTGGTCCGGCAGGAACAGGAAAAACTTATCTTGCAATGGCAATGGCGATCACTGCATTTAAGAATAATGAAGTAGGACGTATTATTTTGACCAGACCTGCGATTGAAGCTGGAGAAAAGCTTGGATTCTTACCAGGGGATCTGCAAAGCAAGATCGATCCATATTTAAGACCGCTCTATGATGCACTTTATCAGATCATGGGCGCAGAAAGTTTTATCAAAAACTCTGAAAAAGGATTGATCGAAGTAGCTCCGCTTGCTTACATGAGAGGCAGAACACTGGATAATGCTTTTATCATCCTGGATGAAGCGCAGAATACAACTCCTGCTCAGATGAAGATGTTCCTTACCAGAATTGGTTTTGGGTCTAAAGTTGTCATCACCGGTGACGCTACTCAGAAAGACTTACCGGCAGGCATGGTATCTGGTCTGGATGTTGCGACAAAAGTGGTAAAAAATATCGAAGATATTTCGATTTGTACTTTGACCAGCAAGGACGTTGTGCGTCATCCACTGGTACAACAGATTGTAAAGGCTTATGAAGAGTATGAGCGCAAGACAGATCGTACTACTACAAGAGATAAAAGGAGAAAATCATGACAATATTATTTGAAGAAGAAGGCGAATTGACACTTCCGATCGATTGCGAAGCGATTGCAAATCGTGTAATCGAGGCAGCGGCAGATTATGTGGCATGTCCCTATGAAATAGAAGTGAATCTGCTCTTAACAATGAACGAAGAGATTCGTGAAATGAATTGTAATTTCAGAGAGATTGACCGTGCAACAGACGTGTTATCATTTCCTATGATTCCATTTGACGGACCAGAGGATTTTGATTTTCTGGAAGAGGCAGATGAATGTTTTAATCCAGAGACAGGTGAACTTGTACTTGGAGACATTGTGATTTCCAAAGAAAAAGTAATCTCTCAGGCAGAAGAATATGGTCATTCGATTGAAAGAGAATATGCGTTTTTGATCGCACATAGCATGCTTCATTTATTCGGGCATGATCATATGGAAGAAGAAGAACGCATTGTTATGGAAAAGAAGCAAAAAGAGATTTTGGAACAATTAGGAATTTTAAGATAATTTTTCAAGAAAGGTTGTTATAGAGGTTTGTCTATGGGAACAGAACAAAAGAAAAATGGCGGTGGATTTCTTATTCAGGGAATGATTCTCGCTGTAGCAGGGATTATAACAAGATTGATCGGAATTGCCTACCGAATTCCAGTCAACAATATATTAGGTGACGAAGGGCAAGGCTTTTATGGATGTGCATTTTCCATTTACAATATTGCGCTGTTGCTTACTTCGTATAGTTTACCGTTAGCAGTTTCAAAATTAGTATCTGCCCGTATATCAAAAAAAGAATATAAAAATGCATTAAAGATTTTTAAAAGCGCATTAATCTTTGCTGCCATCAGCGGCGCGTTGGTCGGTATCATCGTATTTGTGTTTTCTGATGTGATAGCAGGCGATATTATGTCCCTGAAACTAAGTGCATATGCACTTAAAGTGTTAGCACCGGGACTATTTATTGTTGCGATCATGGGTGTTATCCGAGGATTTTTCCAGGGAATGGGAACTATGGTTCCAACTGCACTTTCACAGATTTTGGAACAGATTGTAAATGCTGTTGTAAGTATTATCGGAGCTAGCTATTTAATTGAAATTGGTAAAAAAGCTGCGGAAGCAAAAGAAAATGCATCTGTTCCGTATGCATATGGTGCAGCAGGCGGTACACTTGGTACTGTATCAGGTGCATTATTTGGATTGCTTTTCTTACTTCTCGTGTTAGCGATGTTTTATCCTCGCTTTAAAAGAAAAGTTAGAAAAGACAGAACTGACAATTTAGAAAGTTATGGCGACGTATATAAGATTTTATTACTGACAATCGCACCTGTGATCTTAAGCACAGCAATTTACAATATCAGTGAAACACTGGATCAGGGGATTTTCAGTAATATTATGGTTGAAATGAAAGGATATACTGAAAAAGAAGCTGCAGAACTTCTCGGTATGTTCACAGGAAAATACAACACATTGGTCAACATTCCTCTTGCCATTGCAAATGCACTTGGTGCAGCACTGATTCCAAGTCTGACTGCTACAGTTGCAACTGGAAACCGCAAGCAGATCAATGCCAAGATCAACATGGTAATCCGTTTTGTTATGTTGATCGCAATTCCATGTATGTTTGGATTTATTGTAATGGCAGACCCGATTTTGGATTTGCTTTATAGTGGCAATATTGAGATTCCGGCACGCATGCTGCAGATTGGTGCTGTTTCGGTTGTCTTTTATTGTTTATCAACGGTAACCAATGCAATCTTGCAGGGTGTAAATAAGATGACAACTCCTGTAAAACACGGTGCTATCTCACTTGTTGTCCATCTGGCAGCAGTATTTGCTATGCTTGTTTGGTTAGATTGGGGAATCTACGCACTCGTAGTTGGAAATATTATTTTCTCCCTTTGCATGTGCATTTTAAACTCGATGGCACTTCGAAATGCAACTCGATACCATCAGGAAGTCAAGAGAACTTTCCTCATACCAGTTGGCGCAGCAGCAATTATGGCAGTGATTACATTTGGCGCAAACTATCTGATGGCGAAAGTGGCACCAAAAGCACTTGCTACCCTTTTTGCATTAGTCATTGCAGTTGCCGTTTATGGTGTGTCTTTATTAAAATTGGGGGCACTTACACCAGATGAAATTGTTGCTCTGCCAAAAGGAGCAAGCATTTACAGACTTTTACAGAAGTTACATTTAGTAAGTTCAGACTATGATAATGAATAAAATACTTTAAAAAGGCGAATACTGTACAAAAAAAGGAGTATTCTTTATGCGAAAAAAGTACAGTATCGTTTTTTTACTTATTATCATTGCAGTTATATTTTTATTCATATTTGTTTATCGCTTCAGTTATCACAAGGCACTTGCTGAAATGGAAGAAGAGATCATTGAAGAATTGACGGAAGATCTGGATGATTGTTACTATATAAAAGAGGCGGATGGCTATGTGGTCGTTTATATGGCAGATGGCAAAACGGTCTATGAATATACAAGCATTCCAGTTTATGAACTGCCAACAAGTGTTCAGGAAGAATTGAAAGATGGTAAACAAGTAAAAACAATACGACAGGTTTATGGATTTTTAGAGAACTATTCAAGTTAATATAGCAGGAAGGACAAATTATGACAGAAGAGAAGATTAAAAGAATCAATGAATTATATCACAAAGCAAAAAATGAAGGATTGACAGAAGCCGAAAAAGAAGAGCAGCAAAAACTGCGCAAAGACTATATAGAATCCTTTAAAAGAAATTTAAGAGGACAGCTTGATAATATTTCTATCAAAGAAGCCGATGGAAGTATCACAAATCTTGGAGAAAAGCATGGACTTAAACAAGGACATTAATAAAAAGGAGCTTCGAAAGCAGATTTTACAAAAAAGGAATTTGCTTACTCAGAAAGAATGGGAGGAGAAAAGCCATATTATTTTCAATCGTGTGGCAGCTCATCCTTTCTTTTTGGACGCGGATGAAATCTATTGTTATCTGGATTACAAAAAAGAAGCAGGAACCCGGAAGATTATAGAAAAGGCATGGCAGCTTGGCAAAAAAGTGGCTGTTCCTAAAATCATCGGAGATGAAATGCAGTTTTTCTATATTGGAGATTTTCAGTGTCTGGAAGATGGGTATTGTCATATTCTGGAACCCAAAACAGATTCTCCTGCAAATGGAAAAAATGTTCTGGTGATCATGCCAGGAGCAGTTTTTGATCCGAATCGAAATCGAATTGGATATGGAAAAGGATTTTATGACCGCTTTTTAGAAAAAAATCCAGCTTTCCATACATTGGCTCTTGCATTTATGCTTCAATTTGTAGAAAATATTCCTGCTGACAGTTATGATAAAAAGCCGGAAACCATTATAACGGAGGACAAGATTTATGTTTAAAAATTTACCAAATGATCCAATGCTTTGTCTTGGAGTTGTAAATACAAAATTAAGAGATTTTTATTCTTCTCTGGATGCACTATGTGAAGATTTGGAGATTGATAAACAACTTTTAGTGGACAAACTTGCATCCATTGATTATGAATATGATGAAAAAATGAACAAATTTGTATAGGAGGTCAAACGTGAACGAAATCAAACAACTTATTGAAAATATTGATTTGACGAAAGAAGCTCCAGTCGCAGAGCCAGAACGTCAATATTATTACATAAAAAAAGCTCGTACTTATGTGAAAAAGATTTCAGAAGAAATCGGTCGTCCACTTACATTCTGTGTGACAACCTTTGGATGTCAGATGAATGCCAGAGATTCGGAAAAATTAGTAGGAGTTCTGGAAGAAATCGGTTATGTTGAAGAACCAGATGAAGAAAAAGCAGACTTTGTTATCTTTAACACATGTACTGTCCGTGAAAATGCAAATATGCGTGTGTATGGACGTCTTGGACAATTGAAGAAAAACAAAAAGAAAAATCCACATATGATGATCGGTCTTTGCGGATGTATGATGCAGGAACCAGAAGTCGTAGAAAAGCTGAAAAAACAATACCGCTATGTAGATATTATTTTTGGAACACACAACATTTATAAATTCGCAGAATTGATCACAACTCGCTATGAATCAGAGCGCATGGTGATCGATATCTGGAAAGACACAGATAAAATCGTAGAAGATCTTCCAAGTGAACGTAAATTCTCGTTCAAATCCGGTGTCAATATTATGTTTGGATGTAACAATTTCTGCAGTTATTGTATCGTACCATATGTACGTGGACGCGAAAGAAGCCGTAATCCAAAGGATATCATCCGTGAGATTGAAAAACTGGTTGCAGACGGTGTCGTTGAAGTTATGCTTTTAGGACAAAATGTAAATTCATATGGCAAAACCTTAGAAGAACCAATGACATTTGCACAGCTTCTTCAGGAAATTGAAAAAATCGAAGGACTGGAGAGAATCCGTTTCATGACATCTCATCCAAAGGATCTCTCAGATGAATTGATCGAAGTTATGCGTACTTCAAAGAAGATCTGTAAACATCTTCATTTACCAGTACAGTCAGGAAGTACAGAGATCTTAAAGAAAATGAATCGTCGCTATACAAAAGAACAGTATCTGGAGCTGGTTTGCAAGATCAAGACAGCAGTACCAGATATCTCCCTTACAACAGATATTATTGTTGGTTTCCCAGGAGAGACAGAAGAAGATTTCTTAGAGACAATGGATGTTGTAAAACAAGTTCGTTATGACAGTGCATTTACATTTATCTATTCAAAGAGAACAGGAACACCTGCTGCTGTAATGGAAAATCAAATTCCAGAAGATGTAGTAAAAGACAGATTCGATCGTCTCTTAAAAGAGGTTCAGTCAATTTCTGCTGAAGTATGTTGTGTCCATGAAGGAACAACACAATCTGTATTGGTAGAATCCTTGAATGATCACGATGCATCCCTTGTAACTGGAAGAATGAGCAACAATCTTCTTGTACATTTCAAAGGAGATGAAAGTCTGATCGGAAAAATCGTTGATGTTAAGCTGAACGAATGTAAAGGATTTTATTACTTGGGAGAAATGATATAAAATTCCTGCTATAATTTTAATAAGAACGTCCAAACTATGTAATAGATTGCATGGGGAGGACGTTTTTTATGCGAATGAAAAAAGTATGCGAATATATTTTTTTATGGATTTTGGGAGGAACTATTTACTATTCACTTGAAATGATTTTCCGTGGTTTCTCACATTGGAGTATGTTTTTACTGGGAGGCATCTGCATGCAGTTTTTCTGGCTGCAGGGAAACAGTTTAAAATGGGAGGATCCTATGTGGCTTCAGGTAATCCGCTGCACCATTTTTGTTGTTGCATGCGAATTTATTACCGGCATTTTGGTAAACAAATGGATGGGCTGGAATGTTTGGGATTACAGTGATCAGCCATATCATGTGTTTGGCCAGATCTGTTTACCATTTGCAACACTTTTCTCCGGACTTTGCGCCATCGGGATTGTTTTAAGCGGAAAAATCATGCAGTGGCTCTTTAAAGAAGAGAAACCAAATTATCATATTTTATAGAGAATATTATTTGTATTTTTTTGAAAATTGGGCTATACTTTACCCTGTATAATTATGAACTTTAGGATAAGATTAGAATAAGGAGAAACGACGTGGCAGAATTAACCCCAATGATGCAGCAATATATGGAAACGAAAGCACAATATAAAGACTGCATTTTATTTTATAGATTAGGTGATTTTTATGAAATGTTCTTTGAAGATGCTTTGACTGTTACCAAAGAACTCGAGATCACATTGACCGGAAAGAACTGCGGATTGGAAGAACGTGCACCGATGTGCGGTGTACCATATCATTCCGTAGAAGGCTATTTAAATCGTCTGGTACAAAAAGGTTATAAAGTTGCAATTTGCGAGCAGGTAGAAGATCCAAAACTTGCAAAAGGAATCGTAAAGCGTGAAGTTGTCCGCATTGTGACTCCAGGTACCAACTTAAATACGCAGGCACTGGATGCGTCTAAAAACAACTATATTATGTGTATCGTCTATTTGGATGACAGTTTTGGTCTGTCCGTTGCAGACGTTACAACAGGCGATTATTTTGTAACAGAACTGGACAGTGCACGCAAATTGATGGATGAGATCGCAAAATATGCACCATCAGAAATTGTGTGTAATGAAGCTCTTTACGTAAGTGGTGTGGATTTAGAAGATTTGAAAGAAAGACTCGGGATCACGATTTATTCTCTGGATTCCTGGTATTTTGATGATGCATCCTGCGAAAAAGTTTTAAAAGAGCATTTTAAAGTTGCAAGTCTCGAAGCACTCGGAATCGGTGACTATAACAGTGGTGCGATTGGCGCCGGAGCCTTGCTTCAATATTTATATGAAACGCAAAAAAATTCTCTGGCACATTTGACCGGAATCACAGGGTACACAACAGGCAAATATATGTTGCTCGACAGTTCTTCCAGAAGAAATCTGGAGCTTTGTGAGACACTCCGTGAAAAGCAAAAGCGCGGTTCGCTGCTCTGGGTTTTGGATAAAACGAAAACAGCAATGGGAGCAAGAACGCTTCGCAGTTATATTGAGCAGCCTTTGATCGACAAGGATGAAATCGTAAAACGACTGGATGCAGTTTCTGAACTCAAAAACGATGCCATTACAAGAGAGGAATTACGAGAATATTTGTCACCGGTATATGACCTGGAACGTTTGATCAGCCGCATTACATATGCATCGGCAAACCCAAGAGATTTGATTGCATTTAAAACTTCTCTGCAAATGCTTCCTCATATCAAATGCATTTTAAGTGATCTGGAAGCTCCATTGCTCAAAGAATTATATGAGGAATTAGATGCGTTAGAAGAACTTTGCAAATTGATTGAAAAAGCAATTGAAGATGAACCACCTCTGGCTATGAAAGAGGGTGGAATCATTAAATCTGGTTATAATGAAGAAGTAGATAAACTCCGCAATGCAAAGACGGAAGGAAAGACCTGGCTTGCAGAAGTGGAAGAAGAAGAACGTGAAAAGACAGGCATCAAAAATCTGCGAATCAAATTTAATAAAGTCTTTGGTTATTATCTGGAAGTAACCAATTCTTATAAAGACCTGGTTCCGGATTATTATATGAGAAAACAGACACTGACAAATGCAGAGCGTTATATTACTCCAAAGTTAAAAGAATTAGAAGATATGATTCTCGGAGCAGAAGATAAGCTCTATGCTTTGGAATATGAATTGTATTGTGAAGTGAGAGAACGTATCGCAAATGAAGTAATACGTATCCAAAAGACTGCAAAGGCGATTGCACAGATTGACGTCTTTGCATCGTTGGCATATGTTGCAGAGCGAAACAATTATGTCAGACCAAATATCAACGAAAAAGGTGTGATCGATATCAAGAATGGCCGCCATCCGGTAGTCGAGAAAATGATTCCAAATGAAATGTTTATCGCAAATGATACGTATCTGGATGATAAGAAAAATCGTGTTTCGATCATTACCGGACCAAACATGGCAGGAAAATCTACTTATATGAGACAGACTGCGCTTATCGTACTTATGGCGCAGGTAGGTTCTTTTGTACCTGCTGATAGTGCAAATATCGGGATCGTTGACCGTATTTTCACGCGTGTTGGTGCATCTGATGACCTGGCATCTGGTCAGAGTACTTTCATGGTAGAAATGACGGAAGTTGCCAATATTTTAAGAAATGCAACAAGTAAGAGCCTTCTGATCTTAGATGAAATCGGCCGCGGAACAAGTACCTTTGACGGACTCAGCATTGCATGGGCAGTTGTGGAACATATCAGTAACAAACGTTTACTGGGTGCAAAAACTCTATTTGCAACACATTACCATGAACTGACAGAACTGGAAGGAAAGCTTGACAGTGTCAACAATTATTGTATCGCAGTCAAAGAAAAGGGCGATGATATCGTATTTTTGCGAAAGATCGTAAAAGGCGGTGCAGACAAAAGTTATGGTATTCAGGTAGCAAAACTGGCAGGAGTACCTGAAAGCGTAACAAACCGTGCAAAACAGATCGTAAACGAACTGGTAGAAACAGACATCACTTCAAGGATCCGGGATATTTCGGTACAGTCACACGAACCGGCGAAAAAAACAAAGAAATACGACGAAGTGGACCTGGCTCAGATTTCGTTATTTGATACTGTAAAAGATGATGATGTATTGGAAGAATTAAAGCAGATTGATGTCGCACATCTTACACCAATGGATGCTTTAAATACCATTTACAGACTTCAGAATAAATTAAAAAACAGATGGTAAAAAAGGAGTATTATGGCTAATATTCAAGTTTTAGACCAAATTACAATCGATAAAATAGCAGCAGGTGAAGTCATCGAAAGGCCATCCTCTATCGTAAAAGAACTGGTAGAAAATGCAATTGATGCAGGAGCAACTGCTGTGACAGTAGAAATAAAAGAAGGTGGGATTTCTTTTATCCGTATCATGGACAACGGCTGTGGAATTCCAAAAGAGGAAGTTCCACTTGCATTTTTGCGCCACTCTACAAGTAAAATCCGCTCTGTAGATGATCTGGTGACCGTTGCATCACTGGGATTTCGTGGTGAAGCGCTTTCCAGTATCGCAGCCATTTCCCAGGTTGAATTGATTACCAAACAAAGAGAATCAGTGCTTGGAACCCGCTATCAGATTGAAGGCGGCGTAGAAAAAAGTATGGAAGATACAGGAGCACGTGATGGCTCTACTTTTATCATCCGCAACATTTTTTACAACACTCCAGCCAGAAGGAAGTTTCTAAAGACTGCCATGACAGAAGCGGCGCATGTCAATGAACTTATGATCCGCCTTGCGCTTTCACATCCGGAAGTATCATTTGAATTCATTAACAATGGACAATCCAAGTTACATACCTCTGGAAACGGCAGACTTAAAGATGCTATTTACCATGTTTTTGGAAGAGATATCGCTTTGAATCTTCTGGAAGTGAATGCAGAAATAAGCGGTCTTAAAGTGACAGGATATATTGGGAAACCATTGATTTCCCGCGGCAACCGCAATTATGAAAACTATTACATCAATGGACGTTATGTAAAAAGTAATATTATTGCCAAAGCCATTGAAGATGGATATAAAGATTTTATCATGCAGCATAAATATCCTTTCACGGTACTTCATTTTGAAGTAAATGGAGCAGATATTGACGTGAATGTGCATCCAACGAAGATGGAACTTCGTTTTAGCAATCAGCAGCAGGTTTACAATTTTGTATACGAAGCAATCAAATCTGCGTTCCATCAGAAAGAACTGATTCCAAAAGTAGAAGTTCCGGGAGCGAAAAGCGAGAATACAAAAGAAGCCGAGTTAAAACCAGAAATCAAAAAACAGCCGCCAAAGGAAGTTCTTACCGAAAAGGTACAGTTGACTCCTTCCAATCCACCTATGAAACCGGTTACTCAATCCAAACCTCCGGCAGAAGAAGAGAAAAAACTGGATTATTTTATGCAGAAGATGAAAGAGCGCGTAGCTTCTTACCATAATCAGCATTCTCAGGCGGAAGTAAAGAATGTACAAGGAATTCACAGAGAAAACCAGCAGATAGATCACATTCGGGAAGCTGTCAATTATGCAAAAAGTCAGCAAACTGTAATAAAAAAAGAAGAAGAAAAGCAGCCAATGCCTTCCAAAGCAGAAGCACCTGTAAAAATGGAGCAATTGAATCTGTTTGAAGAAAAATTATTGACCAAAGAAGCGATTCAAGAACACAAGATCATTGGTCAACTGTTTGATACATACTGGCTGGTAGAATTCCATGAACAGCTATATATTATCGATCAGCACGCCGCACATGAGCGTGTGTTATACGAAAAGACAATTCACGGCATGAAAACGAGAGAATTTACTTCTCAATATTTAAGCCCGCCTATCATCCTGAATCTGTCTATGCAGGAAGAAGAGGTATTAAATACACACATGGACAATTTTACAAGCATTGGATTTGAAATTGAGCCATTTGGCGGTTCATCCTATGCTGTCCGCGCAGTACCGGACAATTTATTTAGTATTGCAAAGAAAGATTTGTTGATAGAAATGTTGGATAGTCTTGCAGACGGAATTCATTCGTCAGTTGCACCAGATCTGATTGCAGAAAAAATCGCATCCATGTCGTGCAAGGCAGCAGTAAAAGGAAATTCCAGACTTTCACGCGCGGAAGTAGAAGTATTGATCGCTGATTTACTAAAACTGGAAAATCCATATCATTGTCCTCACGGAAGGCCGACCATCATTTCCATGACCAAACGAGAATTAGAAAAGAAATTCAAGAGAATTGTTTAGGAGTATTATGAAGAAACCAATCATCATTTTGACAGGTCCGACTGCAGTCGGAAAAACAAAAGCGTCCATAGGTCTTGCCAAAGCGTTAAATGGAGAGATCATTTCTGCGGACTCGATGCAGGTATACAAATATATGGATATCGGTTCTGCGAAAATCCGTCCAGAAGAAATGCAGGGTGTGAAGCACTATCTGGTAGATGTTTTAGATCCGGAAGATGAATTTCATGTAGTCCGATTTCAGCAGATGGCAAAGCAGGCGATGGAAGAAATCTATGCCAAAGGAAAGATTCCAATTGTGGTAGGAGGAACCGGATTCTATATCCAGGCACTTTTATACGACATTGACTTTACAGAGAGCAACGAAGATACTGCGTATCGCGATGAATTGGAACATCTCGCTTCTGAAAAAGGAGCAGATTATCTTCACGAAATGCTTCGCGAAGTAGATCCTGCTTCGGCAGAAACGATCCATGCCAATAATGTGAAACGTGTGATTCGTGCTTTGGAATTCTATAAATTGACAGGGCAGAAGATTTCAGAACACAATGAAAAGGAACGTGCCAAGGAATCTCCTTATGATTTCTGTTATTTTGTTTTAAATGATGACAGACAGCTTCTTTATGATAAAATCGATCAGAGAATCGATCTCATGCTAAAAGAAGGCCTGCTGGAAGAAGTAGAAGCATTGAGACAAAAGGGATATACAAAGGATATGGTTTCTATGCAAGGCCTTGGCTATAAAGAAATCTTAGATTATCTTAATGGAGAATGTACACTGGAAGAAGCAATTTATATTTTAAAACGCGACACCAGACATTTTGCAAAACGCCAGCTTACATGGTTCCGAAGAGAACGTGACGTAATCTGGATCAATAAAAATGAATATCATCATGACGAAGAGAAAATTCTGGATGTCATGTTATCATATGTTAGAGAAAGGACCGATATTTCATGTTAGATACAAAGAATATGTATAAAGAGTTAGGGATTTCTGAAAAAGTCTATGCGTATGGACAAGAAATCGAAGCAACTCTCAAAGAAAGATTTGAAGAAATTGACAAAGTAGCAGAATATAATCAGTTAAAAGTAATTCACGCCATGCAGGAGAGCCGTGTGAATGAAGGATGCTTCCATTATGCCAGTGGATATGGATACAGCGATCAGGGACGTGATACATTAGAAGAAGTCTATGCCAAAACATTCCATACAGAATCTGCTTTGGTGCGTCCACAGATCACTTGTGGTACACATGCACTTGCACTTGCGCTGAGTGCAAATCTTCGTCCAGGAGATGAACTGCTTTCCCCAGTCGGAAAACCATACGATACACTGGAAGAAGTAATCGGAATCCGTCCATCAAAAGGTTCGCTTGCAGAATATGGCATTACATATAAGCAGGTAGATTTATTGGCAGATGGCACTTTTGACTATGAAAATATCAAAAAAGCCATCAATGAAAAAACAAAACTTGTTACGATCCAGCGTTCAAAAGGCTATCAGACAAGACCAAGTTTTTCGGTAACACAGATTGGAGAATTGATTGCATTTGTAAAAGAAATCAAACCAGATGTCATCTGTATGGTTGACAACTGCTACGGAGAATTCGTAGAAACAATCGAACCAAGTGATGTTGGTGCAGATATGGTAGTTGGTTCTCTGATCAAAAATCCAGGCGGCGGTTTAGCTCCAATTGGTGGTTATATCGCAGGAAAAGAAAGCTGTATTGAAAACTGTGCTTACAGACTTACTTCACCTGGACTTGGAAAAGAAGTAGGTGCTTCCCTTGGCGTTATGCAGTCTTTCTTCCAGGGATTTTTCCTGGCACCAACTGTAACAGCAGGTGCATTAAAAGGTTCTATTTTTGCTGCAAACATTTATGAAAAATTAGGTTTCCCTGTTATTCCAAATGGAACAGAAAGCCGCCACGATATTATTCAGGCCGTTACATTTGGTTCACCAGAAGGTGTAATTGCTTTCTGTCAGGGGATCCAGGCTGCTGCACCAGTAGACAGCTACGTAACACCAGAACCATGGGATATGCCAGGATATGACAGTAAGGTAATCATGGCTGCCGGTGCATTTGTACAGGGTTCTTCTATCGAACTTAGTGCAGATGGTCCGATCAAACCACCATATGCTGTATACTTCCAGGGCGGACTTACATGGCAGCATGCAAAGCTTGGCATTTTAATGTCTCTTGAAAAATTAGTACAAAAAGGAATTGTAACATTACCATAAAATAAGAGGAATCACTATGAAATCAAGACATGTAATCGTTGTAGGCGGAGGTGCATCTGGTCTTGTAGCTGCGATCACAGCAGCTCGAGAGGGTGCCCTGGTGACTATTATTGAACAAAAAGATCGTTTAGGAAAGAAAATTCTGTCTACCGGAAATGGGAGATGCAATCTTACAAATGAATATATGGAATCCAAATGCTTTCGCGGCGACGATACTTCCATTGTTCCTATCGTATTAGAACAATTTGGATACGAGGAAACGGTTCGCTTTTTTGAAAATCTTGGGATTCTTTTAAAAAGCAGACAAGGATATATTTATCCTATTTCCGATCAGGCAACAACCGTTCTTGATATTTTAAAAATGGAAGCAGCACGTCTGAAAATAGAGGTCCGTCTGGAAGAAAGTGTTACTTCTATTCATAAAAACAAAAAAGGATTTCAAATAAAAACAACGAAAGCAAGTTACCATGGAGATGCTGTGATCTTAGCCACTGGCGGAAAGGCTTCTCCTGTACTTGGCTCCGATGGGAGTGGATACAAACTTGCAAAAGAATGCGGACATTCCCTGTCTCCAGTAGTACCTGCATTGGTACAGCTCAAATGTAAAGGAAATTATTTCAAACAACTTTCAGGGATCCGTACCAATGCAAAAGTCAGTCTGTTTGTAGATGGAAAATTTGTGGATGCCGATACTGGCGAATTACAGCTTACCAATTATGGAATCTCAGGGATTCCTGTTTTCCAGATCAGCCGATACGCTGCAAAAGCGTTGTATTTTAAAAAGCAGGTAAGTGTTCAAATTGATTTTCTTCCGACAATGAGCCTGGCGGATTTGGAAACATACATTGCCAGCAGAACAAAGGACCATGGCCATAAGAAAATGGAAGCATTTTTGATTGGAATGTTCCATCAAAAATTGATCAGCGTCCTTCTCAAAGAAGCAAAGATTCCGTCGGAACTTTCGGCAGAAAAAATGAAGCCAGACCAATGGCGTACGCTAATTAAAACGGTAAAGAACTTTGCGGTTGTAGTAGAAGGTACAAATTCTTTTGAACAGGCGCAGATCTGTGCAGGAGGTGTTCGAACATCTGAGATTGATCCGAGAACTATGGAGTCCGTTTATATGAGGGACCTGTATCTGACAGGTGAACTTTTAGATGTAGATGGCATCTGTGGAGGATATAATCTGCAATGGGCGTGGGCAACCGGTTTCCTTGCAGGGAAACATGCAGCAAAATAATCATAAAAGGGGAATCATATGCTTCGAATCGGACAGCTTAAATTAAATCCAGATCATAGTGAACAAGATCTGATTCATCTGTTGGCTAAAACACTTCGTATCTCAGAAAAAGAGATTTTAAAATACGAAATCAGGAAACGTTCTTTAGATGCCAGAAAAAAGCCTCAGATTAAATATATTTATACAGTAGACGTTTTAGTTGCAAACGAATCAAAAACACTGAAAAAACAGAAAAACAATCAAATTTCTCTTGTCAAAGAAGTTCCGTATCAGTTTCCAGGATCAGCAGGAGAAGAAAATCTCACAAGACCTGTTATTATAGGAAGCGGTCCAGCAGGCTTATTCTGTGCATACATGCTTGCCAAACATGGATTTAGACCGATCGTCTTTGAGAGAGGTGCTTCTGTTGAGGAACGAGAGAAAGATATTGCAAAGTTCTGGGAAACCGGTATTTTAAATCCTGCATCCAATGTGCAGTTCGGTGAAGGCGGTGCCGGAACATTTTCTGATGGCAAGCTAAATACAGGGGTCAAAGATGCTTCTGGGCGAAATCGGAAAGCGCTGGAGATTTTCGTAGAAAATGGAGCTCCATCGGATATTTTATATATCAATAAGCCGCATATAGGAACAGACATTCTGATTCGTGTTGTAAAAAATATGCGTGAGAAAATCATTACATGGGGCGGAGAAGTACATTTTCACAGCCGCTTTGTGGACTTTGAAATGGAAGAGGGGCATTTAAAATCGATTACAATCGAAAAAGCAGACCACATAGAAATAATACCAGCAGAGGTACTGGTACTTGCAATCGGTCATAGTGCACGAGATACGTTTTCCATGCTTTATGAAAAACAGATTCCAATGACAGCAAAAGCATTTGCCATTGGAGTACGTGTAGAGCATTTACAGGATTGGATCAATGCGTCTCAATATGGAGAAGACAATCCATATGATCTTCCTAGTGCTGACTATAAAGTCGTGACCAATCTTGAGAATGGAAGAGGAGTTTACTCTTTCTGTATGTGTCCGGGCGGATATGTAGTCAATGCTTCTTCTGAGGAAGGGATGCTTGCTGTAAATGGAATGAGTTATCATGCCCGTGATGGAAAGAATGCAAACAGTGCGATCATTGTAACGGTTTCTCCTGAAGACTATGGCACAGAACATCCTCTGGATGGGATGTATTTCCAGAGAAAACTGGAAAAGAGAGCATATGAAGAAGGAAACGGAATGATTCCGGTTCAGCGTTTTGCCGATTTTTGTGAAGGACAGGCGACAAAAGAACTTGGAATTGTGAAACCACAGATGAAGGGACAATACAAATTGGCAAACGTGCGCAGTATTTTCCCGGAAGAAATCGCATTTTCAATCGAAAATGGTATAAAATCGTTCGACAAACAAATTAAAAATTATGCGCATCCTGATGTCGTTTTATCGGGAGTGGAAAGCAGGACATCATCTCCAGTGAGAATCACACGAAATGATGTATTTCAGGTTGAAAATACTGGAATCTACCCTTGTGGGGAAGGTGCCGGTTATGCTGGTGGAATCACTTCAGCAGCAATTGATGGGATAAAAGTAGCAGAAGCAATTGCGAAAAATTTGAAGAAATTTGACTAAACTCGTCGAAGATTCTTCAGAAAAATTTAATGTGCCTGCACTATACACCATTTTTAAAGTATGGTAAAATAAGTAAAGTTTGTAAAAAGGAAAAAGAGGTGGAGTACAGATGAAAAAAGCAGGGAGCAAAAATGTCTGGGTATTATTATTACTGATGCTTGCAGGAATTGTTTTAGGCAGTTTTGTGGCAACAATGACTCAAAGTATTCCAGGCTTTAGCTGGCTTAGTTATGGACAAACTTTTGGAATCAGCAATCCGATTGTTTTAAACCTGGGTGTGATTGTGATCACATTTGGTTTGACCATTCAAATTTCGATTGCAAGTATCCTTGGTTTGTTTCTTGCAGCATTGATTTATCGCTTCATTTAATATATTCGTGCCAATCATGAGTCCATGAATGATTATGACAGAGAATCGAACAATGAAAGAATTAATGGAAGACGAACGTCCTTACGAGAAGTGTTTAAGCTATGGACCAGAACATCTTACCAATACAGAGCTTTTGGCAGTTCTGCTTCGTACCGGCACAAAAGGGATGAATTCATTGGAATTGGCACGAAATATTTTACAGACACAATCTGGTGAGGAGGATATTTTAAAGATCCACCATCTCACCATGCAGAAACTAAAGAAAATCAAGGGAATCGGCAAAGTAAAGGCGATTCAAATCATATGTCTTTCTGAATTAGCAAAACGCTTAGCAAAAACAAGCGCAAAGGAAGGACTTATTTTTAATTTACCATCTTCCATTGCAGAATATTATATGGAAGAGATGCGCCATCAAAAGCAGGAACATATGAAGCTTTTGATGTTAAATACGAAATCAATGCTTATTGGAGAAAAAAACATATCCAAGGGAACCGTCAATGCTTCTTTGGTTTCTCCAAGAGAATTATTTATAGAAGCGCTGGAGTGCGGAGCAGTATCCATTATCATGATTCACAATCATCCGAGTGGAGATCCCACACCTAGCAAAAGTGATTTTTTACTGACCAAAAGAGTAAAAGATGCCGGTGATCTGATCGGTATTGAATTGTTAGATCACATTATTATTGGGAATAATTGTTATATCAGCTTCGCTGAAGAAAAGTTGCTATAATCTAATGAGTTAGTTAAAGGGGTATTAGATGTTTTTTGGAAATATATATGGACTTGATCTCGGAACATATGAAATCAAGGTTTACGATAAAAAAGCAGACTATGTCTGGAAAGAAAAGAATGCTGTTGCGATCAGAAATAAAAAGGAAATCTTCTCTGTAGGAGATACTGCCTATGATATGTATGAAAGAGCACCTTACAATGTAGAAATCGTCTTTCCTATGAAAGAAGGCGTGATTTCCCGTTTTTATGATATGCAATATTTGTTACAGAATTTATTAAAAAAAGAGCAAAAATTTGCCAGCGGTTCTACCTACGTAGTTGCGGTACCTACAGATGTGACTGAAGTAGAGAAGAAAGCATTCTTTGATCTGGTTGTACATTCTACCGCCAGAGCAAAAGAAGTCCGCATTGTAGAACGTGGTATTGCGGATGCTGTTGGATGCGGTCTGGATGTATTAAATTCATCAGGCGTTTTTATTGCCAATCTAGGCGGAGAGACATCCGAACTTTCTGTGCTTGCTTCTGGTGGTATGGTTCTAAATAAAATTTTGAAAATTGGTGGAAGTACATTAGATCAGGCTATTTCTTCCAATGTCAGAGCGCATACAGATTTTCTGGTTGGAAGAACGACATCCGAAGCACTTCGTAAATATTATGGTGTGCAGGGGGGACAAGGTAAGCCGGCTCTTCGTGTATCAGGAAGAAATCTTCTGGCTGGGGTTCCTGAGCAAAGGGAAGTCGAAGCAGAATTGGTTTCTGAGGCTATGAAAGAATATCTGGATATATGTATTCAGGAAATGAAAAATATGATCGAGCGCACACCGCCGGAAGTACTGCGTTCCATCAAAAGAGATGGGATTTACATTTCGGGTGGTCTGGCAAATCTAAAAGGTATTGATACCTACATAGAAAATAAAATTGGAATGAATGTACATATTGTCAAAGACCCAGAAATGTGTGCTATAAATGGACTAAAAAAGATCATTCAGAACAGAGAACTAAGAAGATTGACATATTCAATGTTAGATGATAACTATAGGTGGATGAAATAATATGAAGAGAAATAACCAAACATCAACAGAACATAAATATGGTTTATTAATTCTTGCAATTGTGTGTGTAGCGCTGACGGGATTATCTTATCTCACTGACGGAAAAACAAACAGCCCTTTCCGTGCAATTGCAAATTATACGGTGATTCCGATGCAGAATGGAATCAATACGATCGGTACATGGATGAACGACCTGACTCAGAACTTTGAGACGATTCAGGAATTAAAAGCTGAAAACGAAGAGCTTCAAGCAAAAGTAGATGATCTTACTGTAAAAAATAATATGTTACAGCAAGAAAAATATGAATTGGACAGACTTCGTGAATTATACGAATTAGATCAAAAATATGCTGATTATGAGAAAGTCGGAGCACATGTAACTGCAAGTGATTCTGGAAACTGGTTCAGTTCATTCATAATCGACAAAGGATCAAATGATGGCATCGAAGTAGATATGAATGTCATGGCAGGAACTGGTCTTGTAGGAATCATAACAGAAGTTGGTCCAAACTGGGCCCGCGTTCGCTCCATTATAGATGATGCCAGCAATGTAAGTGCTCTCGTTCTATCTACATCAGATACGTGTATTGTAAATGGAGATCTTACATTAATGCAGGATGGGAAAATACGTTTTGAACAGCTTGCAAACAATGGCTCTGAGATTGAAGTGGGAGAACAGATCGTAACATCGCATATCAGCAGCAAATATCTTCCGGGTATTTCGATTGGTGTGATCAGCGAGATCAAAGTAGATTCTAACAATCTGACACGTTCCGGATATATTATCCCTGCCGTGGATTTTCAACATTTACAGGAGGTTCTTGTTATTACAACAACAAAAACTCAATTACAGGAGGAATAGATTATGTCAAGAAATATTAAGAGACCACTCGTTACAGCTCTTATTATTATAATCTGCTTTATACTTGAAAGTACTGTATTTCAGTTTTTTTCATTTGCCTCAATATCACCTAACCTCTTAATTATCGTGACATCTGCATTCGGTTTTATGCGCGGCCAAAAAGAGGGGATGCTCGTTGGATTTTTCTCGGGACTCATTTTCGATGTGTTTTTTGGTGATCTAGTAGGTTTATATGCACTGATTTATATGGTAATCGGGTATTTGAACGGGTATTTCAAACAGATTTTCTATCCAGAGGACATCAAACTTCCGCTGATACTGATCGGCGCAAGTGATTTTCTATATGGAAATATTATATGTGTTTTCATGTTTATTATGAGAAGTAAATTTCATTATCTCTATTATTTAATGAATGTTATTTTTCCTGAACTGATCTATACAATCCTGATCACCCTCATTTTGTATCAGATTATTTTACATGTAAATCAAAAATTAGAAGCAGAAGAAAAAAGGAGTGCAAGTAAATTTGTTTAATCGTTTAAAAGAAAGTATTGTAGATTTATTCAAATCCAGATTAGTTGTTTTGATTCTGTTTTTCTTTTTCTTATCGCTGGTTCTGGTTTACCGTTTATTTTCACTACAGATTGTAAATGGCGAAGACTATTTAGAGAATTATACTTTGAAGATCACAAAGACAAAAGAAGTTCAGGGAACACGCGGAAATATCTATGATCGAAACGGAGAGATTCTTGCTACGAACAGACTTGCATACTCCGTTCAGATTGAAGATGATGGTTCTTATGATGACAGACATGAAAAAAATGAAGTAATCAATACAACGATCACCCGTGTAATCGATATGATCGAAAGTAATGGCGATACGGTTGACAGCGATTTTGGAATTATTCTGGATTCTAATGGTGAATTTCAGTTCCTATATGCAGAAGGAACCAAAAGATTGCGGTTTATTGCCGATATTTATGGATATGCAACGATTGATAAGCTTTCAAAATCGGAACAAGCATCAACGGCCCAGGACATCATTGACTTTTTGTGTGCAGATGACCGAAAGACGCAGGATGGTACTTCCTATGGATTTGAATTAGATCAGGAAGATTACACCAAAGAAAGATTATTGAAAATTGTAACTGTCCGTTATGGAATGTATCTGAACAGTTACAAAAAATATATTCCTACAACGATCAGCTCTGATGTGAGCGAAGAGACGGTAGCGATGATCAAAGAGAATGAATATGATCTTCAGGGAGTCAGCATCGGGGAAGTTTCTCTGAGAGAATATCCTGACAGTAAATATTTTGCTTCCATCATCGGGTATACTGGAAAGATTTCGCAGGATGAATACGATGCCCTGACAGAAGAGCAGCAGAAAAAATATGCGATCACAGACGTTGTCGGAAAAGCAGGTATCGAACAGCTTATGGACGAATACTTGCAGGGAGAAAAAGGCGAAGAAATCATATATGTAAACAACGTCGGAAAAGTCAGTGAGAGAGAAGTTGTCAAAGAGCCAACTGCTGGAAATGACGTTTACCTCACAATTGATAAAGAATTACAGATTACGGCCTACAATCTTTTAGAAGAAAAGCTGGCTGGTATTATTTTAAGAAAAATGAGCAATGTTCTGGATTATACCAGAGATCCAGATATCAGTGCATCCAACATCATTATTCCAGTCGGTGATATTTATTACGCATTTATTGGAAATGAGATTCTGGATATTGATCATTTTGCACAGGATACTGCATCTGATACAGAAAAAGCAGTTTATGCTGCCTTTAGTGCAAGACAGGCAAGTGCGATCAGTAAAGTCATTGCAGATCTGCAATCAGCCTCTTCACCTGCATATAAAGATCTGTCAAAAGAGATGCAGGCTTATATGTATTATATTTCTTCAGAGCTTCTTGCTGATACGGCTGGAATCCTGCAGAAAGACAAAATTGACGTCAATGACGAAGTATATCAGGCATGGAAAGATGAAGAGATTAATCTATATGAATATCTAAACCATGCAATTTCACAGAACTGGATCGATACTTCTGTGATACAAGAATATGTAGACGGCGATGGTAAATATTCTGATTCTACAGAATTGTACAATGCGATTTCGACTTATCTTGAAGATTATTTAAAAACAGACTATACATTTGAAAAACTCGTTTATCGTTACATGATTAAAGACGGAAGCGTTTCTGGAACACAGATTTGTCTTATGCTCTATGATCAAGGAGTATTAGAATACGACGAGTCAATGTATCAAAAATTGAAATCTGGATATAGTTCTTATGAATTTATACGTTCTAAGATCAATAGTCTTGAAATCACACCAGGACAATTGGGAGTAGAACCTTCTACTGGTTCTGTTGTAATGACAGAAACAGATACTGGAAGAACACTTGTATGTGTATCTTACCCTGGTTATGATAACAACCGTCTTACAAATACAATGGATACTGCTTATTATAGCCAGCTTTATGCAGATGCAGCCAATCCACTGTATAACAAAGCAACACAGGAATTAACGGCTCCAGGTTCTACATTTAAGATGGTCAGCTCCGCAGCAGGGCTTGAGGAAGGTATTATTACCGGAAGCAGTATCATTATGTGTAGTGGCCCATACAAAAACGTTACACCGAGTCCAAAATGCTGGATTTATCCAGGAGCACATGGTGGTTTAAATGTAGTTGGAGCAATCGGACATTCATGTAATAACTTTTATTATGATGTGGGCTATCGATTAGGTTTGACAGCAGATGGTACTTATTCTTCTGATCAAGGTACCGATATACTGCGCAAATATGCAGAACTGTTTGGTCTGGGCGAAGTGTCTGGTCTTGAAATTCCGGAACGTGAACCACAGATCAGTGATGAGGATGCTGTTCGTTCTGCAATCGGACAAGGTGCTCATATTTATTCAACAAGTCAGCTTGCAAAATATGTAACAGGTATTGCAAATCGCGGAACTGTTTATAATCTTACTTTGCTGTATAAAGTAACAGATGTAGAAGGCAATACCGTGAAAGCATATACGCCAAGCATATACAATGAAATCGAAGAAGATGAAATCAGCCAGAATACATTTGATCTGATCCATCAAGGTATGAATTACATGGTTGAGATGGATTCTCGTTTTGATTCTGTAAGAAAAGCAGGCATGACGATGGCAGGAAAAACGGGTACTGCTCAGCAAAGTGAAACACATGCAGACCATGTATTATTTGTAGGCTTTGCACCAAGCAGTGATCCGGAAGTTGCAATCAGCTGTCGTATCGCGAACGGATACAGTTCTGGATATCCGGCTGAAATTGGACGTGACATGGTACTCAAATATTTTGGATTAGCTGATGATTCCGAATTATTAAGTGGCAGTGCATCACAATTAGGTGTTGAAACGCATGGCGATTAATGCCATTTGTACACTTTCTACCAATGATAAAGACGAATATAGACATTCCTAACATTGAAACGAAAACAAAATATAGGAGGATTTAAAATGGGAGAAGTGATCGTAATTACATCAGGAAAAGGCGGAGTAGGGAAAACAACAACGACAGCCAATATCGGAGCTGGACTTGCAAAATTAGGAAAAAAAGTCGTAGTAATTGATACGGATCTTGGACTTCGAAATCTGGATGTCGTTATGGGACTGGAAAACCGTATTGTTTATAACCTTGTAGACGTCATAGAAGGAAATTGTAGAATGAAGCAGGCTTTAATTAAAGATAAAAGATATGAAACGCTTTATCTGCTTCCTTCTGCTCAAACAAAAGATAAATCTGCAATTTCACCAGGACAGATGAAAAAACTGACAGAAGAACTTGCAGAAGAGTATGATTATGTACTGCTTGATTGCCCGGCAGGTATTGAACAGGGCTTTCAAAATGCGATTGCCGGTGCTTCCAGAGCTATTGTAGTGACAACACCTGAAGTATCTGCAATCCGTGATGCAGACCGTATTATTGGACTATTAGAAAAAAATCAGATCAGAAACATTGATCTGGTAATCAATCGTATCCGTATGGATATGGTAAAACGAGGAGATATGATGTCGATCGAAGATGTTGGTGAGATTCTCGCAATCAATCTTCTTGGCGTCCTTCCTGACGATGAGAAAGTAGTAGTTGGTACTAATCAAGGAGAGCCGGTAATTGAACTGGACTCTATGGCTGGAAAAGCATATTACAATATCTGCAAAAGAATCACGGGTGAAGAAGTTCCCTTTCTTAATCTAGATACCGACAAGGGATTTTTCAAGAAATTTACCAGAATCTTTAAAAGTCGTTAGGAGGTGTTACAATGAGCGTTTTTGAAACAAAGAAGAAATCTTCTTCTGTACTGATCGCGAAAGACAGGCTGAAAACGGTTCTTGTTTCAGACCGCGTAAACTGTACACCCGATGCAATAGAAAAATTTGAAAAGGAACTGTTTCGTACAGTTTCAAAATATATCGATATTGTACCAGAAAATTTTAATGTTCAAATTACACGTGATAACATTTACATAAGACTTACAGGAGAAAATTCATGAACTTTTTAAAGAATTTTATGAAAAATTATCATATAAAAGATTATAACTTTGCACTGGTTATTTCCGTGACCATTTTATCCATAATCGGTGTTCTGGCAGTTGGAAGTGCGCTGCCTTCTGCACAGACAAAACAGATTATTGGGATAACTCTCGGATTAATTGTGATGGCAATTATTTCATTGATTGATTATGAATGGGTTCTGAACCTACACTGGATCATCTATGGAATCAATCTGTTTCTGCTATTGTGGGTTGAATTTTTTGGTGCAGAATATAATGGAGCAAAAAGATGGATTGATTTGAAAGTAATTACACTTCAGCCATCAGACTTCACAAAAATATTTATGATTTTGTTTTTTGCCCGATTTTTAATGGACACTGAAATGAAAATAAAAGAGCCAAAGACAATTCTAAAAGCAATCTTACTAATTGCGCCTTCACTGTTTTTGATTGTCACTCAGCCGAACTTGTCAAATACGATCTGTATCGCAGCAATCTTTTTTATCCTGCTTTATATCGCTGGTCTGGATTACAAGATCGTAGGAACTGTTTTAGGAGTTGGAGTCACTGCAGTGGTAGCATTACTTTCCTTTATTGCATATGCTGAATCAGCAGATCTGCCTTTTTTACAGGGTTATCAGCTAGACCGTATTCTTGCCTGGATGTATCCTGACAAATATGCATTATCAACAGCATTGCAGCAGCAAAATTCAATCATGGCAATTGGTTCTGGTCAATTACATGGGAAGGGATTAAACAATAACTCCTTTACTTCTGTTAAAAATGGTAACTTTTTATTAGAAGCAGATACAGACTTTATTTTTGCGATAATTGGTGAAGAATTAGGATTTGTGGGTTGTTGTATCGTCATATTTTTGTTATTATTAATTGTAGTGCAATGTATTTTTATTGGTTTAAAAGCACAAAATTTAGCTGGACAGGTAATATGTGGCGGTGTAGCTGCTATGATCGGTATCCAGAGTTTTATCAATATTGGAGTTGCAACAGGAGTGCTTCCTAATACAGGATTATCACTTCCATTTGTAAGTGCTGGTCTTACATCTATTGTATGTTTTTACATGAGTATTGGTTTTGTATTGAATGTAGGACTACAACCGAAAAAATATTAAAACATTTGCAGTTTTAAAATTTATAAAAGGAGACGATAACAATGAATATCGGATTAATTGCACATGATTCAAAAAAGACATTAATGCAGAATTTCTGCATCGCATATAGAGGAATCTTATGTAAACATGAATTATATGCTACAGAAACAACAGGACGATTAGTAGAAGAAGTAACAAACCTTTCTATTCACAAATTTTTAGCAGGACCACTTGGCGGTATGCAGCAATTAGGAAGTCAGATCGCACAGAATGATATTGATGCGCTTATTTTCTTAAGAGATGCTACAGCACCAAAACCACACGAACCAAACGTAAATGACGTGGTTCGCTTATGCGATATGCATAATATACCAATGGCTACGAACCTGGCCACAGCAGAACTGATTGTTCTTGCACTTGACAGAGGAGATTTAGACTGGCGTGAAATGTACAAATAAAAGTTTTTTTAATGGTAAAAGCTTTCGAAAAGTAAGAAGAAAAACGAAAATAGCTCCAGCTAATAGCTGGGGCTTTCGTAAGAAAACACAACATAGAAAAAAAATTGCAGTACTGCTTGCTGTAATTTTAGTATTAGGAATCATAGCCGCTGTTGCACTATTTTTCATTCAAAATTATGATGTGGTTGCAGCATACGAAAAAGATACATATACTGGAAGCATTTATCAGTCACAATTGGTTACAGATCAACTTTGTGTTGTGAATGAAGATGTTTCTTCTGATGCATTCCAGAGTGACGATGAATTTCATTCGGTTGCATTATTTGAAAATCAGGAATATAAGGTTTTATATGCCCAAGACGTACATGAAAAAATATATCCTGCAAGTACAACCAAGATTTTAACTGCCTATATTGCATTAAAATATGGTGATCTGTCTGAGACTGTTACAGTTGGTGAAAATGCATTGAAGATCCCATCGGATTCATCCGTTGCATGGTTATCACAGGGCGACAAATTAACTCTGGAGGCACTATTGTATGCACTTATGCTGCCTTCCGGTAATGACGCTGCTATAGCAATTGCAGAACATATTTCTGGCAGTGTGGATGCTTTCGTAGCATTAATGAATGAGGAAGCACATCTTTTGGGTGCAACCAACTCTAACTTTACAAGCCCACATGGATATCAGGATGAGAATCATTATACGACTGCCTATGATTTATATTTAATTTTCAATCAATGCTTAAAAAACGAAAAATTTATTGAAATTGTATCCAGCTACGCATATGATGCTGAGATTGAATCTGCATCTGGTGCAAAGAGAAGCGTAACCTGGAGACAGTCAAATCAATATGTGATTGGAGTGCAGGAAATTCCGGATGGAATTGAAGTAATAGGAGGAAAGACCGGAACAACCGATGAAGCTGGTGCATGCCTGATTCAATATGTGAAGGATGCAGCAACCGATACTCCTTATATTTCTATTATTATGGGCGCAGAAACCAGACCTGTCCTCTATGAAAATATGACAGCACTGATTTCTACAATCAAATTAGAACAATAAAAGAGGGCTTCTAAAAGCCCTTTTCTCATTTTACAGAAAACAAAGTCTGTTTTCATTAACATTTATAGCGTGTCTTTAATTCGTCCATACAAACTCAGACAATAGAGGCCACAGAGACCGACCAGCGTATAGACAATACGTGAAAGCCAGGTCATGTTGCCAAAAAGAAAGGCAACCAGGTCGAATTGAAATACACCAATTAACAGCCAGTTGATCGCTCCAATAATTACGAGAGAAAGACTGGCAATATCACACCATTTCATGCATATTTCCTCCTTTTTTATAATCTGAAATAAGTATGACCACTTTAAGGAAGAAATATACAACAAAAGGAAGAACATTTATGAATAATCAAAATCTATATAACAAATATTCGGACTACCTGAAAGAAAAATATGGTGAAAAAGTATACAAACTTCCGATTAATCTTCCAATCACCTGTCCAAACAGAATTTATGGAACTGGATGCAGTTTTTGTGCGGAAGTAGGAACTGGTTTTGAAGCGCTGGATAATCAAATCAGTGTGACAGAGCAGATTGAGAGAACAAAGCTTCTCATCACAAAAAAATATAAAGCAAAAAAATTTATTGCTTATTTTCAAAATTATACAAATACCTACATGCCGCTTGAGCAATTCCGTGCTTATATTTGCGAAGCAGCAAAGATAGAAGATATCGTAGAGATTTCTATTTCCACAAGACCTGATTGCATCAGAGACAGTTATCTGGAAGTTTTAAAAGAGATTGAAAATGAATATCAGCTTTCCATTCACATAGAACTTGGACTTCAGACAGTCAACTATCATACACTGGATTTTATTGACAGAGGTCATGGACTGGCTGAATTTATTGATGCTGTATTAAGAATAAAAAAATATGGTTTTACAATCTGTACACACATTATTTTGAATTTGCCAAATGATACAATTCGTGATACGATTGAGACTGCAAAAATTTTATCTTCCTTGCAGATAGATATTGTAAAACTTCATTCACTTTATATTGCCAAAAACACAAAGCTTGCAAGACAGTACGAAGCTGGAACAATTTCGTTATGTACCAAAGAAGAATATCTGGATCGGCTGGTCGTTTTTCTGGAATATCTTCATCCAGATATCGTGATTGAACGTTTATTTAGCCGTGTTCCAGAAGAAGATGCTCTTTTTTCCAATTGGAGCACCAGTTGGTGGAAGCTGCAGGATGAATTTCTGGAAAAGATGCAGCAAAACGAAAGTTTTCAAGGAAAACAATTTCACTATTTAAATGGAAGTGCCCTAAAAATCTTTGATTAGTTGGGAGGTACAAAAATGGCTACAGAATCACAAGATTCTAAAATTTTAAAATTCAAAAAGAAACGACAATTAAATATTGGGATTATTATTTTCGGTATTATTTTTATATATTTGATAGCTACGATTGTTATGTACATTTTAAAGCCTAACGTAACTATATATGAAGTAAGAGAGGGATCTCTTGTCAAAGATCATTCTTATACTGGACTTGCCATTCGCGATGAAGCAGTAGTTTATTCTGATGGCAGTGGATATGTGAATTACTTTATTACAGAGAATAATAAAGTAAAGGATGGTTCTAAAATCTACACGTTATCTGCCAATACCATAGATTTTGGTGATGTAACTTCAGCGGATGCGGCTGGTTTATCCTCTGAAGATAAGTACAGCATTGTTTTGCAAATTCAGGACTTTAACCATGATTTTAGCGAATCTGGTTTTTCCAGCAGCTATTATTTGAAAAATGAGATTCAAAGCAAGTTAAATCAGCAGAACAGCAAAAACAGATTGAATCAATTAAATGAAATGCTAAGCAGTAACTTGATTTCCAATGTTTCAATAGGTCAATCTAAGCAGGATGGCATTGTTGCATACTATGTTGACGGAATGGAAGATATCACCGTTGAAACAGCAACTTTAGATGATTTAAAGAAAACAAATTATAATAAAGTAGAATTTTCAAACAATCGCTCAGTAAATGGCGGTGATCCTGTTTATAAACTGATTATAAGTGATAACTGGACTTTGATGATTGAGATTGATGAAGAAACAGCCGTACAATTAAGTGAAAAAAGCACGGTAACTGTAAATTTCAAAAAAGATGGCAAGAGTTTGAAAGCAAACTTTGAAATAGAAGAGAAAGATGGTACTTATGTCGCATATCTCAATTTTACAAATTCTATGATCCGTTATATTGGAGAACGTTATTTGGATGTTGATTTAGTTTTGGAAGATCAAGAAGGATTAAAGATTCCGAAATCTGCTGAAGTTGAATTAGAATTTTGGGTGATTCCTAAGAGTTACCTCACTCAGGGCGGCGACTCTAATGATGATGGCGTCATGAAACAGGTGATCAAAAAGAATGGAAACATATCCTATGAATTCGTAGAATTGACAATTTACTATTCAGACGATTCAAAAGTATATTTTAGTAAATCGGACCTCAGCGAAGGAGACGTGATTCTCAAGACAGAGTCCAATGAGACACACGAAATAAAGTACACACGTAGCTTAAAAGGAGTATATTGCATCAACAAAGGTTATGCCGTATTCAAACCGATCAATATCTTGTGCGAAAGTGATGATTACTATATTATAGAAGAGGGAAATCGTTACAGTTTATCCAACTATGACCATATTGCACTTAACAGTGCAAATATTAAAGAAAATGATATTGTATTTTAGGAGTGATGATATATGTTAGCAGAAAATCTAATGAACGTAGAAAAACGTATTGAAGATGCCTGTAAACGTGCCAATCGTGCACGTGAAGAAGTGACACTGATTGCTGTAAGCAAGACCAAACCAGTTCCTATGTTAGAAGAAATCTATCAAGAAGGAGTTCGTGATTTTGGAGAGAATAAAGTCCAGGAATTGACAGACAAATTCGAACAGCTTCCATCAGATATAAAATGGCATATGATTGGCCACTTACAGCGTAACAAAGTAAAATATATTGTAGATAAAGTCAAATTGATTCATTCTGTGGATTCAGTCAGACTTGCAGAAGCAATTGAACAGGAAGCTGCCAAAAAAGAAGTAGAAGTAGACATTCTGATTGAAGTAAATGTTGCGGAAGAAGACAGCAAATTTGGATTAAAAGTAGAAGAAGTTCTTCCAGTCGTTGAGACAATCGCAGCTTTTCCGCATGTTCATATAAAGGGGCTTATGACAATTGCACCTTATGTCGAAAATCCAGAAGAAAACAGAGATGTTTTTGCGAGATTAAGGAAAATATCTGTTGACATCGCTAAGAAAAACATTGATAATGTTAGTGTTGAGATTTTGTCAATGGGAATGACCAATGATTATGAAGTTGCCATTGAGGAAGGTGCAACCATGGTTCGCGTAGGTACGGGAATCTTCGGCGAACGTAATTATAATTAATGTAATTATAATGGAAGTATTGTAATGAATAGGAGTGTAAATATGGGAGTATTAGACAAGTTTTTAGATATTATGAAGTTAAGTGACGAAGACGATTACGATGATGATGATTTCTTTGATGAAGAAGATGATTTTGATGACTATGATGATAAGAAATCAAAGAAGAATCTTTTCAAAAAAGAAAAAAATTACGATTTAGATGACGATTTCGATGACGAAGATGACATTTTTGATACTAAAAAATCTTCTGCACGTTCAACTAGCAGCAGTAAATCTTCAAATCCTGCAAAATCTACAAACAATAAGGTGACACCAATGCGTCAGCACAGCAAAAAAGGCGGCATGGAAGTATGTGTGATCAAACCTATTTCTGTAGATGATACAAGAGAAATCACAGAGACATTATTAACAGGAAGTACCATCATCTTAAACCTTGAAGGTATCGATTTAGAAGTCGCACAGAGAATCATCGACTTTACAGCAGGTTCTACATTTGCAATTGATGGAAAATTACAGAAGATTTCTAATTTTATCTTCCTTGTAACGCCTACAAACGTCGAAATTTCTGGCGATTTACAAGATTTGTTAAATTCATCATTTGACGTACCTTCTATTAAGACAAGATTCTAAGACAGGTATCACTTATGCAAAAAGAAGAGATTATGTTACAAAAGCGTTTGATCGAGCTTTCACGAAATGCTTATCAGCGAGGGATTGTTACATTTTCTGATTTTTTGAATTTGAATGAATTGAATATTTTACATACGATTCCAAAGACAGAGTTGCATTCTAATTATGTAACTTTTGGAGGATATGATTACTCAGAGCGTCAGATGGTTGCATTTCTACCTGATGCTCTTTGTTATGAGTATGTTTTTCCAATTTCCATTCTAAAAATCAGTCCGCTGCAAAAGAAATTTGCCGATAAATTATCACATCGCGATTACCTTGGTGCAATCTTGAACCTGGGTATTGAACGCTGCAAAATCGGGGATATTCTGGTAGAAGAAGACTATGCGATTCTTTTTATTCATCAATCATTGGAATCATTTATGATTGAAGAACTTCGAAGAATCAAGCATACCTCCGTAACAATCACAATTGAAGATTTTCATGATTTTAAATATGTCCCTAACACGAAAGAGATAAAAGGAACCGTTTCATCTGTACGTCTGGACAGCTTGCTTGCACTAGCTTTTGCGTCATCCCGCAGCAAACTGGTCGCATACATAGAAGGCGGCAAAGTATTTGTCAATGGAAAGCTCATTACATCCAACGGCTATCAAGTAAAAGAACAGGATATTATTTCTGTTCGCGGATTGGGACGTTTCCGTTTTGAGGAAGTAATGTCTCAGACAAAAAAGGGACGATATTATGTAACAATACAACTATATATTTAGAGGAGCAATCAATGAAAACAAAATCTTACATCATTGCCATGATCAGTGTTATTGCCGGAGTTTTCTTGGATCAATATACAAAGTTTTTGGCAGTCACACATTTAAAAGATGCACCATTTTCAATCATCGATGGCGTATTTGAATTACGATATTTAGAAAACAGAGGAGCAGCTTTTGGAATTTTACAGAACCAGCAGATATTTTTCTTAATTACAGGTGTACTGTTATTAGTTTTCTGCAGCATTTTATATACAAAACTTCCTATGACAAAGCGTATGCTTCCGCTTCGAATCTGTATGATCGCGATTGCTGCGGGAGCAATTGGCAATATGATCGATCGTATTCGCCTTAATTATGTGATCGACTTTTTCTATTTCCGATTAATCGATTTTCCGATTTTCAATGTAGCAGACATTTTTGTGACACTTTCTACTTTTGGAATTGGTTTCCTTATTTTGTTTTATTATAAAGACGAAGAAATAGATTCTTTTTTCAAATTCTTTCATATAAAAAAATAATCCGACAGGAGTAGCAGCATGATACAGGAGATAGATGTATTAGAATCCCAGGCGGGAATTCGTATCGACAAATTTTTATCAGATGAACTGCCTGAACTATCAAGATCTTATATACAAAAATTAATTAAAGAAGAAGAAATCACAGTCAATAGAAAAAAAATAAAGACAAATTACAAAGTCAATGAAAATGATCTTGTTACAATCAATCAGCCAGAGTTAAAGGAACCTGATATTTTAGCAGAAGACATTCCACTTGATATTTTATATGAAGACTCCGATTTACTTATTGTAAACAAACCAAAAGGGATGGTGGTTCATCCCTCCGCAGGTCATTATTCTGGAACACTGGTCAATGCCCTGATGTTTTATTGTAAAGATGACCTATCTGGTATAAACGGAGTTATGCGTCCTGGAATTGTTCATAGAATTGATATGGATACGACAGGGTCTCTTTTAGTTTGTAAAAATGATTTTACACACCAAAATCTGGCAGAACAATTAAAAGTCCATTCCATCAAACGTGTTTATCATGCGATCGTTCATGGCGTTATCAAAGAAGATGAAGGAACTATTGATGCTCCAATCGGCCGCCATCCAATCGACCGCAAAAAAATGAGCATTAATCATAAGAATGGAAAGGAAGCCGTTACACATTATAAAGTAATTCAACGATTCCGAAATTATACCTACATTCAATGTCAGCTTGAAACAGGAAGAACACACCAGATTCGTGTGCATATGGCCAGTATCCAGCATCCTTTGCTGGGTGACATCGTTTATGGCCCAGCAAAATGTCCTTTTAAATTGCAAGGCCAGACACTGCATGCCAAGATTATAGGTATTACACATCCGCGATCTGGCACTTATCTGGAAGTCGATGCTCCGCTCCCAGAATATTTTACATCATTGTTAAAGAAGTTAGAAAATTCGAATTAAATTCAAAAAATTGTACACTTTTGAAATTTATTGATGTATAATATAAATATATTCGATACGAATTCAGTGTTACAAAGGAGCGTGACTAGTTATGAAAGAAAATAACAATATGATTATTACAATCGGTAGACAGTTCGGAAGCTGGGGATTACAGATTGGACAACGTCTTGCAGAAGAGTATGGCGTAAAATTATATGATAAGGAAATGCTTAAGATTGCTGCAAAAGACAGCGGTATGTCAGAAGAATTATTCAAATCACATGATGAAAAGCCTACTAATAGTTTCCTTTATTCATTGGTAATGGATACATATTCTTTGGGATATTCTTCAGGAACATTTGCAGATATGCCAATCAATCACAAAGTATTTTTAGCTCAATTTGATGCAATCAAGAAAATTGCTTCTCAAGGTCCATGTATTATGGTAGGAAGATGTGCCGATTATGCATTGGAAGATTTTGACAACGTAATCAATATCTTTATCTATGCTGATATGGATGCTCGTATCCGCAAAGTAAAAGAATATCATGAAAAGAATTTCCATGAAACACTTTCTGATTCGAAAGCAAAAGACATGATTGTAAAAGAAGACAAGAGACGTGCAAGCTACTACAACTATTATACAAACAAAGAGTGGGGCGATGTCAAAGGTTACGATCTTTGTATCAACAGTGCTAAATTAGGCGTAGAAGGAACCGTAGAAGCGATCAAAGAATATGTAAAGATTCGAAACGCACATAGAAATGATCATTTATAAAATATAATTATAAAAAATCTCCAGCACTTCCGTGTTGGAGATTTTTATTATGGCTCTAAACTCGCTCTGGCCATCCTTGAATATTTCCATTTAAAATAGCAGTAAACATACGGTTTTTGGCTCCCGGATGTTCCTGATTAAGCTGCTTTACCAGATTTTTTGCATATTCACGCTTGGTAAAGCCATCGATTGGACAACGGCTTTTTGCAACCGGCAGATTATATTTGTGCTGAAAACCAATCACGTCTGCCTCGTCTACATACATCATTGGACGAATCACTGTCAGCTCCATACGGTCCAAATATGTCTTTGGAGAAAAAGAATGAAATCTTCCTTCGAAAAGAAGAGAGAGCAGCATTGTCTCAATAATATCATCCTTGTGGTGCGCGTAGGCAACTTTATTGCATCCCATTTCTTTTACAGCATCATTTAACGCACCCTTTCTCATCTTTGCACATAAAGAGCAAGGATTGCTTTCCTTTCTTTCTTCAAATAAAATGTGTGCAATATCTGTTTTGACCACACGATATGGAACCCCTAATTCCTCGCACAAGGCCTTTAAAGGCTCTGTATCGAACTTTTCATAACCGAGGTCTACTGTAATTGCACTGAGCTCAAATTTCTTCGGATAAAAGCGTTTTAAGCCGTGAAGCGCATAGAGCAGTGTAAGACTGTCCTTTCCGCCGGAAATCCCAACTGCAATATGATCCCCTTCCTGAATCATCTGATAATCATCTACGGCTTTTCTTGTATAACTCAATAACTGTTGAAGTTTCATCTGTCGTTAATCCTTTCTAAACATTTCTCTGCTTATATTATCTTATTTTAATAAAATTTACAAGTTTTTAAGTTGTTGGATATATCTCCCTGTGCTAGAATTGTAGGAAGTGATGAAAAAAGGAGAAACATTATGAAATTTGTAATTCAACGAGTTTTAGAATCCTCTGTGAAAGTAGATGGAGAGGTAATTGGAGAAATCGGAAAAGGATTTATGGTATTGATCGGTGTTGGCCAGAACGATACAAAAGAAATCGCCGATAAAATGGTAAAAAAGATGATCGGTCTTCGTATTTTTGAAGACGAAAATGGAAAGACCAATCTTTCACTTGCTGATGTGAATGGAGAACTTCTTTTGATTTCTCAATTTACATTATATGCAAACTGCAAAAAAGGAAACCGTCCAAGTTTTATCGAGTCCGGCGCACCTGATCTTGCAGAAGGATTGTATGAGTATATCATTGCTAAATGCAAAGAAAGTGTTCCGGTTGTAGAAAAGGGCAGTTTCGGAGCAGATATGAAAGTAAGCCTGATAAACGATGGCCCATTTACGATCGTATTAGACTCTGAACAATTAAAATAAACATCTTGTTGATACTAAAGGAGAAAAACATTGATTTACACAGGAATTGAGCTTTTATGGCTGTTTTTTATCTATTCTTTTCTTGGATGGGTATTAGAAACAATTGCAGCAGCAACCAAAAATAAGAGATTCGTCAATCGAGGACTTGTCAATGCACCATTTTGTATTTTGTATGGTCTGTCTACCGTCTTTATTACTGTATTCAGTCGTGATCTGGACGGTATATGGCTGTATATTGGTTCTTTTATTATCGCTACCTTATTTGAATGGATTGCAGGACATTTGATTGAAAAGGTCTACCATGAAAGATGGTGGGACTACTCTCACATGAAATGGAATGTTGATGGATACATTTCACTTCCAATGTCAGCCTTGTGGGGGCTCCTGGCATATATTGCAGTTAAGTGGGGAAATCTGCTATTATTAAAGCTATTTCATTTTATTCCAGATATAGCCGGATCAATCCTTGTCTGGATCTTATTTTCTTTGCTTGTACTTGATGTTGCTGCAACTTTGATCATTCTGTCCGGGCGCAGTAAAAAGATAGAACGGTGGGAAAAAGTAGATAACTGGTTGACCAATATCACTGCAAAATTAGGACATAAGATTTATATAAATGTAGACCGCCGTATCCATACTGCCTATCCGAAAGCGAAAAAATTGGAAGTTTCCGAGAAAAAAACGGATGTTTTTGCATATGGATGCAGTTTCCACAAAATTGTCTGGCTGTTCATTATCGGCGCATTTTTAGGTGATATTACTGAAACGATCTACTGCCGCATTACCGCCGGAGTCTGGATGAGCAGAAGCAGTGTAGTATGGGGTCCGTTCAGTATTGTTTGGGGCGGTGCGATTGCTCTTGCAACTCTTTTATTATACAAATATAAAGACAAGCCTGACCGTGTACTTTTCTTGATCGGTACATTTCTGGGCGGTGCTTATGAATATGTCTGCAGTGTATTTACAGAAATTGTCTTCGGAAAAATCTTCTGGGATTATAGCAAGATCCCATTCAACCTTGGCGGTCGTATTAATCTGCTGTATTGCTTTTTCTGGGGAATCGCAGCAGTAGTCTGGATGAAGTTTCTGTATCCTAAAATCTCTGCCTGGATTGAAAAATTCCCACTGAAACCTGGGAAAATCATTACATGGATCTTGATTTTATTTATGACTTGCAATATTGCCGTTTCCGGGCTTGCTTTGCTGCGAAGCACTGAAAGACAAAATGGTATTCCTGCAAATGCTGGATGGCAGAAGATCATAGATGAGAAATTTGATGATGAAAGAATGGAACAGATTTATCCCAATATGAAAAGTACATAGTTACAAGAGAGACCCGATAAACCAATTTGTTGATTTATCGGGCCTTTGTTATTTCCTTATTCTGTCTCTACATGATAACCAAGCAAAATAGATTCCAGGATAAATTCAAGTTCCTTTTCATATTCGTCCATCCAATCATCTGCACCATCGTTTAAAAGTACATAATCTGCCACCCAATCTGCTTTTTCATCATCAACCGTATACTCTGTAACATAATCTGAAAAAGAAATATAGGTCCAGTACTCCCCATTGTCATAAGTGCCTTTGCTTGCCTGATAATCATTGATGAAGATGATTTCTGTCTCTAACCCCGTTCCACATACCCCAAAAAACGGATAGTAGAGCAGTTTCATTTGTCCGCCATTACTATCTTTTGGCCAAAAGGCGATTCCATATGGTCCATCTTCCGAATCTTTTGAAACAATTTCATATTCCCAGTTTTCTAAAAGCGAAAGAGACATTCTGATATCTCCATCCACATATTTGACAACATCGTATTGGTAAGGTGCCGTTTCTTCTGTATTTCCCAGCCATCCAAGTTCAGTTAAATCCATAATGACTCTTGCTGGAATCTCATAAATATCTCCGTTAGTCAATTTCAAACAAAGATAGACTCCCGTAGAACCAGGATAACTTTCATTTACACCACTATGTACGACCAGAATTTTGTCTCCAGATGATAATTTTGAAAACATCTTCTCGGAATCTGACGACATTACAATTGGCGAATCATCATCGATCAAAAGATAGGAACCGTTATCTGCGATCAGGCATCGTCCAATCGTAATTCCCATTCCTTTATATAGGATGATTCCGAAGAAAAGCAGGATAGCTGCCAGCAGAACTCCAGTTGTAGTTAATATAATTTTTAAACCTTTCTTTCCAGACATCTTTCTACACCCTTTCTAATATTTTAGTATTTGAATAAAATCCTCAAAAAATGTTTGATCTATCTGCACACAGATCTGGCTGATTCCATTGAAACTCACATAGCCACCTTCGAATAATCGCAAATGAGTCACCATACCATTTTCAGAAGTAAAATAGATGTGATACAATTCTTTACTGTCATATACATTATTCGAATCGTCATCCAATGGAATGTCACTTAGAAGCATAAATTCTGCGTCATCTATCCTGGTCAGAAATTGATCTATGATATCAAAATCTTTCTCCTGGATTTGCACTGACACATCCACGCCATTGTTCCAGTCATTTCTTTCCTGACAATACACACTTACATAAGTATCTTTTAAATGCAGACGCTCCTCAAAAAGCTCATATCCTTTTTGAATCGTAAATCCATTATTGTTTATAAATGTCAGGATTGCATCCTGCTCCTGTTTCATACAAAGCATAAAGTCAGAGTCATAGCCGTTTACCGTATAAAAGTCACCTGATACACTTCCAGCACCGTTTACATAGCCATCCTCTTTGGTCCACTCGGAAATGGTTCCATTTGCAGTACCGATTTTCTCACCAATAAGTGTTTCTGCATTTTCAATATACTCATACTGTACATAACTGCGGCCCTCATAAATAAAAAACGCTACCATATCAGATGTCGATTCTGCTTTTGCACTTTCTAAGTATTCTGACGCAATTTCCATTTCAGGAATTAAGACCCCTTCCTCCGTCATTTGTACTTGTGACTGATCTTCCGATATAGAGGAGTTTTCACTTCTTATCCCACCAAATTTGAAAAAACAGCCGATTCCGAGAAGTATGCAGATACCTGCTGCAAAAGGAATCCATCGTCTGAATGAATCTTTTCTCTTATGGGAATAATTTGCTGCTTCCACAATATATTTCTCATTTATCTCTGTAAGCGCATCAGAAATTTTCTCCCTTCTCATACATAAATCCCTTCTTTCTCTAAAAATAGTTTTAATTTATTTCGGATCCGAGAAAGGCGAACCGTTGCATTGTGATCAGATATATGAAACATCGCCGCAATTTGTGAAATAGAATCTGCATACCAATATCTTCTCACAAATAAAACTCTGCTTTCCTGATCCAGTGATTCCAGAAAACGATTCAAAACCTGTGTCAATTCCTTTGCGTCACATACTTCATCAATAGTGGATGAAGAGGGGAGTGTATATTCCAATTCATCCAGTGCAATATCATAAAAACTATTCCTTTTGAGTGCCGTATTGGTATGATATCTCTTTATAGACAAATTTCTTACAATCCTGCAAATGTAGGAGATAAGTGGATCTGGTTTTTGTGGCGGAATGGTATTCCATGCTCCTAGATATGCATCATTGACGCATTCCTCGGCATCTTGTTTGTTTTTTAAGATATTTCTTGCAATTTGATTGCACAGTGTCCCATATTTGTTGGAAAGTTCTATAATTGCCTGCTGCGATCGTGCAAAAAAGAGAGCTATGATTTCCTGATCATTCATCCGCCGTCACCTGCCTTTCTACTTATTTACTACGGATTTATCGTAAAATGTCACACTCAAATTATATAATATTTTACGAATTTCTACGAGGATAATTGACATTATCGAATATCGACATTATACTGTAATTAAGAAATATCGATATTCGACAAAAGGAGGAGAAGGAATGCCGAGAGCTAAATTTCAGACATTAACAGAGCAAATGTTTTATATTCTTCTCTGCTTAAAGGAAGAATGTTATGGAATGGATATTATGGATAAAGTACCTTCTCTGACAAACGGGCGTGTCACGGTGGGTTCTGGTACCCTCTACAATTTACTGGAACAATTTTTAGATGCCGGCATGATTCGTGAAACCAAGGCAGAAGGTCGCCGCAGAAGTTATATCCTGACCGAAAAAGGACAGCAGACGTTACTTGCTGAATATAACAGACTTCATACGCAGATTCAGGACTACCAAAAGATTATGGGAGAGGAGTGAAATATCTATGAAAAATAAAAAGCGAGAATATATGTTATTTTCATTTTATGACCGTACAGGCATAGAAGCTCACATGGAACACATGGCTATGCAAGGATGGATGTTGGAAAAAATCACGAATTTTTTCTGGCACTACAGAAAAATTGAGCCAAAACAACTTCATTTTTCTGTTACCTATTTCCCGAAAGCATCTGCCTTTGACCCAGAACCATCGGAAAACCAAGAAATCTTCCGTGATTTCTGTGCACATTCTGGCTGGGAACTTGCCGCTTCCTCTGCACAAATGGAGATTTATTATAACGAGGCGGAGGATCCAGTTCCAATTATCACAGATGCACTTATCGAACTTGAAACTATACATAAAAGTGCCAAAAAAACAATTATTGTCAGCAACATAATCACGCTTGCTCTTGGAATTTTACAGGAAGCTTTGATTCTATTCCGATTTTTCAACAATATTTTGGATGTGAATCTGCAAAACACCAATTTATTTCTTTCACTTTGCTGGCTTTGTGTCATCCTCGTATCAAGCGCAGAGCTTTTGAATTATTATAAATGGTACAAAAAAGCAAAAACTGCTGCCGAAATCGATGGAAGCTTTATAGAGACTAAGAGTACCAAAACTCTTCAAAAGATTGTACTGTTCATTTTACTTTTGGGAATGTGCTGGTGGATGTTTTCTCTTAAGTCGTTCCTATATGTACGTGCAGCATTGATTGGAATCACATATGCATTCACTGTCATTTTTCTTATAAATAGCCTAAAATCTGTATTAAAAAAGAAAAAAGTCCCTGCGCAACAGAATCGCATGATAACAATGATTTCTTCTTTCGTATTATCCTTTGGATTACTTGGAATTGTGACCTTTTTACTAATAAAAGGTGCCCAGAATGGGATGTTCGAGGAACGAACACCATATAAAACATATGATTATCTGAACTGGACTTATAAGATATACCACGATGAATTGCCATTATATCTCGAAGATTTGATAGATATAGATTATGAGGATTATTCCTATGAAAAAGAAGCAGCAGAATCCATTTTGCTTCAAAAAACAGAAGTAGTACAATCAGCACCATATTATATGCAGGATATGCCTGAAATGTCATATTCCATCATTAAGATCAAAGCGTCATTCCTCTATGATGCATGTTTTATGGAGCTGTTCCAGCAATACGATGAGTGGTATGAAGACAGAAACTATCAAGAAATAGATGCATCCCCTTGGAATGCCAAATCCGCATATCAATTATGTTATGATGGACAGCTCGAAGAAAAATATTTGATCTGTTATGAGGATTATTTTATAGAATTGAATCTTTACGGATTTGAATTACTTCCAGAACATATAGAAATCATATCAGAAAAATTAAAGAATTAACTTTTACTTGCGGCCAGAAGATTGGCCGCAAGTAATTTTTATTCTTTCCTTCTAAATTCTAAAAGATCTCCCGGCTGGCAGTCCAACGCATCACATAACTTTATTAGAGTAGTGATTTTAAGAGCTTTTGCTTTTCCAGTCTTTAAAATAGACATATTAGCTATCGTAATTCCTACTTTTTCAGCCAATTCTGTAACGCTCATTTTACGTTTTGCAAGCATGACATCGATATTAAAAATAATTTCGCCATTCAGATTTTCGTTATCCATTTCATACCTCCTAGATTGTTAAATCATTCTGTTCCTGCAACACAGCAGCTTTCATCACGAGATGAGAGAGTGCAGCTGCGATAATGGAAACAGATATTCCAAAAGTTACTACGACCAAGGAAGCCATTACGATTCCTGGATGATTCATGTTAAGTAATCCTAAAATAATATTGCCGCTAAAAAAGAAAAAAGAATCTACTGCTGCCAGAACAGATATCCATTTTAAATAGTTTGCATTCATGGATGTAAAAGATCTGTCATTCCCGATATTTGTAAATATTTTCCACCCAATTACAAGTACAATATAACATGGAACAGCAGATAGCCAGATAAAAATAAGCCATGGAATAAATGCATATGAAAATTCAGGATACTGCATCAAAAGAGCATCCCCCATATTAGGAATCACCCATCCACAAATAGTAGTCAGACAAATTCCAACACCGATTACGATAAGTTTCAGCCATTTGGCAAGTGATGATTGCTGCATAAAAGTACCTCCTTTTCAGCCTTATTGAAGCTGATCTTCGTTTATTAATTTTTCGTGTTAATCTTATTATATACTTGGAATACAGAATGTCAATAAATATTTATCGTATTGCAATAAATATTAGAATAACACAAGGGTTAAACTTTAAATGCAAATATGGGACAGATTTTTTATAGAAATGAACCGGAAATTGTGTTAATATCCAAATACATCCTAATTCCAATTTATAAGTATGAGGTTCCTAATGAATAAAAAGTTTAAAATATTTTTCGCCATTATAATCTTCTCTGCAATTTTTCTTGCAGTCTATCCTAAGATAGAAATTAATACTGGAAATACAATTTACAAATGCAGTTACACAGATGACTTTTCGGAATTTGAGCAAAACCAAACCTATAATGAAGCCTACTGTTACAATGAAGAACGAGACATTTCCATTCATGATTTCAATGTAAAAAGTTTTCTTTGCTTTCATGTAATCATCATGGAATATGTAGATGGAGATATGCGCGAAACTGAATTTATCTTGGAAGAAGACTACATTCACAATTTTCTCGAAAATGCAGAAATTGAATCCAATGAATCGGATATAAATCTTGCCGAATTAATAAAAGATAAAAAAGCAATTGTAGGAAATACCCGATATCTTGGCAATGATTATGAGAACGCAATCTATTACACCCTGGATGGAAAACATGACGTTTTATATATTTTCTATACAGAGGATTTACTGATCATTCAGGTCGGATACTCGGATGAAGGCCCTAAATTTATCGCTTATAAATAGAAAATGGTGGAAATCAGCATTAGACAACGTGTGTCTAATACTAAAATCGCCTTAAATTCTCGTTTTGAGTCGTTTTCTTTTCCCTAAAATTTCACTAAACTCAACATTGAAAGGAGACAAACAACATGAACCAACAAAAGATAGGACAATTTTTAAAAGAGCTTCGCAAAGAAAAAGGAATCACCCAAGCTGAGTTTGCAGAAACTCTGGGAGTTACAAATCGAAGTATTTCCCGCTGGGAGACCGGAACTAACATGCCGGATTTAGATTTGTTAATTCAAATCGCAAATTATTATGAAGTAGAGATCAGTGAAATTTTAGATGGTGAAAGGAAAAAAGAAGATATGGATAAGAAAACAGAAGAAACATTATTAAAAGTAGCAGATTATAATACACAGGATAAAATGGAATTTTCAAAACGCGTCAATTTCGTATTTATCGCAGGACTCGTTTCCTATTTAGGATACATGTTCATGGATATTTATGGATTAACACAAACACACGAAATGATCGCCAGCTACCTGCTGGGCATCGTACTTGGTGTTTTGATCATAGGCGTCCTTTATACAAGCAGATATATGTCAAAGATCAAAGCATTCAAAATGAGATTATTAAAAAGAAATTGCTAATGAATGATTGAGGAAGATTTCCAGAGGGAGATCTTCCTTTTTTAAATAGTTACCTAAATGACAATCTGCTATGGTATAATAAACCATATTATACGTTTGGGGGAATGAATTATGAGCGAACTAAAATTATCATGTGTGGATTGCGCAGTTACAAATTGTAATAAAGAAGACAAGGCATATCCAGATTTTTGTCTTACGACACATATGAACGAAGAAGTGCTGGCTGACGCCATGAAATGTTATGAAGAAGAGGAAAACCGTCGTTCTATGATCGCAGCAGCAGAAGTGGAATATGAGTTCTATTGTAAATATACAAGAGTAGAAGAGATCATGGCATATGCAGAAAAAATGGGATTTAAAAAGTTAGGAATTGCCACCTGTGTCGGACTGATTCGTGAAAGCAGAACTTTGGCAGATATCTTTCGCAGACATGGCTTTGAGGTTTATGGTATTGCATGTAAAGCAGGCGTCCAGAAAAAAGTTTCTGTAGGTATCCCTGAAGAATGCAGCAATCTCGGACCTAATATGTGTAATCCGATCTTACAGGCAAAGATTTTAAACGAAGCAAAAACGGATCTGAATATCGTAGTAGGACTCTGCGTTGGACATGACAGTTTGTTCTATAAATACTCAGATGCTTTGGTCACAACTTGTGTAACAAAAGACCGTGTTCTTGGTCATAACCCAGTTGTTGCACTCTATACAGCAGATTCTTATTATAAAAAGCTCAAAAAATAAAGGAAAACAAAATGAAAGCAACATGTTTAAAGCAAGGCGGTGTCATTGGCATCTGTTCGCCAAGCCACATCGCCCATTATTGGGATTACCAAAATACAATCAATTGTATCCGAGAGAAAGGATTTCAGGTACGCGAAGCCAATCATCTCTATAAAAACACCTACGGCTATTCTGCTACACCACAGGAACGAGCTTCGGATTTTAATCAGCTTATATCTGATCCAGAAGTAGAATTGATACTTTTTGGCGGCGGGGAAGGTGCAAATGAACTCCTTCCATACATTGATTTTGAAAACATCAAAAGAACCCCAAAACGAATCTGTAGTTACAGTGACGGCACATTTCTTCTAAATCCAATCTGGGCGCAGACTGGATTAGAGACCTATTACGGATTTGCTCCGCACAATTTTATCAATATGACAGACTATGATGCAAAGCATTTCTGGGAACATATAGTATTCGACTGTATGAACGAACACGTTCCGAACAGCGAATGGAAGGTACAGACATACGGAGTTGCCGAAGGAATTTTGATTGGCGGGTATGCACGCAATTTTGCAATGATCCTTGGCAATAAATATTTTCCATGGAATCCTGAGGAAAAATATATCCTTTTTGTAGAAGATCATGAATCTTTTGGCGGTATTGATTATGTAAGCGCCATGCTGACACATATTGAACAGGATCCTATTATGGAAAATGTAACAGGGCTCATTTTTGGAAATTACTCAGGAAATGTGCCTCCGGATTTTCTGTGGCGACTTAAACGTTTAGGAGAAGAACATCAGATTCCGGTGGTGTACTGCGATGATTTCGGACATGGATGGAATCATGCAATATTGCCACTCGGAAGAAAAGCACAGCTTGACACCTACAACTGTAAATTAAGATACCTATAAAAGCACTTCTTAGCAGAAAATAATTTTATAATATTTGTGTCGTAACTAAATTTATGCAAATATTATACAAATATAGCAAAAATAGTCGCAATACAAAATACACCGATATGTTATAATGCTCCTAGAGTTTAAATATCGAAAGGAGCATTTATCATGCGTACAATTTTTAATTTGAACACAAAATGGGCTTTCAGCAAGGAAGCAACTGCAGTTCCTGCTGAAATGCCTGAAAGATGGTACTGGGTTAATTTGCCACATACATGGAACGATATTGATGGACAAGATGGTAACAACGACCTTTACCGAGGAACAGCCTATTATGCAAAATCAGTAGATAAAATCGATTTACCTACCGCTGACAAATACTATTTGGAAGTAAAAGGTGCCAACTCATCTGCAGCAGTTTATTGGAACGGAAAGAAACTCGCAAGCCATGATGGCGGTTACTCTACCTGGAGAGTGGATGTAACAGATGCAATGGAAGCGCAGAACCTTATCGTATTTGAAGTAGATAATGCACCAAATGACCGCGTATATCCACAGAATGCTGACTTTACTTTCTACGGTGGTTTATATCGTGATGTAAATCTGATTGCTGTAGCAAACAGTCATTTTGAACTTGAATACTATGGCACACCAGGTATAAAAGTAACACCTGTTGTAGCAGGTGCAAATGCAAATGTAGAAGTCGAAGTCTGGGTGGCAAATAAAACAGAAACACAGTCGCTCGTATATACCTTAAAAGATGCAAAAGGAAATGTAGTTGCTTCTTTCACATCAGCAGATACAAAAGCTGATTTTGTGATCGAAAATGCTCATCTTTGGAATGGAAGAAAAGATCCTTATCTCTACACAGCAGAAGTAACATTAGTGGAAGAGGAAACAGAAATCGATAAAATATCTACACGATTTGGATGTCGCTCTTTCCAAATCGATCCAAACCGTGGATTTATCTTAAATGGAGAAGAATATCCTCTTCGCGGTGTTTCTCGTCACCAGGATCGCTGGGGCGTTGGTAATGCTCTGACAAAAGAAATGCACAAAGAAGACATCGAACTGATTTGTGAAGTAGGTGCAACTACGATTCGTCTTGCACACTATCAACATGATCAATATTTTTATGATTTGTGTGATGAATATGGTTTAGTGATCTGGGCGGAAATTCCATATATTACGACTCATCTTCCAAAAGGCCGTGAAAATACGATCCAGCAGATGAAAGAACTGATCGTACAAAATTACAATCATCCTTCTATCATGGTATGGGGTCTTTCGAATGAAATCAATGCAATCGAAGGAACACCAGATGACCTTGATATTCAAGACAACCATAAAGTTCTGAACGATTTAGCACATGAACTGGACAAGACTCGTTTGACAACCATGGCTTGTGTATCTACATGCTCACCTGATCATCCATACACACTTACACCAGATACCATCAGTTACAATCATTATTTTGGATGGTATGGCGGCGAAGTACAGGATTACGGCCCATGGTTTGACACATTCCATGAAAAACACCCTGATATCTGTATCGGTGTATCAGAATATGGCTGTGAAGCACTTAACTGGCACAGCTCAAACCCAGGTCCTGGCGATTATACAGAAGAATATCAGGCATATTACCATGAAGAACTGATCAAGCAACTGTTCCCTCGCAAATATCTTTGGGCAACTCATGTATGGAACATGTTTGACTTCGGTGCAGATGCCCGTAACGAAGGTGGGGAAAATGGTCAAAACCACAAAGGTCTTGTAACATTTGACCGCAAATATAAAAAAGATTCTTTCTATGCTTACAAAGCATGGCTTTCCGATGAACCATTTGTACACATCGCTGGAAAACGTTATGTTGACCGCGTAGAAGATACAACGAAGGTGACTGTTTATTCAAATCAGCCTACAGTAGAATTATTTGCAAATGGAGTTTCATTGGGTGTACTGGCAGCAGAAGACCATTTCTTCAAATTTGACATACCAAACGTTGGTGAAACAAAATTAACAGCCGTTGCTGGTGATTTCACAGATGAGAGCATGATCCGCAAAGTGACAGAAGAAAATCCTGCATACCGTTTGGTAGAAAAAGGAGCCATTCTCAACTGGTGGGATATTGTTGAGATTGAAGGATATTGTTCACTGAATTCACGTTTGAAAACAGTAATTAAAAGTGCAGGCATGGATACTGCTGCAAATATGTACGCCCAATTCATGGGCGGATGCGCTTATCCGGCAATGTTAAACATGATGAATAACATGACCATTCTTCGCGTAATTGGTTTGATTTGCGGTGCAATGAACATGGACATTACCAAAGAAATGTTATTAGACTTAAATGCAGATTTAAATAAGATTCCTGCAAAATAAACTTGCAGATTTCGAAAGAGGATCGTCAAGCGATCCTTTTTCTGTACTCTTTTTTGCGTAATATTAATATTAATCAGTATTATTGATTAAATATAATCATTGCAATTACCCATTCTTAGAGTTAAAATTTCATCATTCAAATTGATAAATATTAATTCAGACAGAAGGGTGATGTACATGAACAACATAGCAAAATATCAAAGACAATACTTTTTACCACCAGTCTATGGATTAGAGTGGGCAAAAAAAGATCATATAGAAAAGGCACCAATCTGGTGTTCTGTAGACCTACGCGACGGAAATCAGGCATTGATCGAACCTATGGGATTAGAAGAAAAAATAGAATTTTTTAAAATGCTTGTAAAAATTGGCTTCAAAGAAATCGAAGTCGGTTTCCCGGCCGCTTCTGAAACAGAATTTGAATTTATGCGAACATTGATAGAACAAGATTTAATTCCGGATGATGTCACCGTACAAGTGTTAACACAGGCCAGAGAACATATTATCAAAAAGACTTTTGAAGCGGTAAAAGGAGCTCCAAAAGCCGTGATCCATTTGTATAACTCCACATCCGTCGCACAACGCGAACAAGTATTCCGTAAGTCCAAAGAAGAAATCAAGCAGATCGCCATTGACGGTGCAAAACTTTTAAAACAGCTTGCAGATGAAACAGAAGGCAATTTCTCATTCCAATACAGTCCAGAAAGTTTTCCGGGAACAGAGGTTGATTATGCAGTAGAAATTTGCAATGAAGTATTAGACATCTGGCAGCCAACAACCGATAAAAAAGTGATTATCAATATTCCAACTACTGTAGAAAATGCCATGCCACACGTCTTTGCAACGCAAGTGGAATATATTCACAATAATTTGAAATATCGTGACGCAGTAACACTTAGTTTACACCCACATAATGACCGCGGAAGTGGTGTCAGTGATGCAGAACTTGGTATTTTGGCCGGAGCAGACCGTATCGAAGGTACTTTATTTGGAAATGGAGAACGAACTGGGAATGTAGACATCATAACGCTCGCCATGAACATGATCTCGCATGGCGTAGAATCTAATCTTGATTTTACAAATATGCCGGAAATCCGCGAAACCTACGAAAGACTTACTGGCATGCAGGTTTCTCCAAGACAGCCATATGCCGGAGACTTAGTATTTACCGCTTTTTCCGGATCACACCAGGATGCGATCGTAAAGGGTATGAATTACCGCGAAGAAAAACAAACAGATACATGGACCGTTCCATATTTGCCAATTGATCCAAAAGACGTAGGAAGAACTTATGATGCAGATGTCATCCGTATCAACAGTCAATCTGGTAAGGGAGGCGTTGCATATATTTTAAAACAGAATTTTGCAGTCTCTATTCCAGAAAAGATGCGAGAAGAAGTCGGCTATGCGGTCAAACACGTTTCCGATATGGACCACAAGGAACTGTCTCCACAATGGGTATATGACATTTTTATGGATCAATATGTAAATCATACTCCTATTTTTCACATTCCTGAATGCCATTTCAAACAGGAAAACGGTATTTTCGCAGAGGCAACCATCCAATGTGGAGAAAAGAAAGTTGTTGTAGATGCAAATGGAAATGGACGTTTGGATGCAGTAAGTAATACGATAAAACAATTCTTTAATATTACTTACGAATTATCGGTATATGAAGAACACGCTTTGTCCAAAGGTTCTTCTTCAAAAGCCATGGCATATGTCGGTATAAAATATAATAACAAGATTTACTGGGGTGCCGGAATGGATGAAGATATCATCAAAGCCTCTATTCATGCCTTGGTTGTAGCAGTAAACAAATTACCAGCGCTTCAGGACAATGAAAATATCAAAGATGACCGTTTGTTGGAAATATTGAATTATATTCAGGCAAACTATCAGACCATAGATCTTGATGCGGTTGCAGATGAATTTCATTTATCCAAACCTTATATTTCCAAATATATCAAAGAAAAATCAGGGAAAACCTTTGGAGAACACGTTACAAGCATCCGATTAAAAAGAGCAAAGACCTTATTGAAAAATGGCAATATGACTGCTGAAAATATTGCTGAATCCATAGGATATCCAAATGTGGAACATTTTATTCGATTATTTAAAAAGAAATTTGGAATGACTCCAATGCAATACCGAAATGACATGAAAAATTAAGAATAAGCCGGTAGTTTCGTGAGATACATCCTCGCGATCAACTGCCGGCTTATGAAATTTAGCGCTTGTACTATTATGCTTCATTATGATATATTTGAAGTATTCTAGTACAAAGAGGATTTTATATGAATGACTATGAAAAAATCATACAAATAGCACTTCAAAATCAGAATATGTTTAAAACGAAGATGGTCGTAGACGCCGGCATACGAAAGGAACGCATAAAGGAATTGCTGGAGCAGGAAAAGATTGAACGCATTGGACATGGATTCTACACACTCAGAGAGAATCGCTCGGACAAATATTTCGAATTGCAGCAGCGATGTCCCAAAGCCATTTTTTCCTATGCAACTTCTGCATATCTGTTAGGCTTGTTGGAGCAAGCACCTGCTGTTTTCGATTGCACCGTTCCGCGTGGTTACAATACAAGCAGACTGAATCTCAATGAAAAAGTCCAGTATCACTATGTTTTAGAGGAGTATTATCCAATAGGATTAACAGAATACAAAACGCCATACGGCACAACTGTTCAGATCTATGACCGTGAACGAACTATCTGCGATTTCGTAAAACATCGCAGAAAAATTGACCCACAATTATACAGTGCTGTTTTGAATGCATATTTTAAAAGCAGGGAAAAAGAGATTCGAAAACTGGCTCGGTACGGACGAATCTTTCATGTAATAAAAGAATTAGAAATGTATATGGAAGTACTATAAAATTTTCTTCAAAAAGCAAAAAAGTCGTCAAAAGCATATTGCATCTTTATAAGACGAATGTTATAATCGATTTTACATCGAAAAGACGTTCGTCTTTTCATTTCTTTATCAGGCATTTCTGCCAAACGTTTCAACATTACCTTTCTGAATATGACAAGTAAAAATGGTTCCCCTGAGTTAATTAGTATGTTACAATATATGAAAAATACGTATATCGACAATCCTGAAATTCTTGTAAAAGATCCAAGACTTTTAGAGCTTGATCAGGTTGTAAATGAGGTAAAAGAATCTGAAGAGTGGGAGGCTGTGAAAATGAATATATTAGAACTCGGAATCGAACATGGAAAAAAACAAGGAGTTCATGAAAAATATATTGAATTAATTCAGAAGAAACTTACAAAAGGACATACAGTAAAAGAAATTGCAGATATGCTTGAAGAAAACGTAGAAGTAATTGAATCTATTGCAAAAGAACTTGATTTAAATAAATAATTTCAATAAGGAGCATTATAACATGAAAAGTACATTAATAAAGGATACAACAAAAGAAGAGCGAATTGCTTTAATCAGAGCATGGGTTCCTATGGAAGACGGATTAGTAGATTGTGATATTGATCTATGGGATATGTATCGCGACTATATTGATGGTAAAAAAGAAATTTCAGAAATCAATGCAGAATTTCAAGCAGATTACTACTAAAACTCCATATTTGAATATAACTAAATTCAAACATTATGGAGGGACGGATACTTATGAAAGTACATATTCGAACAGCAAAAGTAAACGATTACATTGCTGTTGAAAATATCATGAAAGAAGTCAATACATTACATATAGATTGGAGACCTGATATCTATAAAAATATAGATCCTGTTTTACCTAAAGACATGTTTATGGAACATCTAGAGAAAGAAGAAATTCTTGTTGCTGAAACAGACTCTAATCAAATTGTCGGTATAGCAATTTATATTACCCGATATGTTTCTGGTGGACCAATGGTTAAAAGGAAAGTTCTTTTCATAGACAGCATAGCTGTAACCGAAGACTTCCGTGGCAAA
>CAZUVY010000001.1:65948-84987 GCA_964623905.1 uncultured Faecalimonas sp.
AAGGAAAGTTCTTTTCATAGACAGCATAGCTGTAACCGAAGACTTCCGTGGCAAAGGTGTCGGTCACAACCTTTTGGATCACATCAGGATGCTTTGTAAAAAACACCAATATGATGGATTAGAATTGCAGGTCAATGCGAGAAATACTGCTGCAAAAGCAATGTATGAAAAGTATGGATTCACCGAAAAAAGTATTAATATGGAATTTTTATTTTAACTACTGAGATATGAGTTTTATAAATATTACTATAGTTTAGATAAAGATTAAAACTGAACCAAGGAGGAACTATTTTGCATTTTAAATATAAAAATTTACGCATAGGCCTTAGAACATTGAAAACAGCAGTAGCAGTCATTCTCTCGATGATGATCGTAACTTCCTATGGAGCAACCACTTCCAGATTGATTTTCGCCATGCTTGGTGCAATGGCAGCGATGGAACCTTCTTTCAAGGAGTCTTTAGAATCCTGTCTGACACAAATTGTTGGAATGTTCTTTGGTGTATTGGCCGGAGTGATTTTACTGAATCTACCGCTTAATTCTGTGCTTGTTGCAGGAATTGGAATTGTATTTGTAATTACTTTATACAATGTATTTCAGATTCGTTTTTCGCCGTCCCTGCCTTGTCTGATTGTCGTAACGATCTGTACAACACCCGATATCCAGCCTTTGACCTATGCCATCGGACGCTTCTGGGATACAGCAATCGGACTTAGCGTCGGAATGTTGATCAATACATTAGTTTTTCCTTATGATAACAGCCGTAGAATCCTCTCTACTGCAGAATGCTTAAATAAAGAATTAATTTATTTTCTGGAAGATATGTTTGACGGTGATAACAAACTTCCGGATACTGAAAAAATGAATCGTATGATTGATGATATGGCGCACCAATTGCAGATTTTTTCAAAACAATCCTTGCTTTTGCATTTACGCAGCAACCGCAGGCAACTTAGAACGTTCCAAATATATGAAGGAAAGGCAAGACAACTGATTGCCGATCTGGAGGTACTATGTCAGATGGAGTATCCCGGAAGGCTTAACACCGAAAACCGTGAACATCTAGCAGAATGCGGTGCAATCATTCGTGATCCGCGAGAGATTGATGTAATACAGGAATTGGATATTGTAACGAATTACCATGTTGCTCAGATTCTGACACTTCGTGAAGATTTAATTGAAATACTAAAATAAATAAACTGTACGATTTGACTTCATTATTTAAAATTCGAAGCAATATCGTACAGTTTTTATTTAATCAAGATTTTCTCGTAATCTTACAGCAGAAGCAGCCATTCTGCGCCTTGAATCATCAATAGCAGCGTAGTGCTTCTTGGTTGTATTTACATCTTTATGTCCCAAAACATCTGCTACAAGATAAATATCGCCTGTTTCCTTATATAAATTAGTACCATAGGTACTTCTTAATTTGTGAGGGGTAATTTTCTTGTTTGGAGTCACCTGGCGTGCATATTTTTTGACCATATTTTCAACTGCCTGAACCCCGATTCTTTTACGCTGTGTAGATAAAAACAGGGCATTTTCATGACCAGCTAGGGGAGTAGTGGCAGCTCTTGAAGTCTCAAGATAGTTCTCAAGTGCATTTCTTACTTCATCGCCAAAATACACAACCATCTGATTTCCACCTTTTCGTGTAACCGTAATCCCGTCATTTTTAAAATCTACATCATCAATATCCAGCCCGACACATTCAGATACACGGATTCCTGTGCCAAGTAGGAGAGTAAGAATCGCCAAATCACGTGTCTTTGTTTTTTCGTAATATACCTTCTTTTGGCCAGTTAATTCATCACCACAAGTTTCTACATAATCCAGTAACAATGCAACTTCATCAATATCCAGACGAATGATCGCCTTTTCATGAATCTTTGGTTTATCAACAAAGAGTGTCGGATTTTTCTGAATATATTTGTGTCTGTATAAATATCTATAAAAGCTGCTTAATGATGAAAACTTGCGAGCCAGACCACGTTCTGTATTTGTAATCTGTTTTTCATCTGGTGAAATATAGACCTTTAAATATTCCAGATATTCCTCAATATCAATTGGTTCGATATTTTCTAAATCTTGAAAAGAGAATTGATCAGTTGTGTAATTCTTATAAATAGGATTATTTTCAATTAAAAAGTTAAAAAAGACTCGAATGTCATATGCATAGGAAATTCTGGTCTTTGCAGATGTTGTTGGTTCAATCGCTCTAAAATAATCCTTTACAAAAGAAGGCAATGTCCTTAAAACTTCACGTAAACGAAGAGTATTATCTATATAAGATTGTTCATAATAAGTTTTTATATCTTTAGCCATGAGAGTTGTCCTTTCAAAAGTAATGATTTGAATCTAGCTAAATTATAGCGGATTGGCTGGTTTTTGTCTATATCTATTTGAAAAATTGGTGTTTGTCGTATAGATGTATTTCAAATAAAAACTACTTTCCATATATACCAATTACTATTTTATTATTAATTCTTTTACTACAAATTAGAAAACATCGGAACAATCAAATATTTTGTTCCGATGTTTTTGATGTTACTCTAGCCAGAAACCATCTTTTTCATTTCCTTTTAATACAAATTCATATGTGTTTTCCAGTTCAAATGGCATTGAATCTGTTTTCTGAACATGATATGTAGTTCCGTCCACAGTAATCAAATCCATTGCAAGTTCTATTGTATGTTGCTCCGATGTATTCTGCATCCAATCAATCTCTGGAAATGCAAACTCAAATTCTTCTTCCAAATTCAGCGCCATTCCCTCTGATGTTTCCACCACCCTCGTTGTTCCATAAGCGTTTCCATCTAAAAAATAGAAAAGGACCATTTGGTTCAATTGTAAATCGGAATTTACTATAATATGAATCGGAGTTTTTATAGTCTTATAGGTATCCAGTGATGGTTCTTCTAAATCTAATTTACGCAGCAACATCAACAAATCTTTTGCACTACGCACACTGCTTTTAATATTTTTGCCTACTGCAGTCATTGCATCTTCCGTGTTAAAGGTACACGCTTTTTCTCCTTCTTCGGTCATATATTCAAATCGAACTACTTCCAGATTATCAATAAGCGCCATCAATACGTATGCATATCCTTCCATTTTTTCTTCTGCAGCCATTTCAATTTCATAAGGAAGCATTTCCTCTAAAGTCATGGTCCAATTTGTTTTTGTCAAATTATGGTTCAGACTTCCAAATAAGTTTTCCATTTGTAGTGCTGCTACTGTTTCGGCATTCGCAGAAACATCTTCTACAGATTCGTGTTGCGTCTGATACACATGAAAAACAGTTTGTGGAATATTATGTCCCTCTTCCCAAACAATTCGATCACCAATGTATACTCGCATGATTTGATTTTCTTCTGGATTTTGGATTGTATATTCTGTTTTATATTCTCCTTTACTTAATGGACTCACCAATGCAGTCTTTAACTCAATGCGAAGAAATCCTTCTCCTTCTAACACCTGTGTTTTTACAAAACCAAGCCCACTATCTGTCAGAGATGCTTCAATATGAAATACATCATCGGTCTTTTTCACGGTGCAAATAACGGATTCTTCTCTCACATTACTTCCAATCAAAAAGAGTTTTACACCCACTCCTCCAAAAACCATAATGCAGACGACAAGTATACCCAATAACACCTGTTTTCTATTCTTTTTCTTTGCTACCTTCAAAATCTCTATCTTTTCTTTTTCTTCTACATTTCCCACCACTTGTTCTGGTTCCCTCATACGTTCCAGAATCGCTCTGCACGTCTCACACTCTGCAATATGCTCTTCAATTTCTTGATTAGTCACTTGACTTGTGAGCTCTTCTACATACAAAGGCAATATATCTTGAATCAATTCACATTTTAATCTATGCTTTTCCACCATTTTCAATCTCCTTTCTTAGCCTTTCTTTTCCACGATAATACATCACACGAGCCCAATTTTCTGTCTTACTCAATATTTCACCAATTTCCTTGAATGACAGGTTTCCAAACAGCCTCAGATACATAATCTCACGATATGGTTCCGGACAGTCATGCAGTTTTTTTAGACATTCCACACGATTTATTTTTTCTATAGCATCATCTTCTGCTGATGGAACTGTTTTATCTGTCATTTCCCATTCCAATGTATCTGGATGCTTTCTTCGGTAAACAATTAGCTGGTTTTTAGCTATCGCACAAAGCCATGTAGTAATCTTACATGACTCATCAAATTTATCACTACAACGAATTGCTTGATAAAATGTTTCCTGAGTGAGCTCTTCTGCCAAACTGCTGTCATGTGTAAGAGAATATAGATAACGATAAACCGTCTTTGCGCTCTCCTGATACAATTCTTCTATCGGCTGCATTTTCCCCCTCCTTCCTCTTTCTTATATAATGTTAATACAAGTTTGATTGCTTCCGTTACAACTTTTTAAAAATTATTTGTGAAACATCACATAAAAAAGCACGCTGCACTTTTTAGGCAACGTGTTTTCTTTTTTCTACATGTGTAATTGTGATCCTAGCCATAACTACTTCAAAAACGATAACTACCATGCATGCAAAACCCCCTATTCCAAGAACAATTGCACTCTCATTCTTGATTTCTTCTATAAGCAATGCGATCGTCTGACCAGATCCTTCCAAAGAACTCTGTGCATTTGTGATAAATGCAAATTCTCGCATATAATGTGAGAAATCAAAAATACTGCTATCTGGCATAAAAGATGCGGGAAAATCTATTTTTCTAAGAATTCCTATTGCTCCTAAAATCGATATTGCAACGAATCCTATATTTGTTATCAATAATCTTCTATAGCGATTCGCCTGTCTCACCAGAACACCTGAACACATCCATATTAATACTGGCAATACCAGAAATATGGCAATTACAGCCAATAATGGTAGTTGTTTCAAAAACACTTCTGCTTCCGTCAGGCTAAAAACACGGCAATTTTCATCACTCATAGAAACCGATAATTGCCTTGCGGTATGTTCGAAAAATGGATAGGTAATATCCTCCATATCCAGAAGTACCGCGGTATCACTTTGCTCAATGATCTTCGAATTCTCCGGCAGAATAAATTTCTTCGGGACTCCATCAGGGTAATAAACCAAATATTTGTCTGTAAAAGGAACATAGTTTATCGTGCGTTTTGGAATATCTACAACCACTACCGCACTGCCTTCTTTTGGAAATCGAGACGCTGATTCTACTAAGATATAATTTCGCCCATTCGGAAGCTTGATTTTTCCTGTATTATCATCAAAATACCACAATGTAGACGGAAGTTCCTGAATACAATATCCATCGTACCATCCGCTGCATTCGGCTAATTCATACAAATGCAGCCCTTCCTCATCTTCAAACAGTACATCCGTGGATGAACTAAATGGTTCTCCAATATGCCCCGTATAGCTTCGATAAGAAACTTCTACTTGCGTATACATTTCTGTTTCAATTTTTTTCGATAACATGGTACAAATAATCAGCAGATAAAGGATCAAGGAAAACATATATAATACATTCTTTTTCATGTTACTTCTCCCCTCCTATTGCAATTCCTTCTGCCAGTTCCTGATTACAATACGAAAACAGGAATAACGGTGGTAATACAACCAAAAGGCAGCATACAAGCTGTACCGTAGGCTCTTCTGGCGGCACAGAAGCCAACGCAACTGATATTGGATAATCTGCAAATTCATTTAGATACACTAATGGCTGTTCTACCAGATTCCACCCATCCAAAAAAGACAACAACATCGTACAAACAAGTCCACTTTTATTCATAGGTGCAACAATTTTACAAATAACAGTCATGGTATTACATCCATCCAGTTTTGCTGCTTCTATCACTTCATTTGGGACAGATTTAAAACTTTGGGTCATAATAAAAGTTCCAAGCGGCACGAAAATTGCAGGTAATATCAATGCGTAATACGTATCGAGCAATCCCATTTCATCCAATATAATATAATTTGGAACAAGCGTCACCTGCAGCGGCATGATCATGAGGATTAAGAGTGCAAAAAACATGACATTTTTCCCAGGAAATTTGTATTTTGCAAACCCATACCCTGCCATAACAGATACAAACACTTGTCCTGCTGCAATACAGATACTCATAGCCAGACTCTTCCAAAAACGTATCAAATATTGAGATTGCGCAAAAAACACTTCATAATAATGTTCTAAAGTAAACCCGCCTTCCAAATCCCTCAAACTGAGAATCAAGATATAGACAAAAGGAACTACACAAACAGCAGTAAGAATAAAAGATACTTTTCTCATTCCTTATATGCCTCCTTTCGCATGACCCAGCAATAAAATGCAGTAAAAATTATTGTAATCGTTAGAAACAGTAACACTGACGCTACTGCTAGTTTTGTATAATTCAGTTTCTCAAAAGCGTTATTGATGAAATGCTGAAGCATATAAATACTGGAATCTGGATGTGTTCCTCCGATCAGAAATATTTCTCTGAAACATTTAAAAGCATTGATCAGCGAAAAAACGACAGCAAAAAATACAGAATACCACATTTGCGGTGTTGTAATATGTACAAACATCTGCACCGCAGTTGCCCCGTCAATCGAAGCTGCTGCATACTGCTCATCGGATATCGTAACAAGCCCAGAAAGCAATAAAATCACCGTATATCCCGCATTTTTCCAAAGATATAGAAGTACCGCCACAAGAAAGGAAAAATCCGAATGAAGCCAATCTACAACCGGTAAACCCATGGTATATAATGTGGTATTGATAATACCTGTTTTCGCAAATAATATCTCAATAAGAAGCACCGTTCCTGCAACCGGCATAATATATGGCAATAACAGTACAGACTTTAGTTGCTTATGTTTCTTCGTCTGATTCTTTATGAGAATTGCAATGGCATAAGATAACGCCAGTATCAATGGAAGTGCTGTCAGAAGAAATCTTGCTGTATTTCCAAATGCCAGTCGAAAGACCTCATTTTCTAATAAACTGCTGTAATTTTCAATCCCTGCAAAGTGCCTGACATTTCCCATTCCTTTTGTGACAGAATTATATAACACAATCAAGAAAGGGATTGCGTAAAACAAAAGAAACCCTGTCATCAAAGGCGAAACCAAAAGATAGCCTTCTCTGACTCTTTTCATAGATAATTTTGAGTTTTTCATGATTTGATCACCCCTCTGCCAGATACCACCAAAGATTCTTATAAACAGACTTCGCCAACTCATCAATATCCACATCCGTTGGTGTTCCATCTTCGTTATTTAAAAGCGACAAAGCATATTCCAATGTTTCCTCATATTCTTGATTGATTGGAAAACGTACTTCATCAATCGCATAGTTTAAAATTGGCATATCCTGGTCTGTTAAAACAGTATTTTTCCCTTTTAAGCTTTTGTGCAATTTCCGAGATTCTGCAAAAAAAGAATTGTAATCTTCATACAATTGATACTGCAAATTTTTCCATAAATATTGAGTCGCACCTTTTGTGCGCACTGGCCAGCTATCTTCCACTAATCCCTCATTCTGAATCTCATTTGCCAGATTGAACAAAGTATCTTCGGAGCGATCCGTCTGTGGCCGCAAAATATCCCACTGGTATTCCTCTGTAAGAAACTCTCTCAAAAAAGAATATGCCAATTCAGGATTCTGGCTACCTGCTCCCACTGCACCATAATATGTAATTTCCGCAACAACAGAACCATCCATAGTACGAAGGGGCTGTGCCTTTAATTCTTTCTCAGTAACCTTTGAAATAGCAGCCTGGTACAAAGCTCCTGAAAGTGAGCAAGAATACAACGGAAACCCATTTTCACTCCAATGCGTTCCGAAATTGATATGATCCATAAGAGATACATAACTTTCCAGACTAAAATCAATCGCAAACATTTCCCGTATCTGCTCTTCTGTTAATCCAGGAACTTCGTCTGATTCTGCAAGCGTTCTGTAATAATTCTCTTCGAATTCTGTGACAAGATTTTGGGACGGAATCGCAGCCATCTCATACCAAGATTGATATAAACGCATATAATCCGCGATATCCTGCTCACAGATCAATATTTTCCCTTTTTTATAATCAAATAAGGTTGGCAATAAAGAAGTATCCGCCGGCATGCGCAGACCAATCGCCATCTTTACATCCTGTTTATCCAAAGCTGTTTCCACCAAAGCCTTAATTCCATCATTTATGAGGGTCTGACCTAAACCTGTACTCTCATTCACGGAAGAAGCCGTAAGCAGAACCGGCATATCATAACGAATAGGAAGTACATACCGTTCTCCTTCGATTACACCCGCATTCATCACATCTTGATTTAATGCTTCTGTTCCAAGTTCTGTATCGTGGTCATAATATTGACTGATATCAGCAAAAATACCGTTGTACATTGCCTGCGTAACATCACGAAACAGCGGATCTATAGAATACTCCAACGTTTCCCGCTTTTGAGAAGCATTACTTGGCAAATCTGTTGTAAGCATATTTCCCGTTGGCAGCAGATAGATATCTGGACCTTTTCCAGCCATGATCTTTGTCTGCAGTTGCTTTAAATACCGCTGCCGCTCTTCTTCCTCTGTCGGCAAAATTTCCAACTCTACCGTGACATTTTCATGTTCCTCTTCAAATTGTTTTGCAATCATTTCTGCCTGATAATTCATGCCATCTGTCTTAGAGATTTCTGTCACTACCCAAAGGGTTACATTTTCCGTGCTCGTATTATTTCTTTGATTACAGCCACATAATACTAAAACACAAAGCAATAATCCTAATATCTTTTTCCTGGTCACGTTACTCTACCTCGATTGGTTCCTTTTCCTGATTAAGCATGATCGGATAAGAACTAATATCGTCGCTTTCCGGTATCAGGAAAATATCGAGTACGATATGGTCATATACAGGACAATAATAGGAAATCCCTGCATTTTCGAACGTATACCAGGAAACTTCTTTCGAAATATTTCCACCGCCAAAGATGAGTACGGCTTCGCCTTCGGAACTTCCATAATTCCAACTGATAATTTCGCGGCCACCAGAACAACCTGTGCCTCCACTTGCGCGCCAGCGATCTTCAAAGACACTGTCTTTCTCAAACACACATATATACCATTTGGCTCCATAGTCGGCTGTACAAAGTGCTGCCAGATAATCTCCCTTTTTTGTTGTCTCCAGAATTCCTAGAAGGTCACATCCTAAATATGCTTCTGCCTGCTGCAGTAATTCTTCTCCATTTTTTTCCGCTGTTACAGAAGTAGACCAATGATAGTTTAGATACATTCCGAAAGAAATACCAAGTGCAGCCATCATAATCAGAACACCCAGGATAAATGCTCTTTTCTTTCCTTTTTTCCATGCGGCAGCAGCCTCTTTTGCAATTACTTTTTCTTCCGAATGCAAAGTATTGGCAGTCCATTCTGCTCCCATCAGATGCAGTTCTTCTTTGCATCTTTCACAGATCTGCAAATGTTCTTCTATGATTTTCTTACTCTCTTCACTGCATACACCGTCATGATAAAGCGGTAATAAATCCTGAATCATATCACATGAAATCTTCATCTAATCGCCTCCTTAATTCTTTCTTAGCCCGATAAAATACAAGCCGAGCCCAACTATCTGTCTTTCCATATAAATCTCCGATTTGAGAAAATGGCAGTTCACCAAAAACACGCAAGGAAAAGACTTCTTTATAAGGCTCGCTAAGCTGCTGTAATAATCTATAGACTTTTTTCACAGTTTCCTTGTCTAACACTTCATTTTCAAAACTAATTGAAATCTGATTCGAAACATCAATTTCATTTTCCGAGATATATCTTTTTTGCTTCTTTAGATAAGTAAAATATGTATTTTTCGCAATTTGACAAAGCCATACATATAATTTACATTTCCCATCAAATCGGTCGATGTGCTCCATTGATTTATAAAATGCTTCCTGCGTGATTTCCTCCGCAACAGCTTCGTTTCTGCATAAGGAAAATACATATTTATATACATTTTGAAAATGTTCTATATAAATCACTTCAAAATCTGCCATTTTTTCACCTCCTCAATCATAAGACTCTGAATCTGCGAAAACGTTTCATAAGTTTTTGCAACAAATATAAAAGAGCAACTTGCTTCAAACAAATTGCTCTTTTCCTGTTTTGCCAATTATTCTGTAAAAAGACTTTACATCACTTCAGACATGTACTGCTCCATAATAGCTGCTGCCATACCGACCAATTCCCCGCATGGACGTTTTTTATAATATGCATCGGTACGTTTTTCTGGTGACGGTATATCTTTTCCTTCTCCCAGACCTAAAAGTTTTCTGCAAACAATGGAACCATTTCTTTCTTCAAATTCTTTTGCTAACAGTTGGATGCGCTCATAATGTGCCTTTTTGCCCTCGTAATCGTCTGGATCACTATAGCCGTACAAACATCCGGCAACCATGAACATCCCAGAAACTGCTCCGCACACTTCCCGCAAGCGCCCCATGCCGCCGCCAAAAGACGAACTTAGCATCAATGCCTTTTTTCGGTCGATACCATGCAAATCTTCAAATGCTAAAAACACTGATTGCGAACAATTATATCCCTCTTTAAATAATTTCATTGCCTTTTGTGCATAAACACTTTTTTCAATATCTATTTCCATTTATTTCATTCCTTTCTGTTTTCTCTCATATTATAGTACATATTTCACACTAAAAGACAAGTGAAATTTCTTAACATTCAGATTCTTTCCCACCGCTGACAATGGCATAATAAGAGTTAGATGTGATTTTATATATCACAGCATAGAAAAGACCAAATACAACAAAACAAATAATATTCACAATAATAGCAAGTGTCTGATTTGTAATCATAAAGAGTTCCAGCAGCTTCCAAACGATTGGGAATGCAAAGGCAAGATGCAGTCCAGCAAACACAAGTGGCAGAAAGAATACCGTCAGCATCTGCGAATTGATACTCTTTCGGATTTCTTTCTTTGTCATACCGACCTTTTGCATAATCTCAAATCGGGATGCGTCTTCATATCCTTCTGATATCTGTTTGTAATAAATAATCATCACAGCAGCGATCAAAAATACAACGCTTAGAAGAACCCCAAGGAAAAACAGACCGCCGTACAACTGAAAAAAACTGTCGCGATTCGCTTCACAACTTTCCACACTGTAGGAGTAAATGTAGTTCATTTCCTCAATGTCGGCGCTTCTAAGGGCGTCCTTAACGGCATCTGCTGCCGCAATTTCACTTTCTGTATCAGGCATATCTAAACCGCACTGCCAGTCAAACATCATCATAGGCTCACCAAAATCGTTTTTAAGCGATGCCACAGGCTCAACAAATTTCTCAAAATCCTTAACAACCATGCATACCGTTGGAACGATCAGAGAATTGTACTCACCGTTATCGATAAACGCATCCAACACCTTTTTCACCTTGTAGCCTTCACCGTGTTCCATTGTGAAGGTATCTCCTTCAAAATTAGTTCGAATACAATAGAGGAAGCATTCATCCTCTGCCAGATCCTCATTACTGCATGTCAGGCGGTTATAATCCTCCAACGACACCACAGATAGATACCCCACATTGTCATACGTAGAAAGGCTAAAATCGATATGTGAATCCCAATCTACCGTAATTCCTTCCTCTGTGATCAGACCCGGAATCTCACCAATACGCCAGTCATATATCTCTGTCTCCTCCTCACAATTCTCATAAACAAGATTGCGGAGTGATTCTATATTTTCATCACTGAACCCTTTTAGATCAGACATGCTTACCGAAATATTCACACCATACGGATAACGGCTTGCAAGACTATCCTCAATCCCAAAATACAGACTGGAAGTGGCTGAGATCATAACCAGCACGATTGTCAGCAGAATGCAAATCGAAGCAAGTCCTGCACCATTTCGCTTCATACGGTATACCATCGAGGACACGGAAACAAAATGATTAGGTTTATAGTAATATCGTTTATTCTTTTGCAGCATACGGCAAAACACCACTGAACCAGCAATAAACAGCAAATATGTGGCAAGAATGGCCATGATAACTGCTACAAAAAATTTGGCAAGAGCAGAAAGCGGTTCTTTTATTGTGACAGCCATATAGTATGCTGCAGTAAGCATAATGACGCCAAGCACTGCAAATAACCAGTTTCCCTTCGGTGGCTTTTCACCGACTTTGTCATTCTTCATCAGCTCTAATGGCTTGGAGCGACGAACTTTGATCAGTGAATTAAGAAGTAAAAGGAAATAGATTCCTCCATAAATTGCTGCCGTTTTTCCAAATGTCTTGATGCCAAAATGAAAATCGTATGTGATCTCTGCCTTCAAGAGATTCATCATAACAAGCTCTGCCGCCTTAGAAAGCGCAATACCAAGTGCCAAACCGGAAAGAATGGCAGCTGCACCTACACACAAGCTTTCCCACACCATGATTTTCCCGATATTCCGTTTGTCCATACCTAAAATATTATACAAACCAAACTCACGGTATCTCTGTCGAATCAAAAAGGAATTGGTGTAAAACAGAAAAATCAGTGAGAAAAATGCGACGACTCCTGCACCCATAGGAAGTATGCTCGTGATTACACCGCCCCCTGTCATGCTCTGCAGAGTTGGCGATTCTGTCAGGTAACCGAGAATATAAAACATCATTACCATTACAGCCCCGGTAAGGATATATGGAGCATACAGCCTCTTATTCTTGCGGATACCGTCCATAGCAAGTTTCAGATAAAAGTCTTTTCTCATTTGCGATCACCGCCTGTTGCCAGCATTGTAAGCGTATCTGATATCATCTGATACAACTGTTCATCACTTTTCTCGCCCCGATAAATCTGATGGAACACTTCTCCATCTTTAATAAACAGCACTCGGCCTGCATGACTTGCAGCTTTGACGGAATGCGTTACCATCAAGATTGTTTGTCCCATTTGATTGATCTGTGCAAATAAACGCAGCATCTCATCAGTGGCCTTAGAATCAAGTGCGCCTGTAGGTTCATCCGCAAGAATCAGTTTGGGATTCGTGATCAGAGCACGTGCAACTGCTGCTCTCTGCTTCTGACCGCCTGAAACTTCGTAAGGATATTTTTTCAATAGATTTGAAATACCAAGCTGCACTGCAATAGGCTGTAAACGCTCCTGCATCTCTTTATGCTGCTTTCCTGCAAGTACCAGAGGCAAATAAATATTATCTTCAATAGTAAAAGTATCTAACAGATTGAACTCTTGAAAGACAAAGCCTAGATTGTCACGTCGGAACGCTGCCACCTGGGATTCCTGGATTCTATTCAAATCTTTCCCATCCAGAATAACCGAACCGGATGTCGGCTTATCAAGAGCTGCCAGAATATTCAGGAGTGTTGTTTTACCAGAACCTGATTCACCCATGATAGCAACATACTCGCCCTGTTCCACGCTAAATGTAACATTTTTCAACGCTTCCACTCTGTTTCCTCCGAAGCGTGTGGTGTATATTTTTTGTACACCGCTTATATTTAATATACTCATAACAAAAATCCTCCTTTGTGATTTCTGTTCCCATCATAACAAAAGGGGAATCTGCGTCGCCATCGAATCGGCTTACAAATCCCCTCTGAAATCTAACAGTTTTGTAAGAAGTTATTCTACTTTGAGTTTCTTCTGGGCAAGATCCACAATAATCATCGTTCCTTCATCCAATTTCGATTCTGCTTTTATCTCATGCCCCAGGTTGCTACAAATACGTTTGCAAAGGTACAGACCAATTCCGCTTGCCTTTTTATCCTCGCGACCGTTATAACCCGTAAACCCATTTTCGAAAATACGAGGCAGGTCCTCAGATGCAATACCAATCCCGGTATCCCGGATGCACAGCTTCTTTTCCTGCTCTAAAGTAATCGTAATACTACCAGAAGGCGTATATTTCAATGCGTTGGATATGATCTGTTCAATCACAAAAGACAGCCATTTTTCATCTGTGATGACCGTTGTGTTTACAGGTTCGTACTCAAGCCGGATTTTTCGGGTAATAAATTCCCCTGCAAACTTCTTAACTGCGCATTTGATAATGGAATCCAGATCGTATTCCTTTATAACATAGTCGGTACTTTCAGAGTTTAACCGCAAAAAGGTCAGCACCATCTCTACATATTGTTCCACACGGAATAAATCCGTTGAAAGTTTGCGAGATAAAGCAGAGTCCTCATTCTGTAAATTCAATCGCATTGATGCAATGGGTGTCTTGATCTGATGTGCCCACGTAGTATAGTAATCGATCATATCCGAATATTTTCGAGTCGTCTCAGTTCGGTAAAAGAAATGTTCTTCTCCGATCAGATGAATAATCTGCTGATAGTCCTCATCCTCAATACTCTCGCTTTGTGGAAAGGCAACTGTAATAGCATCAGTAATAGTTTGAATTCCTGTCAAAACCTCGTGCCTGCGTTTCTCGCGCCGAAAGTCCATGATCATAAGAATAATACCGATAATCACACAAAGTGTTGCTGGATATAGTACGGCCTTCACTGGTAAATGATAAAGTAGGAAGCTCACAGCAAAAATCATGCAGAACAGCAGACCAGTAGCAATCCCCCTCCATCGTTGTTTCACATACTGAATAAATAGTTTCATTCCCAACACCTCAATTCTCAATGAGATAGCCAATACCAAACTTTGTTGCAATGAAATCCGTAAGCCCTGCTGCATCCAGACGCTTTCTTAAGCGATTAACATTGACCGACAATGTATTCTCGTCTACAAAACTATCCGTTTCCCACAGTTGCTCCATCAGTTTCTCGCGGCTCACAACCTTTCCTTTGTTCTTCATCAGAATATACAAGATTCTGTATTCATTCTTGGAAAGAGTAATTTTCTCCTCACCAAAAGTCAGCGTATTATCTCCCGTATTCAATAAAGCACCTCTGTGTTCTAACACTGGTACAGACGCTGCAAAATCATAGGTTCTGCGCAGCATTGCCTGTAGTTTTGCCATAAGAACGCCCTGATCAAATGGTTTTGCAATAAAATCATCTGCGCCCATATTCATTGCCATCACCATATTCATATTATCAGAAGCAGAGGATATGAATATGATTGGAACCTTTGATACCTTTCGGATCTCGCTGCACCAATGATATCCATTGAAAAAAGGAAGAACAATATCCATCAGGATGATATGTGGATCAAACTTTGCAAATTCAGCCATTACGTTCCGGAAATTTTCAATACAATGTACCTGCAGATCCCACATTTCAGCCTGTAATTTAATTGCTTCTGCTATTCCTTTATCATCTTCTATGATTAATAATCGATACATATTTCCACCTCTATTTCCGATATATATATATTTATAAAAACGCATTATAGCATATAATTTTGATTTTTTCTACTATTCGAAAATGGAAGCAATAAAACAGTATTCTTGGTTAAGAATCAGTTAAGAACACCCAAAACTGGCTAATATCCGATTAAGAAACCCTTTACCGCGTTGAATGGCTGATTTGATTCTGCTAGAATTTAGCCGAATTTTAAAAAAATTATATTTATCTAAAGGAGGAAAAATTATGAATATATTAATTTACCCTATTATCTTTTTATACGCAATCGCAGGAGCAGGATCTACCCTTTTTATTACAGGATATCTCTTCGTTGTTCTTGCACAAAAAATTGCAAGAAAAATCAAATACGGTGCTTCGCTGTATGACTAAATAAAATAATCTCTTCATTCTCCGCCCAAATTCATTTATACTATAAATAATAAAATTTAATGCAGGAGAAATTTTTATGGTGAACGAATTTTTAAAACAACCTGGATTTATTTATGAAATCAGCGGACGATACTATTTTTTAGGAAAATGGATCTGTAAGGAATGCACGGAAATCGATGCATGTGATTGTGTTGTTATGTACAATATGTGCAGGAGTGGAAATGAAGAACCGGATACGAACTTCTATTTCCAGAAAATACGTGCTTATAGTGATTTTGCACTAGAAATTCCATATAATCCACTCAAAGTAAAAGAAGATTTGACAACCCTTCTAAACCAGCTTTCCGACAGAGAAAGGGCTTCTATGGAACTTCAGCTAAAACACTTCCAACAGGATCTCGAAAAATATTGCGGATAATAATGCAAAAAGAGAGTACATGCAATCAGTCATTGAAATGCTATACTCTCTTTTTATTTTTTCCATAATGTATTTTTAATCGAATACCTCGAAATTTATCTGGTTATTAATGAAAAAGCCGATACGCACGATATCCGACATAAAAGAATTCTTCCCGGCATAAGAATGGTATCTTTGTTTTTAAACTTCTATACATAGACGTTGGCGTAGGAGAACTATATGCTTCTATCCCACAATCAAAAGCCATCAGCATCGCTCTTTTCATATGCAGCGGATCCGAAACAATGATCGCATTTTCAAATGCATTCGCATCCATGATTTCTTTTGCGTAGAAAAGATTTTCCTGCGTAATAGTAGACAACTCTTCCAGATAAATATCCTTTTCCGGTATGCCCTGCTGAACCAGATACTGTTTTGCGATACTGGCATCGGACATTGTATTGCCTGCTGCCACACCACCGGTAACGATCATTGCTTCCACATATCCATTTTCATACAGCCATATTCCATGATTCAACCGCTCTCGATATACCGGTGAAACACCGGATTCACTTGCACTTGCCCCAAGAATGATTGCCGCATCCGCATTTTGCTTCTCATCTCTGGTCGAATAGATGCAGATACTTGCCGTTGTGAGTAGGATGTAAATGATACTAACCCAGAAAATACTGAAAATAATCTTTTTTACTTTATGTTTCTTCATCATCCTATTATGGTAACACAAATGTCCTCCATCATTTTCTTGTAAAACAGCATCTGCCATTCAATCTCAGATTTTTTTTCAAAATGTAACGAAGAACATGCCACACGCATTTTCTCAGAGTTCCCTTTTGCTACAAAGATTGCTGTTGGACCATCTGCCCCTCCAATTACAGCAACGGAACAAGCAGCAGCTTCTCCAAACTCATCTGCTCGCACAGACTTCCTTCTTGGGCGATCTCCCTCACCATAATCCTGTATCAGAAAACTTTGCTCCTCTAGATCTGGCGAAATTGTATAAGTCATTGCCGTATAATGTGTCGGATATTCCATGTCCTCATCCCCAAAACACTTCGCATCCACCTGTTCCTCTTTGTATTCGTGTACATGCAAAATATGCTCGATTCCCGTTACAGGATGAGTAAATCGAATCTGATCTCCAACTGATGGCGATTGGAAATGCATTCCAGAAACCCTCACAGGATTTTGCTCCATATTCACAACAAGTGACTTCATCACAGGCGAACGCTTTGTTGCCCATAGAAATGCCTGTCTAAAAACTGACCATCCGCGCGACAGATCCAGTCCATAATGCTCTAAGACTCGTTTTGCATCCTGATCTGCCTCTTCCTCCTCTTTTAGGCAGTTTGGGGGCAGCCAGAAAATACCGCATCCATGATGCTCCTGCAGCTTCTTTCCGTTTAAGATGATTTCTGATTGAAATTCCGCCCTCAGAGGATTTTCACTTTGTATCTGCTCCATCTGTTCTCTGGTATAAGAATCTCCTTCCTCATTGATCAGATCCCATTTATCAATATAAGCTTTGATTTCCTCCGGATCTGCCTCCTTACAGAAATCAACCACAAGTCCCTTCCCACAGATATAAACAGAAGGAATCTTCCATTTCTCGTTTCCCCATTGAAATTCCCTGTTCACTTTGATTTCTTTACCGGCATATCCTTTGTTCTTCCAGAATCCACCATCATAAGTCACTTTATATTCTATTTCTTCCAAGGTCATGAACCTCCTATCTATATGTATTACGAATCCTTTTCCTCATCCCGAAAATCGTTTCTGCAAAGAAATGCTGCTCCCAGGATAAAGGCGCAGCAGATCACCCAGGTCACTGGTTCACATGCACAAACTGCCACATATCCAAATGTTGGAACAAGCCAGATTGTAAAAATTACTTTTCCAAGTAATTCTATAGAGCTGCATAAGAGCGGCGCAATGGAATGGCGCATTCCCTGAAGTGCATTTCTCATAATCACGAGCACTGCCATTGGCGGTACCATTGGAATACTGACTCTAAGATAAAGCGCACCATTGTAAATTACGTCTTTACTTTCGCTTCCAGTAATAAGCCTTACGGCAGCAGGTGCAAATGTAAAGGAAATGATGACTGCAAAAAGCCACCACACCCCATACAGGAGAATGGCTGATTTAATCCCTTTTTTGATTCGCGACTTACAGCCGGCTCCATAATTCTGGCTTGCGTAAGTTGCGATCGCAGTTCCAAGTGCAAGTCCCGGAACGTAAAAGAACTCTGCCAAACGACGTCCTCCCACCTGAGCTGCAATATAAACGCTTCCAAGTGCATTAATTCCACTTTGCAGAATCACACTTCCGATATTATAGATTGCACTCATAAGTGCCATACTAAGCCCTGTCCAGAACATCTCCAGCACAAACTTCGGTTTTACTTTATATTCCTGTCTTGTGAAACGAAGCTCTGGATAGTTTCGAATGATGTAAAACAATCCTAAGCCCGCACAGATTCCCTGTGAAAGCACCGTCGCAACCGCTGCTCCCTGCACTCCCATATTCAGCGTTCCTATAAAAAGAAAATCCAATCCTACATTTAATACACTGCTGATAAACAAAAAGATAAGTGGTGTAATGCTGTTTCCTACTGCCTGCAGAAGTCCAGCTTCCAGATTATACAGCATCGTCAGTGGGATTCCCATCAAGATGATCGTAAGATACGCCAGTGCCCCCTGCATGGTATCTTCCGGTGTCTGCATCAAACGCAGAAGTGGTTCTTTCCATATCAAAAAGCTTGCCATTAAAATAATTGCCATCATACAGGACAATGTGACCATCCAGCATACCGATTTTTTAACTTCCTTTTGGTTTCCGGCTCCAAAATTGCGGCTTACATTCAAGGCAAGTCCATTGTTGATTCCAAATGCAAAATTGGTAATCAGGCAGTATAAAGCTGCCGTAGCACCAATCTGTGCCAGTGCACTG
>CAZUVY010000002.1:0-81310 GCA_964623905.1 uncultured Faecalimonas sp.
ATATTGCTTGAAACGGATAGTCCCTTTGTGCGACCAAAAGGGATGGAAGGACAAAAAAATACATCAGAGAGTCTTTCGGTGATCTGCAGGGAAGTGGCAAAAATAAAAGAGATTGCGGAGGAAGAAGTCGAGAAAACGACTAGAGAAAATGCAAAGAAATTGTTTGAGGTGGGATAATTTTATGATAAACTGAGGATAGTTTATAAAAGGAAAAGAGGTGCGCCTATGATATTTACACCAACTACCCTCTTCCATATCCACACTTACCGCTGTGGTCATGCTTCATCTGAACCGGATATCGCATATATCGAGAAAGCGATTGCTCTTGGTGCAGAGCGGATTGTATTCACAGACCATTGCCCATTTCCGGGAAATCATTTCCCTTGGCGTATGGACTATGAGGTGATGCCAGAATACATTTCTTCATTAAAACAATTAAGAGAGACTTACAAAGATAAAATCGATATCCAGATTGGGTTTGAGGCAGAGTATTTTCCAAGCTACCATTGGTATTATAAAGAACTTTTAGAACGGGGTGGCATAGATCTGCTGATTCTTGGTCAGCACATTTATGAGCATGCAGATGGAAGTGTTGGATACTCAGATGTAGATAATAGAGCAGAGCTGCTTGGCTTTACCAATGCAACGATCCAGGGAATCAAGTCAGGATTTTTCAAAGTTGCAGCCCATCCGGATCGATTTATGAGTCGTGTAAAAGAGTGGGATGAAGAAGCGGATGAACTCTCAAAATCAATTGTAGATGCAGCCAAAGAGACCGGAATTATTCTGGAGCAAAATATTTCTTCTATGAGAAATGGCAACCTGTATCGACCGGAGTTTTGGAAACATGTTCCGGAGAGTGTTCCAAAGGTTTATGGTTTGGATGCACATTCTACAGAAGAAATGGAAGAAAATTATCAAATGTATAAAAGAATCACTTAGCATATGAAAATCGCAATCAACTTGTAGTTCATATGCAAGGTGATTCTTTTTTGTTATAGTAGGTCTCACGATAAATGAACATTGAAAATTGAATATGGTAGTCAGCAACTTAGTAACAGAGTGAATGATTTACGTGGGAGGAAATGAATATGTCAGCAGAAATTTATGAAATCGCAGGAGCATTACACAAAGGAACAAAGCAGGTATTGGAAGATTTACAAAAAATGAATGTAGCAGTTCGAAAAATCAGTGATCTGGTTTCGGATGCGAATATGCTTAGGCTTGCAGCGCAATATGGCAGAACGGAGTATGTGCTGCCGCTTATTTCAAGTGAATATATTTATGAGCTGCCAGATATCTGGAAAGAAGAAGAAATTCTTAGATTGCTTTCTGATATCACATGGACAACTCCGTTTTTGCATAAAAAAGATGCGAAGCGTCTTATGGCGGTAAAAGCATGTGTGCCGGGGTATGTGGAGCAGGTCAATGGTTCGGAAGCAAAGTATAAGAATCCAAAAGCAGTCTGTGGACTTTATCTGATCGGCAATAGAGAAAATGCAATTATGTCGCTGAAAAAGGAACAGGATTTTCAAATGTATCTGATTCCAAAGGATAAAAAGGATGCAGTTCCATGCTGTATCTGTTTTGGCGAGGATAAGATTCTTGTTACTTCTATTAATATTGATTCGTGCATGGTACTGGTCTGGGCAGATGGAAAATATGATTACAGACCGGCAAAGTTTACGAAAATGCAGGATACCTATTTTTTTGAAGTAGAAAGTATGCTGCAGGAGATGGAAGTGGAGATTCCGGTATATGAGGAAGGAAATTGGTCAGACAAAGGAATCTGGGCGATGTCTGAGTGGATCCAGGTAGGAAAAAGTGGTTTTGCAGTGCAGGAAAAGTTAAAATGCAGTCTAAAAATTGACAAGAACAAACTTTGTATTTGCGGTGGAAGCATTGGCAACGTGTCATGGGTTGCCAAAGACGCCAAAATGACGATCAAAGGTTTGCTTGCAGTGCGAAAAGCGGTAGATGTATTTCTGGAGAATACGGGAGAGCTTGATTATAATGGATTTCAGGAAATAGGAGATCGTCTGAAAAAGGAAGCGGAAATAGAAACGCTCTTGACAGACGATCTTATGGAGGAAAATGAAGATGAAAAAATGGATCTGGCGGTAGAGGCTTATGTAAGACTGAGACTTTTGGCCCAGGCAGGTCTTTCGCAGCAGGTAGTCGATGCATTTGCAAAAGACCGCAGCATCTATATGAGTAAAGGCACCAAGGGATGTGTGCCTTTGCAGAGTCGTTTTTTAAAAAGATGTATAAAAAATTTTGAGAAAAAGAATCACGCAGTTGCGTATTTCTGTGTTCTTATGAAGGAAGAACGAGGAATCATCGCGAATATTTTTTATGTGTCGGATTGTCGTAAAAAGTGGGCAGAAGAAAGAAGGGAGATCCAAAAGAAAAGAGTGACAGTTTATAGGGAAAATCTTTCTAAGAAAGAGATCTCTAAAAAAGAGAAAGTCCAGATTTATGTGATAAATGGAGGAATGGTGTGCATATTGTAGTCAGTAATTTGCCTGCTGGGCGAAATTCTTAGTTACAAAACATTTCAGATTTGTTATACTATATTCAGAATTGCTGAAGAGAGGACTTACATATGAAAAAGGGAATGACAAGACGTGAATTAGAAGTGAAAGACAGGGACGAGATTATTCGTATTCTTGACAAATGCAAAGTGCTGCATCTTGGTCTGGTAGATGGGGATGAGCCTTATGTAGTTGCCATGAATTATGGATATACGTTGGAAGATGAGAAACTTACACTTTACCTTCATGCTGCCACAGCCGGATATAAGCTTGATCTTATCAGAGTCAATCCAAAAGTATTTTTCGAAATGGATTGTGATTTGATGCCATTTGAGGGAAAGGTTGCATGTCAGTACGGAACCTCATATTCATCGATTATGGGAAGAGGACGTGCAGAGATTGTAGAAGATGTGGAAGAGAAGAAGCAGATATTGTCGGTTTTTATGAAATCGCAGACGGGTCAGGACTTTACATTCCAGGATAAGCTGGTTTCTATTGTAAGTGTGATCAAGATTCAGGTATCTGAATACACAGCTAAGTGTCGTCCATTACCAGTTGTGTAGGATGGGATGAACGAATTACAAAGAAAGAGGGAGCAACCATGATTATTAGTGAACGTATTTTTGGAATGTTAAAAGAGAGAGGAATGTCACAGAAAGAATTTTCAATTCATACAGGGATTTCTCAAAGTACGATTAGTGACTGGAAAACAAAAAAGACAAATCCTGCATCAGATAAGATTATGGTGATTTGTGATGTTCTGGAGATTTCTCCATACGAATTGCTGACAGAGACAGAAGGCGGCGGAGCAAAAAAAGCAGAATATGTGATCGTAGATAAAGCATCACAGGATTATGTATTATTAGAGGCATATCGCAGTATGCCAGAAGAAGAAAAAGACAGATTGTTGGCATATGCAAAAACCTTAGTTGAATAGGACATAAGTTGATGAGGCTGGGAGGCAATAGATTGCTTCCCGGCTTTTTTGTTCCCAGATTTTCGGTATGCAGATAAATTGGTCTTGCATTTGATTGACAATATCGACACTCGATATTATAATAAAAGTAAGAAATATCGAGACTCGATATTGGAAAGGAGGATTCGCTATGAGAAAGACGGTTTATAGACTATTTTCCTATGCAGAATGTGATGAGCTTGCATTGTATCTGGAGACGATGTCCCGCAAAGGCTGGCACCTTGCTGCATGGGAAAGAGGTCTTGTATTTGAAAAGGGAGAGCCGCAGGAGATCCAGTATGTGGCAGCGGTGGTTGCAGAAGATAAAAGAATCTGGGATAAAAACTCAGATAAAATTCTGTGGGAAGAAAAGGAATTTGCGGAATATTGCGAGATTGCTGGCTGGCAGGTAGTTGCAAGGCGGGCAAATATCTGCATCTTTAGAAAGAAAAACGAAGAGGCAGTTCCAATCCTGACGGAAACAGAGCGGTTCATTCATATTTGGAAAAAGTCCATGTGGGAAAGACTGGGATATTTGGGAACCACATTGATCGTATTCCTGTTATTAGGAATGGATATTTTTACAGATAATCCAAATGTATGGCTGTTTCAGGATGCGATGATTTTCGTACCAATTCTTTTGATGGCAGGCATCTTGTTTGAGTTATGTTCTTTCGGGAATCTATGGATTTGGAAAAAGAGCATACAAAGAAAAATAGAGCAGGGAGAAACACTGTCATTTAGAAGAAAACAGAATCGGCTCCTAATCTCAGATCGCTGTCAGCTTCTGGCGGGAATCCTATGGAAATTCTTCATTGTAGTTGTTTTACTGTATTGCAGACAATATGAAGCCGCGATTAAAGTTGGCGCTGCATTTCTTTTGATCGTTGCAGAACAGATTATGATAGACAGAATCTTATGGAAAGATGTCACAAAAACGCCTTTTTTCCGAGTATCTGTTTTGGCAATCGTGTTGTTCATGGGATTGGAGACGTCTTTCGTTTCTCCGGTTAGTATGCAGGAAGAACAGATGATCTCAAAAAGTGACTGTCCACTCGTACAGGAAGATTATAGGGAGATCAAATATGTATTTGAGGAAGCGGTCTATCAGGAAGTAAACAGCAATGCAGGAAGTATCAAAAGATACGATATTACTTATTGCAACCCAAAACAGACTGCAAATCCGATGAACCAGGAAGATCACATTTTTTATGTGATTTATGAAAGCAAGAACGATTGGGTGCTGGATCGTGTATTCCGATATTATGCGAAGTATCTGCCAAATGAGTCAGAAGATTTGTCAGAAGAATGGGGAGCGGAAAAGGCGATCAGTGCAGAATCTTATATTTCTATTATAAAATATGAGGATAAAGTATTATATTTAGGAGAAACAGCAGATTTGACACAGGAACAGATTGAGATCATCCGTGACAAGCTGGATTTGAGGTAGGTGAGCACATGGCAAGAGAACAATTACAAACGCTGACAGAACCGATGTATTATATTCTGATGGCATTGCTGCAAGAATGCTGTGGTGTGGATATTATGGAAAAAGTAAAAGAATTGTCTCATGGACGTGTGGCGGTGGGACCAGGCACACTCTATGCAATGCTGGCACGATTTGAAGAAAGTGAGATCATAAAACGCGCACCATCTGACGGGCGGCGGAAAGTATACATCATTACAGACGAAGGCAAAATGATTTTGCAAAAAGAATATGATAGATTAAAAACAATGGTGGATGATGGAAGACCTTTTCTGTTATAATAGATTTATCAGAAAATTTTTGCGAGACGGAGGTGTTTATTATGCAAAATTGTGGATATTGTCAAGGTGGAGAATTATTAGCAAAGTTCGGAATTAAGATCTGCGACCTTGAAGTAAGTCAGTTGATTCTTTTCAAAGAACAGAGTCACCCAGGACGTGTGATCGTTGCTTACAAAGATCATGTAAGTGAAATCGTAAATATCAGTGAAGAAGAAAGAAACAAATTCTTTGCAGATGTGGACAGAGCTGCAAAAGCACTTCACAAAGCATTTCACCCAGTAAAAGTGAACTATGGTGCATATGGAGATACAGGATGCCATTTGCATTTCCATTTGGTTCCAAAATACAGAGACGAATTTGAATGGGGCGGCGTATTTGCGATGAATCCTGACAAAGTATATCTGACAGACGAAGAATATGCAGAAATGATCGAAAAGATTAAAGCAAACTTATAAAAAACGAAAGATAGGGCGGCATGCATATGCTGTCCTATCTTTGAATAAGTACATCCGGCAAACAATATAAAGATTTATGAAAATCAAGGAGGATAAATATGAACCCGGTATATGAGAAATTGATGAAATGTTATGAGAGTGTGAAAGCAAAGATTGATTTTAAACCGGAGATTGCATTGGTACTTGGTTCCGGGCTTGGGGATTATGCAGAAAGTATCCAGGTTGCGGCTACTTTGGATTATCAGGACATTGATGGATTTCCAGTATCTACGGTACCTGGACATAAAGGACGTTTTATTTTTGGCTATGTAAATGAGGTACCAGTCGTATGTATGCAGGGACGCGTGCACTATTATGAAGGGTATCCGATGACAGATGTAGTTTTGCCGACACGTTTGATGAAACTGATGGGTGCGAAAGTGTTGTTTCTGACAAATGCTGCCGGGGGGATTAATTATGGTTTCTCGGCAGGCGATTTTATGATGATCACAGATCATATTATGAACTTTGTACCATCGCCGCTGATCGGGCCAAATATCGATGAACTGGGCACAAGATTTCCTGATATGAGCGAAATCTATAAGAAGGATCTGCAGCAGATCATCCGTGATTCAGCGAAAGAGCTTGGAATTAAATTGCAGGAAGGTGTTTATATCCAACTCACAGGACCAAACTTTGAGACACCACAGGAAGTAAAGATGTGCAGAATCCTTGGTGCAGATGCAGCAGGTATGAGTACGGCGGCAGAAGCAGTTGCAGCAAATCATATGGGCATGAAAGTATGTGGTATCTCATGTATTTCAAATCTTGCCTGTGGTATGACATCTCAGCCGCTCTCACATGAAGAAGTGCAGGAGACAGCAGATCGCGTATCAATTCAGTTCAAGAAATTGGTAACAGCGTCGATCGTGAATATACACAGAGCAATGTAGGGGAAAGATTATGAATATTCGCATTTATCATGCAAGGATTTTAACAATGGAAGAGAATTGTTCTATATTTGAAGGCGAGATCCATATCAAAGGCAGTCGGATCGCATATGTCGGGCAAGGCTTGGAAGAGGACAGTCCGATTTTGAAAAAGGAAGAATGGGACAGAGAGATAGATGCAAAAGGAAATGTAATACTGCCGGGATTTAAGAATGCACATACACATTCAGCTATGACATTTTTGCGTTCTTATGCGGATGATCTTCCGCTTCTGGACTGGCTGAATAAGCAAGTCTTTCCAATGGAAGCGAAACTGACGGCGGAAGATATTTATCATCTTTCCAAACTTGCGATTTTGGAATATCTGACCAGTGGGATTACGGCCAATCTGGATATGTATCTGACACCGGATACAATGGCACAGGCTTCGCTTGATTGCGGTTTTCGTACGGTGATCTGTGGTGCGCTCAATGATTTTGTACAGTCTACAGAAGAGATAGAAATGTGGTATCAAAAGTATGCAGTGCAAGAGGGACTTGTAAAATTTGAACTTGGGTTTCATGCAGAATATACTTCTTCCAGAGACAAACTGGAAAAAATCGCGGAAATGTCACGTAGATTTCAGGCGCCAGTATATATGCACAGTTCTGAAAGTAAGTCGGAGATAGAGGGCTGTATTGCACGATATGGCATGACACCGACCGCGCTGTTTGAACATCTGGGCATGTTGGAATATGGCGGTGCACATTTCCATTGTATTCATATGACAGAGGAAGATCTGGAGATTTTAAAGAAAAGAAATATTTATGTGGTGACAAATCCTTCTTCCAATATGAAGCTGGCAAGTGGGATTCCGGATATTCAGAAGATGCTGGATAAAGGGATTCATGTTGCGATTGGTACGGATGGTCCGGCAAGCAATAATTGTCTGGATATGTTTCGTGAGATGTTCCTTGTAACAGGGCTGGCGAAGATAAAGACTGGGAATGCAGCGGCCGTAGATGCAAATCAAGTGCTTCGTATGGCAACAGTAGAAGGGGCTCATGCCATGGGACTTCATGATGCGGATGTGTTGGCAGAAGGGAAACTGGCAGATCTAATCATGATAGATCTGAATCAGCCAAACATGCAGCCACTGCACAATATTCCGAAGAATATTGTATACAGCGGCAGCAAACAAAATGTCAGGATGACGATGGTAAACGGAAAAATCATGTACGAAGACGGGAAATTTTTCGTTGGAACGCCAGCAGAAGCAATCTACACAAAGGCAAATGAAATCGTATCCCGCATTTTAAATTCTTAAGCACGCTTGCTCATAAGATAAAAGTAGTAAGACTGCCATGCAAAGGCAACCGCCTCTTCACTATATTTTTCGCTTCCTTTTTTAGAACAGTCGCAGCAGTGATCGTAAAACCACAGGTCTTCCGATAATCTGCGGATGCTGGAGATGAATTCTTCATTCGTATCAGCATATTGGACATAGTCGAATAAAATATTATCGTAAATGTCCAGTTTTCTTACTAGAATCGGGATCTGGCAGCTCATAGCTTCCAGAACTGTCATAGGAAATAATTCTTCATAAGAAGGAAGCAGCATTATATTGCAGGCATTATATAAGAGATTCATTTTATCGTGGTCAACCAGGCCAAGGAAGGTTACATTCTTTGGCGGAGTGGCCACGATTTCTTTTATTTTCTCATAATCCTGAGAAATTTTCCCAAAAGAAAAATCACCGGCCCACACAAAATGAAGATCAGGCATACTTTTTGCAATTTCGATGAAATCCATTACCCCTTTTCGTTTTTGAAGCTGGCCGGCACAAAGAACGATAAATTTGTCTTTCGGAAGACGGAATTCTTCGCGGGCTTTGGCTTTTTCAACCCAGTTCATCGGATAAAAACGTTTGGCTGAAACTACATTTGGAATATAGGTTACTTTATTTCTTGGAATATGATATTTTTCTTCCAACAAATCAATGAAGTATGGGTTCACCGCACAAAGAACGATAAATTTGTCTTTCGGAAGACGGAATTCTTCGCGGGCTTTGGCTTTTTCAACCCAGTTCATCGGATAAAAACGTTTGGCTGAAACTACATTTGGAATATAGGTTACTTTATTTCTTGGAATATGATATTTTTCTTCCAACAAATCAATGAAGTATGGGTTCACCGTTACGAGGCTGTCCATTTGCCGATAGAAGAAAAGAACGTATTTGTAATAGAGCCACTGAATCGGTTTTGGGAGACGAATACTGTTTTCCAAAGTTTCAGGAACAAAATGTACATATCCTACATTGTGTGATCCATGGTTTCTGCCACGAAAAACGGAAAACAAAAATTCAGGATTAATGGTGTGATAATGATTAATATCACAAGCCTCACAACCACCTTCTACCACGTGAAAATCTTTTTTTAAGTAATTTTGAACAAGAGATACCTGCTCGTCATGGGCACTTAAAACCCCGTGCCCTTTTGCCATATCTGCTTTGGAATACATGCGAATCGTATACATTTTTCTTTTGCTCCTCTCTCAATCATGATGTCTTTATATAATTGAATTGCACGGCGTGCAAACATTTCTTTGCTGAAATAATAGGCTGTCTGGTATGCATTGGAAGAAAGTTGTTTTAAATGCTCCTTTGACTGGAATACCTGTGAAAAGTTTTCGAAGAAATCATCTTCAGATTCAAAGGCATAGCCATTTTTTCCAGAGACCAGCACAGCACTCAGACACTGATCCTGACGGCATAAAAGTGGCAGTCCGCATGCCATCGCTTCTATGTATGTCAATCCCTGTGTTTCACTTTGCGATGCAGAGACAAATACGTCACCGATGCGATAGTAAGCAGCGACTTCATCTGGTTTTACCATGCCTGTAAAATGGACTGCTTCTTTCAGGTGAAGATTGTGCACCATACATTCCAGTCGTTCCCGGTCAGGACCATCTCCAACGATTACGAGATGCGCCTGCGTTTTTCTCATTTCTGGTGCTGCCATTTGCTTCAGAAAGAAATCAATGTTTTTTTCACGGGCAACTCGTCCAAGGGTCAAAAGAACTGGTACATCTTCTGGAATCCCAAGTTTGGCTCGGAGTGAGGCAGAGCTTACAGAATCGGGTGTTTCTTTGAATTTTTCCAGAGAAAGTCCGGTTGGAATTACGCTCATTGGAGTATCTACACCATAATTTTCCAGAATATCAGCCGTCTTGGCAGTAGGTGCAATGACTGCATCGGTACGTTTACAGATGAATTTGGAACCAACAGCCACGATTTTTTTGCCAAGTGTTTTGCTCGGACAAAAATAATGGGTGTAATATTCGTATAAAGTGTGATAAGTATGAACAATCGGGATATCTAATATGCGTGAAAGTTTTCTTGCAAAAATAAAAGTGAAAAATTCACACTGCGAGTGAATGATGTCTGGTTTCCATTCTACAATCTCATCCAGCAGATTATTATGGAAAGAGAGTGTTGCACGGGCATCTGGATAAATCTTAATTGGAACAGAGCCAATATAGTAGACATCTCCGTTTTTGTACGACTGATGTGTTTGAGATAAAGTAAGAATCCGCACTTCATTTCCGCTTTCAGTCAATGCAGTATATAAAGTTTTTACAGAGATTGCGACACCGTTGATCATCGCATCGTAAGCGTCTGTTGTAATCAATATTTTCATAAATAGTCCTCCTCATAAGTTAGTGAATGAAAAATTTCATTGCTTCTGTTAATAATGTAGAAAGTCCGACACTATACAGAAAAATAGAACATGGTTTGCAGAGCGCAATGATTGCTGCAAATTTTTTAAATGTCATTTTTGTAAGTCCTGCCAGCATGCAGAGAAAATCGTCCGGTGCAACTGGAAGAAAAATAGCGATCGCAAACAGGCGGTCAAAATGTTTTCCTTTATCCAGCCAGCCGACGTATTTCTCATAAAGTTTCGGCGAAGATAACCGGATCAAAAGAGGTTTTCCAAATTTTCGGATCAGCAGGAAATTGATGCAAGAGCCAATTCCGATACTGATATAGTTGTACACAAAGCCCCAGAGTGGGCCGAAGCAGAGAACGCCTGCTATGCAAGTAAGACCGCCGGGGATGATCGGGAAAACTACCTGAGTAATTTGAATGATCATAAATATAAGCGGGGCAATCATCCCAAACTGCAATAAATATTCCTGGAGCGCTTCTGGAGAAGCAAATATATCTAACATTTCATCAAATCCTTTTCTTTTTGATAGAGACATTATAAAATATGGAAAAAAAGATACGGTTAATGTGGGTTTAAGAAAAATCGAAAGAATTCTGAAAAGTTTCTTAAGAAGCAGCGTCCGCATTAACATTTTGTAAACAAACGATGCGTATAATCATTTGCGATAATAGGAGGGTTATGGAATGTTTCAGATATTAGTAGTAGAAGATGATAAAGCGTTAAATCAGACCGTTTGTGCTTTTTTAAAAGGAAGAGGATATGAAACAACAGGGGTATTAGAAGTTTTGGATGCATATGATGCGATGTATGAAAATAAATTTGACCTTGTGATTTCAGATATTATGATGCCTGGAATTGACGGATTTGAATTTGCAGAGACGATCCGAGAGACAGATAAAGAGATACCGATTCTTTTTATGACGGCAAGAGATGATTTTGAATCAAAAAGAAAAGGATTCCGCGTAGGAATTGATGATTATATGATAAAACCGATCGATCTGGAAGAATTGCTCTGGCGTATAGAAGCACTTCTTCGAAGAGCAAGGATCGCAACAAGTAAGAAACTGGAGATCGGAAGCCTGAAATTGGATGCAGAAGAACATACTGCATATTTAAATGGGGAAGAAATCAATCTGACTGTGCGAGAGTTTAATCTATTATATAAATTATTATCTTATCCGAAGAAAACTTTTACGAGAGCGAAACTCATGGAAGAATTCTGGGATGCAGATTCGACAGCGAGCACACGTACAGTAGATGTGTATATGACAAAGATCAGGGATAAATTTTCAGATTGTAAGGATTTTGAAATTGTAACAGTACATGGATTGGGATACAAGGCGGTGATTAAGTAATGCTTGTAGATAAAAGACGAGTTGTCAAAGATGCAGTGAGCCATTTTCTTGTTTTTTTCTTATTGATCGCATTTGTTGTGACATGTAATTTTGTACTGTTTTTACATTCTATGCGGATGGATGAAGCAGAAATCCGCGCAGCAGCACCGCTGACTTTTTACAATATTATTATAATGACTTTGATTTTTTGCGTGATCGACAGTGTGCGTCGTATGTGGATGGTCGGAAGACCGGTTAAAAAAATTCTGGATGAAATGAATAAGATTGTGGCAGGAGATTTTAAAGTGCGGATTCCTTATATTAAAGGAGAAGATAGTGGAAATGAGTTCGATTCTATCATTAAAGGACTCAATGAGATGACAGCGGAATTGTCGGGCGTAGAAACGCTGCGAACGGATTTTGTTTCCAATGTTTCTCATGAACTTAAGACGCCGCTTGCTGTGATTCAAAATTACGGAACGATGCTGCAAGGAGACGATCTGACAGAAGATCAGAGAAAAGAATATGCAAAAGCGATCACTGCTCAGACAAAGAAACTCTCCAATTTAATCACCAATATTTTGAAATTGAATCGATTGGAAAATCAGCAGATTTATCCGGAAAGAAAAGAGTATAATCTGACAGAGCAGATCTGCGAATGTCTTCTTGGATTTGAACAGGTTTGGGAGGAGAAGAATCTGGAGATTGAGACTGAATTGGAAGAAGATATAATTATTTGCGAAGATGCAGAGCTTCTCAGCCTTGTGTGGAATAATCTATTTTCGAATGCAGTGAAGTTCAGTAATGACGGTGGTACGATCAAGGTATGTGCCAAACGAGAAAATGGAACGATCCTGGTGAGTGTAAGTGACAATGGCTGCGGAATCAGTCCGGAAGTTGGAAAGCACATTTTTGAGCGCTTTTATCAGGGAGATACGTCTCATGCGACGAAAGGGAATGGGCTTGGACTTGCGCTTGTGAAGAGAGTAATCGATATTGTGGGCGGTCACATTCATGTACAAAGTGCCCTGGGAGAGGGAACTACGTTTTGCGTCTGTCTGGAGGAAGGAAATTAGAATGGAAAATAAGAATGAAAATACATTTGAGTATACTTACTCATCAAAAAGAAAAGAAGAAATTGAGAAAATCAGAAGAAAATATGTTCTGCAGGAAGAGGATAAGATGGAGATGCTTCGAAAACTGGATCAGAGTGTAGAGCAGTCTGGAACCATTGCTTCTATTATAGTGGGAATGGTTGGAACTTTGATTTTGGGAATAGGCATGAGTCTTACATTGGTCTGGGGCGAAGCGTACATGGTGCCAGGAATTATGATTGGTATAACAGGGATGATCATCTTGGCTATGGCTTACCCGGTATATAAAAGGATCGTAAAAAAGCAGAGAGAAAAAATAGCACCGCAAATTATAGAATTGAGTGAAGAACTTTTGAAGCATTAATTGTGTTTCTATGGTATGATGAAAGCATAAATATAGAAGGAATCGGGAAAATACCATGGATGAATATGATATCAAAAGACAAAGACGGCGGGAGTACATCAAGCGGAAAAGAAGAAGACAGCGGGCGGTCATAATCGCATGCATGCTGCTAAGTTTTGTTGTGATAATTGGAGCTATTTTAGGTGTGCACTCTGCCAGACAAAAGAAAGAGGCCGAGGCAAAAGCCGCAAAAGAAAAAATAGAGCAGGAACTTCAGGAAAAGCAGCAGAAGCAGGCTGGAGACCTTTTAGAAGCATGTTATCAGTCACATTTTGAAGAAGATGCTGGCAGTTTTTCTGGATGGTTTTTGGAATATCAGCCAGATACAGTGATCGAGAAATTGCTGGAAGTGTCGGCAGATGGTGTACTTACGGATGCGGAACTGTATGAGGCAGCAGGAGAGAGTATCTATGTACTGGCGGACCGCTATCATGGACTGCTTAAAGATGCACAGACGGCTGCGTCAAATGAGATTTACATGCGGGATGGAAAAGAGGAAGATCAGGTGGAGATCACGATTGCAGGAGATCTTTGTCTGGCAGAAGATGGATTTGTATTAGATTATTACGATACAGTAAATGATCTGGAGCAGTGTATTTCACCGGAGATTTTGGAGATTACGAATGGTTCTGATATTTTCTATGTAAATCATGAGTATTGTATCAGTGATACAGGCTCCCCACTGGAAGGAAAGTATTATACGTTCCGCGCGAACCCAGAGCGAATGGAATTATTGAAGCAGATGGGAACGGATATTGTATCCTTGGCCAATAATCATGTGTTTGATTATGGAAAAGAGGCGCTTCTTGATACAACAGACCTTTTGGAAGAAGCAGGGATTCCGTACGTAGGCGGAGGAAGAAACATCGAGGAAGCAAAGAGGCCGATCTATTTTATTGTAAATGGAATCAAGATTGGGTTTGTCGGAGCATCCAATGGGGAAAAAATCCAATTTACTCCGCAGGCAACAGAAGAGGAACCGGGAATTTTGAGAGCCTATGATACTACAGAATATAATGAAGTAATTTCCAAGGCTTCCCAAGAATGTGATTATCTGATCGCTTATATTCATTGGGGAACAGAGGATAGTAATTATTACAACTCAGATCAGGAAAGATGGGGAAGAGAATTCCTGGATGCAGGAGCGGATATTGTGATTGGCGGACATCCACACGTACTTCAGGGAATCGAGTATGTGGATGGAAAGCCGATCATATATAGTCTGGGTGATTTCTGGTTTAACCATGAGACAAAATATACAGGTGTATTAAAAATCAATATTTCACAGAATGGTTTAGAAGAGATGTCTTTTGTTCCATGTCTCCAGACAGGATTTACGACACAATATTTGCAGGAAGAAAGTGAACGGGCAGAATTGTTTACTTTTTTAGCAGATTTGTCTCCAAATATCGGGATCGATTCTAATGGAATTATCATGCCATCGGAAGAATAATTTTGCCGAATCTTAGTTGACACCGTATGAAACGGTTTCATATAATGAAAATGATACAAGGGAGTAGTTCGCACTTGAAGAAAGTGTTATGCATAACGTCATCACGCTGAAAAGCCGGGATGCATACTGAAAGAAGAACGAGACTTTATCGTACTATTTTAGTGCGATAAAGTCTTTTTATTATGGAAAAAGAATCCAGCAATTACATAATAAAAAGACTTTTCGCCCAAAAAAGAATATAGGAGGAAAAGATATGTTATTTATCGAATTATTATTATTAGCGCTTGGATTTGCGTTGCTGGTATTTGGTGCAGACTGGTTTGTAGAAGGTGCATCAGGGATTGCAGACAAGTTTGGGATTCCACAGTTGGTAATCGGACTTACCATTGTAGCGATGGGAACGAGTGCTCCGGAAGCTGCAGTTAGTATCACGGCAGCACTGAAAGGAAATGCAGACATTACAGTCGGCAATGTAGTTGGAAGCAACATTCTCAACATTTTTATTATTTTAGGAATTGCATCTGTGATTACATCGATTGCAGTTGCAAAAACAACGATACGTTATGAGATCCCGATCATGCTTGCGGTCACAGTATTGCTTCTGGTATGTGGCTATACAGGCGGAACAATCAGCCTGGCAGAAGGGATTGTAATGTGGATCTGCTTTATCGGATATCTTGCATACATGTTTGTGATGTGCAAGAAAGGTCTGATGCAGGCAGAAGAGATCGAGCACACAGAGGCTCCAATCTGGCAGTTACTGATAAAAGGCGTGATCGGACTTGCGCTTATCATTTTTGGAAGTGATGTAACTGTTGATGCAGCTACAGCTTTAGCGGAGATGTTTGGAATGAGTGAACGTTTTATCGGACTTACGATCGTGGCACTTGGTACTTCGCTTCCAGAATTATTTACTTCTGTCATTGCAGCGAAGAAAGGTAAAGCAGATATTGCAATTGGTAATATCGTAGGAAGTAATATTTTTAATATTCTGTTTGTAGTAGGTACATCAGCGCTGATCATTCCAGTTGTATTCCAGGCGAATTTTGTGATCGACTGTATCGTTGCAATCTTAGCCGGAGTGGTTTTATGGGCGTGCGTATTCCGTTCGAAAAAACTTACAAGAAAAGGCGGCATAATTATGCTGGTCTGCTATTTGATTTATTTCGTTTATCTGCTATTCTAAGAGAAAAGCAGAAACGGAGATTCTTATGAAAAAATTTATGAAGTACTTTAATGATGTCCTGATTACGATAGGCATGCTTCTTTTTACATTTATTGTCTGTCTGAATGTGCAGAATGCAGTAGGGACACAACACTTAATTCCCGCAATTTTTACGGTGTCGGTATTTATTACTACTCTATTGACACGTGGGTATTTATATGGGGTCGTGGCGTCACTGGTCAGTGTACTGGCAGTAAATTACGCATTCACATTTCCTTATTTCAAATTTAATTTTACGATCCGCGACAACTTTTTATCAGCAGTGATCATGCTGACAGTAACAATTATTACCAGTGCACTGACAACAAAAATCAGAAAACATGAGAAAATGATGGCTGAAAGTGAAAAAGAGAAGATGCGCGCAAATCTTTTGCGTGCCATCTCTCATGATCTGCGCACACCGCTTACAACGATTTACGGGGCGAGTTCAACTATCATTGAAAATTATGACAAATTAACCAAAGAGGAACACATCGAGCTGGCAAATGGAATCCGACAGGATGCAGAATGGCTGACACATATGGTGGAAAATCTCCTGTCAGTTACCAGAATCGATGGAGAAGGAATGAACCTGGTAAAAACACCGATCGCGCTGGAAGAATTGATCGACAGCGTACTGGTGAAATTTCAAAAAAGATATCCGGACAGACAAGTTGCGTTGGAACTTCCGGATGAATTTGTTCTGATTCAGATGGATCCGGTTTTGATCGAACAGGTAATTATGAATCTTCTGGAAAATGCTGTAAAACATGCAAAAGGAATGACAATTTTATCATTACAGGTTACAGTGGATGATAAGCATGCTATTTTCGAAGTATCAGATGATGGCATAGGTTTTTCTTATAAACATGTAGGAATTGGTTTATCAGTTTGTGAATCCATTATAAAAGCACATGGCGGAACTTTATTTATGAAGAACCGCAAAGGCGGTGGAGCTGTGGTAGGATTTTCACTGGAGAAGGAGGATGAAGTCGATGAGTAATAACAAATATAAGATTTTATTGGTGGAAGATGAAGGAAATATTCGCAGTCTTATTCGAACGTTACTCACAGCAAATAATTATCAGGTGTTTTTGGCAGAGAATGCGATGCAGGGAAAGATGATGTTCAAATCACATTGTCCTGATTTGATTTTACTGGATCTGGGGCTGCCAGATATGGATGGACTTGAGCTTATTAAGGAGATCAGAGACGAGTCTCTGATTCCGATCATTGTGCTTTCTGCAAGATATGATGAGATGGATAAAGTACAGGCGTTGGATCTGGGTGCCAATGATTATGTGACAAAACCATTTGGAACAGCAGAACTTCAGGCAAGGATCCGCACTGCACTGCGCAATAGTAATCCATTCGCAGGAAGCGGCAATTTTGCACAGGGGAAATTCAAATCAGGAGATTTGGAGATTGATTATGACAACCGTAAAGTATCGATTAGCGGGGAAGAATTAAAACTGACTCAGACAGAATATAATATTGTATCACTGCTTGCAAAAAAGGCAGGCCGTGTTCTTACATATGCAGAAATCATTATGGCAGTCTGGGGAAGTGATGATGTGGGAAGTACGAAAAAATTACAAGTAAATATGGCAAATATTCGAAAAAAAATGGGTTCGAAACCAGGAGCCAACAAATATATTCAGAATGAGTTATGTATTGGCTATAAGATGAACGTAGATATAGAAGAGTAATCATAAAAGCCAATCACAGGAAAGAGAGGTTTTATGGAATTTACAGATATTATGGGACTGCTGGGAGGTCTTGCATTATTCCTTTATGGAATGCAGATGATGAGCGCCGGTATGGAAGCAGCTGCCGGGGACAGAATGAAGCAGATCCTTGAAAAGTTGACAGCAAACCGTTTCCTTGGTGTATTAGTGGGAGCGTTGATTACGGCAGTAATTCAATCTTCTTCAGCAACAACCGTTATGGTAGTGGGATTTGTAAACTCTGGTATGATGACATTGCAGCAGGCTGTGTGGATCATTATGGGTGCCAATATCGGTACGACCATTACCGGGCAGTTGATCGCGTTAGATGTCGGTGCAGTGGCACCGATGATTGCTTTTGTCGGTGTGGCGGTCGTGGTATTTTCAAAGAATCAGAAATTACGTCACATTGGTAATATTTTTGCAGGACTTGGTATTTTATTCATCGGAATGGATATGATGAGCGGTGCTATGAAGCCATTGGCAAATTCACCTGAATTTGTAAATCTATTAAGTGAATTTAAAAATCCGATTTTGGGTATCCTTGCAGGAACTGTGTTTACTGCAATCATCCAGTCTTCATCAGCATCTGTTGGTATTTTGCAGGCACTTGCCAATAGTGGAGTTGTAACCCTCTCCAGTGCCGCATTTGTACTTTTTGGTCAAAACATTGGTACATGTATTACAGCATTTCTTGCTTCGATCGGAACAAGCAGAAATGCAAAAAGAACAACGATCATACACATTATGTTTAACATAATTGGTACGATTATTTTTACAACATTGTGTCTGCTCACTCCGATCATAGCATTTATGGAGGGAACAGCGCCTGGAAATCCGGCAGCACAGATTGCAAATCTTCATACAACTTTTAATATTGTTACAACGATTCTTTTGATCCCGTTTGGGAAAGTCCTCGCTTTTGCGGCAGAAAAGATCCTTCCAGACAGGGGCGAAGCGGATACAGGACTCCATCTGGAATATATTCATAATTATGAAAGTATTCAGGAAGACAAACTTGGTATCTCAGCGATGACGATGAACAATGCAAAATTGGAAATTCAAAGAATGTTTGTGATGGCAAAAGAGAATGTTCATGTTAGTTTTGATGCATTCATGAATCGCAATGCAGAATTGGTACCTGTCGTGGACGAAAAAGAAGAATATATTGATTACTTAAATAAAGAGATTTCGAAATATATCTCACAGGTGATCACACATGAAAGAACAATTGAAGGAAGCAGGATTTTTAACTCTTACTTTAAAATCACAAGCAACATCGAGCGTATTGGTGATCATGCAGTAAATATTGCAGGGTATGCGCTGATGCTGAAAGAAAAAAATATTCAGTTATCAGAAATGAGCAAGCAGGAAGTGGTGCAGATGCAGAATATCTGTGGAGAGCTGTTTGAACATTTATTTGATGAAAAAGCTGGATTACTGGAAGGTCATGAAAAGATTATTTCTTTAGAACAGAAGATTGATGACATGACAGAAAGGTTCAGAAATGAGATGATGACTCGTATTCAACAGGGAATTTGTTCCGATGAAGGAAGCATTCTTTTTTCAGAAATGCTGACAGATTTTGAGAGAATTGGCGATCATGCGCTGAATATCTCAAAGGAATTCACAGAAATCCGTTTGCTAACCGATTGACGAAATGAACTATGGCGTGTTAAAATAAACTCGATTACGTTTTTAAAAAAGCGTAATGTACCTAAAAAACTGAAAACAACACAGACATAGGAGAAAAATTATGGGATTTACAGACATTATGGGGATGCTTGGTGGTCTGGCATTATTCTTGTATGGTATGCAGATGATGAGCACAGGGCTTGAAGTTGCAGCCGGGAACAAGATGAAGCAAATTCTGGAGAGACTTACGACGAATCGTTTTTTAGGAATTGGTGTAGGTGCACTGATTACTGCCTTGATTCAGTCTTCTTCAGCAACCACGGTAATGGTAGTAGGATTTGTTAACTCAGGTATGATGACATTACGACAAGCGGTATGGATCATCATGGGTGCCAATATCGGTACAACTATTACAGGGCAATTGATTGCTTTGAATGTAGGTGTGGTTGCACCATTAGTTGCATTTATCGGAGTAGCTTTGATCGTATTTTGTAAGAATCAAAAACTTCGTTATGTGGGCAACATTTTTGCAGGTATTGGTATTTTATTCATTGGTATGAATATGATGAGTTCATCTATGAAGCCATTACAGGATGAACCTGCATTTATTAATTTATTAAGTCAGTTTGACAATCCACTTTTGGGAATCGGAGTTGGTGCTATCTTCACAGCCGTGATCCAGTCGTCAGCAGCTTCGATCGGTATTTTACAGACACTTGCCAATAATGGAGTGATTGCTTTATCTGGAGCAGCATATGTATTATTTGGTCAGAACATCGGTACATGTATTACAGCATTTTTAGCTTCTATCGGTACAAACCGTAATGCAAAAAGAACTATGTTGATCCACGTATTATTCAACGTGATCGGTACTGTATTCTTTACAGTTTTGTGTATGTGTTCACCATTGCTCACATTTGTACAGAATTCAAATCCGGGCAATTCGGCGGGACAGATCGCGAACCTGCATACGATCTTCAATATTGCAACAACAGTGCTTCTGATTCCATTTGGAACACTTCTTGCCACAGCAGTGGAAAAGATACTTCCAGACAGAGGCGAGACAGATACTGGTTTAAGACTTATGCATATCCGTAAACAGGAAAATATCCAAAGCGACAAACTTGGTGTTTCAGCGATGAGTATGACTGCAACAAAAATGGAAATCTCTCGTATGCTTGAAATGACAAAAACAAATGTATGGTCATGTTTTGAAGCATTTATGAATCGAAAGACAGAGATGGTTCCACAGATCGATGAGACAGAAGAATATATCGATTTCCTGAATAAAGAAATTTCGAAATATATTTCTAAGATACTGGTTTAAGACTTATGCATATCCGTAAACAGGAAAATATCCAAAGCGACAAACTTGGTGTTTCAGCGATGAGTATGACTGCAACAAAAATGGAAATCTCTCGTATGCTTGAAATGACAAAAACAAATGTATGGTCATGTTTTGAAGCATTTATGAATCGAAAGACAGAGATGGTTCCACAGATCGATGAGACAGAAGAATATATCGATTTCCTGAATAAAGAAATTTCGAAATATATTTCTAAGATGATCACTCACGAAAGAACCGTAAATGGTAGTAGAATTTTCAACTCCTATTTTAAGATTACAAGTAATATCGAACGTATTGGTGACCATGCAGTCAATGTAGCGGGTTATGCTTATATGCTCCGTGAAAAGAACATCAAACTTTCTGATGAAAGTAAGAGCGAAGTTGTTCAGATTCAAGAAGTTTGTGATCAATTACTGGGATATTTACTTCACGATAGTAATGACGTGTTGGAAACACACGAAAAAGTTGCTGCATTGGAACAGAAGATTGATGATATGACAGAAGAATTCCGTAACGGTATGATGAATCGTATTCAACAGGGTATCTGTTCAGATGAAAGCAGTATCTTATTCTCAGAAATGCTTACAGATTTTGAACGTATTGGAGACCATGCATTAAATATTGCGAAAGAAATGACACAGATTAGTTTCTTAGAAGAATAACAAAAAAGATTGCGTTTTGCGCAATCTTTTTTTTCTTGTATAAATGTCCAAATTTTCATATAATTATATATTATCTATTTTTAAAAAGGGGTTTTAAAATTATGAGCAGAGGAACAGAGCATCTGGAACTTGTTACAAAAAAACTGAATACTAGAATGAAAGAACTGGGCGCTGCGATTTTGAAAGTTCAGAAAGATATTGAAGGGATGAATGATTATTACTGGGACAACTATACAGAGATGGACCAGTATGGATATGAGGATTTTGATAATAGAAGGGCACTCCTGACTCAGATCAATGCAAATGAGCAGAATATGGAGATGTTCCAGAGAATGAAAAAAATGAAGGATTCTCCTTTTTTCGGAAGCGTAGAGTTTCTGTTTGATGGCGATGATGAGGGAGAATGTTTTTATATAGGAATTGGTAATTTTGCAGAAAGGACAGGCAGTATTCCATTGGTTTACGACTGGAGAGCTCCGGTCAGCGGACTGTTCTATGATTACGACAAAGGACCAGCATCTTATGAAGCTCCGGGAGGAGTCATGGAAGGTGAGATACTGTCTAAATGGCAGTATAAGATCCGCCGTGGAAAGATGATCTATGAATTTGAAAGCGATGTGAAGATCGATGATGATATTTTGATGCATGAGCTTGGTATGAAAGGGGATGTGCAGCTAAAAAATATTGTCAGCACAATCCAGAAAGAGCAGAATGCGATCATTCGAAATACAAAAGACCGGATCCTTGTGATCCAGGGAGCAGCGGGAAGTGGAAAGACTTCGGTAGCACTTCATCGAATTGCGTATTTACTCTACCATGACAGAGAGCGTCTGAAGTCTTCCAATGTATTGATACTGTCGCCAAACAGTGTGTTTTCAGATTATATTTCACACATTTTACCGGAACTTGGGGAAGAACATATCCGTGAGATGAGTTTTGATCTGTTTGCATACAAAGAGCTGAAAGATCTGGTGGCGGATTGTGAAGACCGTTATCATTACATTGAAAATCAGATCCGTTTCCATGATCAAGCGTCAAAAGACCGTTATCTATGGAAACAGTCGATGGAGTATATTGGAGCGGTAGAGAGCTTTTTAGTGCTTTTAGAGGATGATCTGATGGAGTTCCGTGATTTTGAACATCGTGGAATGAATAAGACAGCAAATGAAATTTTGGAATTATTCTACTTTAAGTTTTCAGAACTTCCGCTGCTTTCACGTATGGAAGCGGTGATGGAATATGTTGTGGATGAATACGAAACGCTGTATAACCGTACACTTTCAGAAGAAGAGGCGATGATTATCCGGGAAAAATTTATGAGCATGTATGACACCATGGATGTTTATGAGATTTATAACAGGGTTCTGGTAGAAAATGGATGGGAACCACTTCCGGACGTACCGAGAGAACAAAGAGTCCTGGCGTATGAAGATGTATATCCGATGCTTTATCTGAAGTATCGTTTGTGTATGGTAAGAAAACATAAAGATATCAGACATCTAGTAATCGATGAGATGCAGGATTATTCTTATCTGCAATATGTGATCTTACAGAATCTGTTCTCATGCAGTATGACAATCCTGGGTGATCGTGCGCAGACAGTGGATGATGTACCGCAGGATGTATTGAAGTTCTTGCCTAAATTGTTTGGAAAACAGGTCAGAAAGATTGAGATGAACAAAAGCTATCGAAATACGATCGAGATTGCAGAATACGCAGCGGCTATTTCCAATGTAGAAGGAATCAAGTATTTGGAACGCCATGGAAAACCAGTGGAAGAGAGAAATGCGGATTCGAAACAGGATGCACTGGAGCAGATTCTTTCAGATGTGAATCTGGGAGAGGATGGATTTGAGACGGCAGCAGTTCTGACAATGACGGAAAAAGAGGCGGAAGCAGCTTATCTTTATCTGAAACAGAAGAGAGAAGATGTTTCTTATATAGATCGTGACAGTTCAGAGTTCCGCAAAGGAATTACTGTGACAACATATTATCTTGCAAAAGGACTGGAATTTGATCAGGTTTTTGTGCTTGGAGGAGACCAGACGAACTCTTTCTATAAGCAATATAAATATATTGCGGCAACGAGGGCTTTGCATGAACTTTATGTATATTATATAGATCAAAAATAGAGAAAAATAAACAGGAGGCAGTGATGAAGCTATTGCATACATCGGACTGGCATCTCGGGATCAGTTTTCGTGGAGTAAACGTACAGGATGACCAGAGATATTTTTTACAGCAGATATATCAGATCATAGAAGAAGAACAGATTGATGCAGTTCTTTTGGCTGGAGATGTGTTTGACCGAAGCATTGCAGCTACCGAAGCAATTACCATGTATGACAGTGCGATGACTCAAATATGTGCAAAGCTGAATGTTCCGGTGTTCATGGTAGCAGGAAATCATGATGGGGCAGAGCGACTTTCGTCCTGCAGCAGATTGTTAGAGAAAGCAGGACTTCACATCTGCGGTGCTTTGACAAGAAATCTGGAACCATTTGTAATTGGTGATACAGAAATCTATCTGCTTCCATGGTTTACATTAGAAAAAGTAAGAGCAGTTTTCCCGGAATATGCGCAGGAGATAAAAAGTCTGGAGGATGGTTATGCATTGATCTGCAATCTGATGCGGGAAAAGTTTCAGAAAGGCAAGAGGCATATTCTGGTTTCTCATGCATTTATCGTCAATGCGGAGACTTCGGTCAGTGACCGAGCGGCAGAAGTAGGGCGTGCGGCTGCGATCGGCACGAGCCCGTTTCAAGGATTTGATTATGTGGCACTCGGGCATCTTCATGGAGCACAGGATATTGGAGAAAATATTCGATATTCAGGAACACCGATGGCGTATTCTTTTGGAAAAGAAGAGAGACAGGAAAAGAGTGTGACCATTCTGGATTGTGATACGATGGAACGAAAGATTGCAGCACTGGAGCCTTTACATTTGAGAAAGACGTTGTCTGGAAAGTATGACGAATTGCTTCTGGTGAATCAGCTTTCGGAGAGAGAACGACAGGGATATATCAGAATTGAACTGGAAGATGTGCATGTGGGCATCGAAGTCATTTCTGCGCTTAGGGAGGTTTATCCAAATCTGCTGGAAGTAAGTGGGAAAAGTTTTGAGCAGGAAGGTGCCAAAATCACGATGACAGTGGATGAGCTTGAGATGGAAGAACAAGATCCGATGAAAATCATCAGACGTTATTTTCAAGATATCGTCAGTGTAGAGCCAGATGCACATGTACTAGAGATGTTTGAAAAAGCATTGCAGGATTATGAGAGGGAGGCAGAAGAAATATGAGACCGCTTATGATCAGATTTCAGGCATTTGGACCTTATAAAAATGAAGAAATCATCGATTTTGAAAAGATTGCAAAGCAGGGACTTTTTTTGATCTGCGGGGAGACCGGAAGCGGAAAGACTACGATTCTGGATGCCATGACATTCGCTTTATTTGGAAAAAGCAGCGGTGGAATGCGTGATCAGCTGGAAGCAATGCGATGCAGACAAAGTGCATGGGGAACGGATACATTTGTGATATTTGAATTTGAACTCCAGCAGAAGGTATATCGGTTTGAACGAAAGCTGGAATGTAAAAAGGTCAAACTTTCTGCATCTCAGAATGTGTACTTGAAAAATGAAGCAGGAATCTTTGAACCGATTTTTGAAAATTGTAAAGAGAAAGATATCAACGCAAAGGCAAAAGAACTTTTGGGGCTGGATTATGAGCAGTTTCGGCAGGTGATCATTCTTCCGCAGGGACAGTTTGAAAAACTTTTGACCTCAAATTCAGATGAGAAAGAAAAAATTTTGGTTTCTATTTTCGGAGTCAATAAGTGGCAGAAGATTGCGAATTATTTCTATGAGTATGCAGCTGAGAATCGAAGCAAAATGGTGAAGCTGAAAGAACAGCTGGAAATGAGACTTCAGGAAGAAGGATGTCAGTCTTTAGAAGAATTTAAAGCTCAGGTCGATTTGCTTAGAGCAGAATTGGATCAAATGCAGGAGGTATTTCAAAAAGCAGATTATGATGGACAAAAGAAGCAGTTGGAAGCAAAACGCGAGATAGGAAGACAATTCACAGCATTTCATGAACTGGAGAAAAGATGGTCTGAGTTAGAAAAAGAGAAGCCCGAATATGAAGTGCAGAAGTATAGATTGCAAAGAGCCGAACAGGCAGAGATAGTAAAACCAGTTCTAAAAGCATTTGAAGAATTAGAACAGGAAATACAATGCAAAGACAAAAAACAGATTTCCTTAAAAATGGAAATGGAATCTGTAAAAAAAGAAGCAGAGTCCGCAAGAAAGAAGCTGGATGCTCACTTGGAACAGAAAAGCCAGACAGAATCTTTGAGAGAAAAGATGATCCGATTGGAAGAGAAGCGGTCATTTTATCAGGGACTGGATGAAAAGCAGAAGAATTATGAGAACGCTTGCACTTTTTTACAAGAACAGAAGCGAATCAAAGAAGAAAAGAGTTTGCAGTATAAAAAGGCAGAGGAAAGACTGCAGCAGGCGACAGAGCATTATCAAAGCGCATATGAAACCTATACAGAATATTCGCAGAGATACATTTCGGGTATTACAGGAACACTGGCTTTTGCACTAAAAGACGGAGATGCGTGCCCAGTCTGCGGAAGCACCACGCATCCACAGAAGGCGAAGATGCTGGAAAGTCATGTTTCGGAGGCGCAGGTAAAGCAGAAAGAAAAAGAAATGAGCGACTGTTTTGCAAAGCTATCGAAAAGCCAGAAAGAGCGTGAGACTGCGCAGCGTCAGAAAGAGGAGCAGGAAATGATCTGTTCTGAACAGGAGAAAACGCTTACGCTCGCAAAAGCAGAACTTCAAAATGCAAAAGAAAATCTGGTGGAGGGCATTACCTGTCTGCGGGAACTGGAACAGATGATCTTGCAATATAGAAAGCAAGTGGAGACTTATCAGCGGGAAACCGAACAGTTAGAACGTTTCGTAAACGAAAAGAACGAAAGTCTGCATGCCTTGCAGGTAAAATCAAGTCTGGAAACAGAAGAACTGGAACATCTGGTACAAAAAGCAGAAAGTCAAAAGAATGTACTTGCCAAGACCGTAGAAGAAGCAGCGTTTGCATCTGTGGAAGAAGTGAAAAATGCAATCTTATCTTTGCAGGAGATGCAAAGAATCAGGGATGCGTATTCGTCATTCCAGGCTGAGAAAAAACATATTTACACAGAAATTCAGAAATATCAGAAGATACTGGAAGGCATACAAGAACCAGACTTGCAACGGATAGAAGCATTGCTTCAGGAAGTAGAGGAAGCGAAGGAAAATGCTGTTTCAGCTTATGCGAAATCAGAAGTGTCATTCAGACAGAAAATAGAAAAGCAAAAGCAATTGCAGAAAATAGCGGATAAATACAATGCTTCATGGAAACAGACGGAATCGGATTTTGCCCTTGCGAAAAATCTGCGCGGAGATACGGGAATTGGTTTACAGCGCTATGTGCTGGGAGTGATGTTTTCGTCAGTGATTGCTGCGGCAAATCAGATGCTGGAGAAAGTACACGGGGGAAGATACCGCTTGTTCCGTTCCGATGAAAAGGGACAGGGCTCAAATAAAAAGGGACTGGAACTGAAGGTGTTTGACAGTTACAGCCGTGAAGGAGACGAAGGGCGAAGTGTAAAGACACTTTCGGGAGGCGAAAAATTTCTGGTTTCGCTGGCATTGTCGATTGGGATGTCAACTGTGGCACAGAAAAGCGGAACACATCTGGATGCAATGTTTGTGGATGAAGGATTTGGGTCTCTGGATCAAAATTCAATCGAAGACGCGCTGGAGGTGCTTACAAGCATTCAAAAAGCGAACGGAATGGTTGGCATTATCTCGCATGTGCAGGTGTTACAGGACAATATTCCTGCCAAACTGGAGATAAAAAAAGGCAAAGATGGAAGCCGGATCGTGATGAATATTGGATAGATTTATAACACAAGTATAATGACAAATGGTAATTTTTGTGGTATTGTACAAAAAGAGACAAAAAATGGGCACGAAGCCTGGAAAGGAGAGAAACATTATGACAATTTATAACGCGAATTATTTAAATGAAAAATGTTTTGAAAAAGCAATGCTTATGAATAACGGGCAGTGCTTCCGCTTTATGTGCTCATATAAGGTAAGAAGAAAACGAGGAATTTGTATCAGGTAGATAAGGTGCAAAGATGCACCGTATCATTATTAGACTAATTTTCGTAGAGTTTATAAACCGCTTATCTTTTATGGGATAAGCGGTTTTTTGAATTAAAAGGAGGGAAAGAAAATGGCGCATATCCCTACCATTGATATGGTAAAAACGGGACAAAATATAGTGAAGCTAAGAAAACAGGCAGGCTTGTCGGTTAAGGAGTTGCAGGACATATTCGGGTTCGCAACTCCTCAGGCGATTTATAAATGGCAGCAGGGTGCAACAATTCCAGCGGTAGATAACCTTGTCGTACTTGCGTCCATTTTTCACGTGCAGGTTGAAGAAATTTTAGTATTAGAAACAGATGAATTATCACGGTTTGTAGATGAATGAAGAGCAGCCAGACCATTGAAAAAGATATCGTAGACGACTGCATAAACTCTCTGATATGATATAGGTAAGAAAATACCGGTCGTTAGGAGGGAAAGAATTGAAAACAAAAGCAGTTCGAATTTATGGTGTCAGAGATTTGCGTCTGGAAGAATTTGATCTTCCGCAAATGGGAGAAGATGAGATTCTGGCAAGAATTGTGACTGACAGCTTGTGTATGTCGACATTTAAGGTGTCAAATCAAGGTGCAAAGCACAAAAAGCTGCCGAATGATCTGGCAGACAATCCAGTAATCATGGGGCATGAGTTCTGCGGTGTGATAGAGGCGGTCGGAGCGAAATGGCAGCATCTCTATAAACCAGGAGACAAATTTGTAGCACAGCCAAATCTAGGTCGTGCAGATACGTTTTCACTGGGCTATTCGTTTCCGTATGTAGGAGGAGAAGCTACAAAAGTCATTATCATGAATGAAGCAATTGAAAAGGGCTGTCTGCTTCCTTACCAGGGAGACAGCTTCTTTGAAGGAGCACTGGTAGAGCCGCTGTCGTGTGTGATTGCTGGTTTTAAGGCGAATTTCCATTTGCGTGACAGAAATGATTACGATCATGTGATGGGAATTAAAGTAGGCGGAGCCATGGCGATTTTGGGCGGAACGGGACCAATGGGTTCGCTTGCCATTGACTATGCAATACATGGAGAAAAACGTCCGGCTGTACTGGTCGTAACTGGAAGTACACCGGAAAAACTGGAACGAAGTAAAAAATTATATACAGTGGAAGATGCAAAAGAGCATGGAGTGGAGCTGCGTTATGTGCTGACTCCAAAAGGAAGTGATTTTGTAGAAGAATTGAAAGCACTGACGCCATCGAAGAAAGGATTCGATGATATCTTCCTGATGGTGGCACAGGAGGATATGGTTACAAAAGCAGAAGCACTTCTGGCAGGTGACGGATGTCTGAATTTCTTTGCAGGGCCTGCGGATTCTGCATTTTCAGCGCGCATGAATTTCTATAATCTGCATTACAATGCCACACACTTTGTTGGAACAAGTGGAAGCAATACGCAGGACATGAAAGATGCGATTGCATGCATTGAACAGAAAACAGTCAATCTGGCCAAAATAGCAACACATATTATGGGACTGAATGATGTTTGCGAATCAATTTTAAAATTGCCGGAACTTCCGGGCGGGAAAAAGATCGTGTATTCGCAGAAACATTTTCCAATTACGGATGTGGAACATTTCGAGGAAGCAGATGAGTTCCAGAAAAATCTGAAAGTGTTAGTGGAAACACACGGGGGATTGTGGAATGCACAAGCAGAAGCATATTTCCTGGAACATTGTTCTAATATCTAAATGGATTACATATAAAATGAGCCGAAACAGGAGTGTTTCGGCTCTAAGTGTTTAAAATCTGATCTGTGTTACATCGATGTCAAGATTCCAGAGGAATTTGTCCAAGTCTTTGAATGATAAAAAGACAGTTGCTGTATTGTCACATGGATGAATTCCGAGACTCTTGCATTTTGATAAACTGCGGTCAATGAAGAATTCCACTGCATGGTCTTCATCGTTCATAAGACCAAATGGTGTAACGCTTCCTTGTTTTAATTTTAAATATTTTTCCAAACGTTCTTCAGAAGCAAAACTAAGACTGCTTGTTCCAAGCTGACGTGCAAGAGATTTTAAATCTACTTTTGATTTTTCATCGGCTGTTATAAGGAAATGACGTTTGCCTTTGGAATCACGAAGGAATAAGTTCTTGCAAAGAGTTCCTTTTGCAGGAAGTCCGAGGCGATCCATATCTTCCATTGTGTGTACTGGTTCATGTTCTACTACTTCATATTTAATACCCATTTTGTTTAAAGCATCGTATACGCGTTGTTTTTGGTTTTCCATATCATTTACCTCCGTTCGTATCATAGTTAACATTATAAGAAATGAAAATCAGATTGTAAAGAAATAGATGTATTTTCTTTTTGAGATATATTATAATGGATACACGAAAAAAAGGAGGATGAGCAAATGTTATTTATCGAATATCCAAAATGCACAACATGTAAAAAAGCAAAAAAATGGCTGGATGGCAATGGGATTGTATATACAGACCGCCATATCAAAGAAGAAAATCCGACAGCAGAAGAATTAAAAGAATGGCATAAGAGAAGCGGACTTCCACTGAAAAAGTTTTTTAACACAAGTGGAATGTTATATAAGGAGATGAATCTGAAAGAGAGAATCCCGACGATGACAGAGGAAGAGCAATATCAGCTCCTTGCTACAGACGGAATGTTGGTAAAACGACCAATTATAGTGAATGGAGATACAATTTTAGTCGGTTTTAAAGAAGATGCATGGGAGATGGCATTGAAATAATTGAGAGGAAGATGAGATGAAATATAAGAAGATAAAAAGAACAGTGTCTTTGGTAGTGTTTTTTGTGATGATGCTGATGGTATTTACAGCATGCAGCAAAGAAAAACAGGATGAGAAACAAGAAGTTTCTACTAATATAGAAGATACGGAAATTTCAGAACAAAAAGAGGATATTGAAATAAATACAGAAGAGGATACTTCAGAAGAGGAAGAAGAGTCACAGGAAGCGGTTTTGGATGAGGCAAATGCCGTTGCGATGAAGACAACTGCGGATGTGAATTTCCGTAAAGAACCAAATACCTCATGCGAAGTGATCAAGGTGCTTGCAAAAGGAACAGAAGTAACACAATATGAGGTGGAAAATGGCTGGGCGCTTGTGAAATATGGTGAAGAGATCGGGTATGTGAACACAGATTTCCTTGCAGATCCATCTAAAGTACAGGAAGAAACAAAGCAGACGACAACAAGCAGTAACAAAGTAGAAGTGATTCCAGGTCAGCATCGCAATGCGAATAGTGCGGTTGTGGTGATCGATCCGGGACATCAGCGCAGCGGAGATAGTACCAAAGAACCAAATGGACCAGGGTCTTCGGAAATGAAAGCCCGTGTGACCAGCGGAGCAACTGGTGTATCGACTGGAGTTGCAGAGTATATCCTAAATCTGGATATTGGATTACAATTAAAAACAGAATTAGAAAATCGCGGGTATACCGTATATATGACAAGATCGACTCATGATGTAAATATCAGCAATATGGAACGAGCACAGTATGCCTCTTCCGTTGGAGCAGATATTGCAGTGCGTATCCATGCAAATGGAGCAGCAAGTTCGGTAAAAGGAGCAGAGACACTCTGTCCATCTTCAGCTAACCAATATGTAAGCCATCAGGCATCTGCAAGTTATAGTTTAAGTAAATGTGTGATCGACGAATATTGTGCAGCAACAGGATTTATCAATCGAGGCGTAAAATACAGCGATACGATGACCGGAATCAACTGGAGTGAAGTTCCAGTGACGATCATTGAACTTGGTTTTATGAGTAATCCAGAAGAAGATCAGCTTATGCAGGATCCAACTATGCAGAATAATATGGTACAGGGAATTGCAAATGGGATCGATGCATATTTTGGATTTTAAAATATTTGGAAAAAAATGTAAAATATACTGTCCAATACTTGACAATCGGATATAGAAGTGCTAGACTTCTAAAAGAAGTTAGTCAGAACTAATTTTGATTTTATTCCTTGGCAGACCACTGCCAAGGATATATTAACGGCTAAAGGTTAGTTGATTCTAACCGGAATGAGATAAGACAATGAAAGGGAGAATTGTAATGAAGACTCTGAAAGACGTACAAGTGAAAGAAACAGCAGTTGTTGTGAAATTACATGGAGACGGCCCTGTTAGACGCCGTATCATGGATATGGGCATTACAAAAGGTGTTGAGATTTATGTTCGTAAAGTTGCACCATTAGGAGACCCGATGGAATTAAACCTTAGAGGATATGAACTGACATTACGTAGAGCAGATGCAGCTATGATTGAAGTGAAATAATGAAGTAAATAGAGAAAGGGAAACTATTATGAATGTAAAAATTGCTTTGGCAGGGAATCCAAATAGTGGAAAAACAACATTGTTCAATGCACTGACCGGATCAAATCAGTATGTTGGAAACTGGCCAGGTGTTACTGTGGAAAAGAAAGAAGGAGGTCTGAAATCACACTCTGACGTAACGATTCAGGACTTACCTGGTATTTATTCTTTATCGCCATATTCACCAGAAGAAGTGGTAACTCGTACATATTTAGTAAATGAACATCCGGATGCGATCTTGAATATTGTAGATGGTACAAATATTGAGAGAAACTTATATTTGACAACACAGTTGATCGAACTTGGTTATCCAGTAGTGGTTGCTGTAAATATGATCGACTTGGTTCGAAAGAATGGAGACAGCATTGATTTAGCAAAATTGAGCAAAGCATTAAGATGTGAATGTGTAGAAATCAGTGCGCTGAAAGGCGAAGGCGGAATGGAAGCCGCTGAGAAGGCAGTGAAATTAGCGAAAAACCATGTACACGGTGAGATGCCACATGTATTTAACGGAAGCGTTGAACATGCGCTGGCTCATATCGAAGAGACAATTGAAAATAAGGTGAATGCGACTTATTTACGTTGGTATGCGATTAAGTTATTTGAGCGTGATGAAGTCGTACAGAAAGAATTACAATTAGACGCAGCAACACTTGCTCATTTGGAACAGCATATTGTTGATTGTGAGAAAGAAATGGATGACGATGCTGAATCGATTATTGCGGATCAACGATATACATATATTGGAAATGTTGTAAAAGAAGCAGTAAAGAAGAAAGCAGACAAACATGCGTTAAGCCTGTCGGATAAGATTGACAGAATCGTTACAAACCGTATTCTTGCATTACCGATCTTTGCAGGAGTTATGTTTTTAATGTATGCAATTGCTATGGGAAGTTTTTCATTCTCAATTGGTACAATGGGAACAGATTGGGCAAATGATGTTTTATTTGGTGAATGGATTCCAAATCTTTTTGATAGTATCTTATCGACTCTAGGAGTAAGCGGATGGCTCTATGGTTTGATCATGGATGGTATTGTTGCTGGTGTTGGTGCAGTTCTTGGTTTCGTACCACAGATTTTAGTACTTTCATTCTTACTTTCTATTTTGGAAGATGTAGGATACATGTCAAGAGTTGCATTTATTATGGACCGTGTTCTTCGTAAATTTGGTTTATCTGGTAAATCAATCATTCCAATGCTTGTAGCAACAGGATGTGGTGTTCCAGGTATTCTTGCAAGCCGTACGATCGAACAGGAAAACGACCGTAAGATCACAGTTATGACAACAGGATTCATTCCTTGTGGTGCAAAGATGCCTATCATTGGTTTATTTGCAGGAGCCGTATTTGGAAATTCTCCATTAGTTGCAACATCAGCATTCTTTATCGGAGTTGCTGCTGTAGTGATTTCTGGTGTGATTTTAAAGAAATTCAAAACATTTGCAGGAAAACCAGCTCCATTTGTTATGGAACTTCCAGCATATCACTTACCTTCACCACGTAACGTATTACGTTCGACATTAGATCGTGGATGGGATTTCGTAAAGAGAGCAACTACAATCGTATTACTTAGCTCGATTGTACTTTGGTTCTTACAGACATACGGATATGTAGATGGAGCATTTGTAGCAGTAGAAGACAGTAACTTATCATTCCTGGCTTCTGTTGGTAAATTATTTGCATGGATCTTCTATCCATTAGGATGGGCCGGAGACATGGCATGGAAAGCAACCGTTGCTACAATTACAGGTTTGATCGCAAAAGAAGAAGTAGTTATGACATTTGGTACATTATACAATTTTGCTGGTGAATTAAGTGAAGCCGGAGATGAAATCTGGGGTATGATCGCTGCTGATTTTGGTCCTGTTCGTGCTTACAGCTTCATGATCTTCAACTTACTCTGTGCACCATGCTTTGCTGCAATGGGAGCAATCAGACGTGAGATGAACAATGCAAAATGGACAATCGGTACAATCGCATATATGTGTGGATTTGCTTATGTGATTTCTATGATCGTATATCAATTTGCTGGTCTTGTTACTGGTGAAGCTGCATTTAGTATCTTCACAGTAGTTGCTGTAATCGCATTTGTGGGTCTTCTTTACTTGATTTTCCGCAAAGGATATAAGGCACAAAAATAATTGTCAGGAGGTTTTCATAGATGGGTGATATTATCGTTCTTGCTGTACTGGGAGTTGTGGTAGCATCGGTGATCCGTTCTATGTGGAAAAACCATAAGAATGGTGGAGGATGCTACGGCTGTTCAAAGAATTGTAGTGGCAAATGTAGTTGCCATTCAGATATGCAATAATAATAAAAGTTCGTAAGAAGCGTTTTTCTTACGAACTTTTTTAAATAGTTTTTAAATTGCATTTACATGTCTTTTGATCGCTTCGAAACTTTCAACGCTAAGGACATGTTCCAGTTTGCAGGCATCTTCAGAAGCAATATCTTCTGGTACACCAAGCTTTGTGAGCCACAAAGACAGAAGCTGATGACGTTCACGGATCATCTCTGCGATCTCACGGCCGGATTCGGTGAGATAGATAAAACCTGCATCTGTTACTGTGATATGTTCTTTTTCTCGAAGATTTTTCATAGCTACGCTGACACTGGATTTTTTGAAACCTAATTCGTTAGCGATATCTACAGAACGTACAACAGGAAGTTTTCCGCTTAATACTAAAATGGTCTCTAAATAATTTTCTGCTGATTCGTTAATATGTGTTGCCATAGTCATACCTCTCTAACATCCAAATTTTTTTGCTGCGTCTTTTAACATTTCGCGAATTGGCAAATTATAAGGACATCTTGGTTCACATGCACCGCATTCAATACAGTCGCTGGCTTTTACAGGCATTGCAAGGTAGCGATCTGTTGCCCAATCACCAAGACCATATCGGTCCAGATATCCCTGGAATAAAAATACACTGGAAATATTCAGCCCTACCGTACATGGCTGGCAATAATTACAGCGACGGCAGAAATTGCTTCCAAGCTGACTGCGGATTTCTTCTGTCTTAGCCAATTCTGTCTCAGAAAGTGGAGAAGTATCTTCCACTGCCTGAAGATTCATATCAATTTCTTTCACATCGTACATACCAGGAATCACAACGGAAACATCTGGGTTTGCACAGATAAAACGAAGTGCAAGGTTCGCATCCTCGATCGCACCGCCTGCAAGTGGTTTCATAACAACAAAACCGATATTCTTTTCAGCACATTTGTGAATGAGTGCTTCACCTTGTGTCTCAACAAGATTGTATGGGAACATGAATGTCTCTACCCAATCCAGTTCAACTGCTTTTTCAAATAATTCCATTGTATGACCAGTCAGCCCGATGTGTCCGATCTTACCAGCCTCTTTCGCTTCCAAAAGGGCTTCTAAAGCGCCGCCTTCGCTGATCACCTGCTGAAGCTGTTCTACGTTAGGATTATGTACCTGATAAATATCAATATAATCTGTTCTTAAATTTTTTAAGCTGGTTTCAATATCAGCCGCCATTGCTTCTTTTGTGCGGGCCATACTTTTTGTCGCAAGAATAAATTTGTCGCGGCAGCCTTCCAGAGCTTCGCCAAGAAAATTTTCGCTTACTGTATAGCCACGAGCTGTATCGATATAATTAATCCCTTTTTCGAGCATTGCCTGTACCAATTCTTTTGTAGTGGCTGCATCCACTCTTTGAATAGGAATCCCGCCGAAACCGAGACGAGAAATCTTCAGGCCTGTTTTTCCAAGAGTAATATATTCCATAATTGTCCTCCTTTTATACCCCATCCATTATAAGACATTTTTATTAGTATACCACGATTTGATTCGTTTGTATATCTGTTAAGTTTCGCAGAATTATGATAAAATGAAGCGGACAGGAGGGATTTTTTTTATGAGTGAAAATAGCAGACAATTGACAATGGAAAGTAAGATAGGAGAGCTTTACGCATCGCCGATCGGGCACGATGCGATCTATAAAGTTTTATTACAATTAGGTCTTTCAGAAAAGATCATACAAAGCCCAATGATTTCCAATCTAAAACTGAGTACAGTCGCAGCACTGACGAAAAGTAAATTGGGAGAAGGATTTTTTGATACATTGCTCCATTTGGTTAATATAGAAAAAGACACTCCTGCAGAGGGAAAAGGACGAATTACGGAAAAATGGTGGAAAGAAGCAGTATTTTATCAGATTTATCCTCGCAGCTTTTATGATGCGGATCAGGATGGAATCGGTGATCTGCGAGGGATTATTGAAAAATTGGACTATTTGCAGGAACTTGGGATAACTGCCCTCTGGCTTTCACCGATTTACGATTCTCCAAATGATGACAATGGCTACGACATTCGTGATTATCGCAAGATCATGACAGAGTTTGGAACAATGGAAGATTTTGAGGAATTATTAGAAAAGGCGCATGAGAGAGGGATTCGTCTGATCATGGATCTGGTGATCAATCATACTTCAGATGAACATGAATGGTTCCAAAAAGCACTGGAAGATCCGGAAAGTAAATATCATGATTATTATATGTTCAAAAAGGATGCAGGCGATAAGAAAGAACCAAATAACTGGACTTCTTTTTTTGCAGGACCTGCATGGAACTATTATGAAGATCTGGATGAATGGGCACTTCATTTATTTTCAAAGAAACAGATGGATCTGAACTGGGAAAATGGGGAGATGCGAAATGATATCATCGACATGATCAACTGGTGGCTGGATAAGGGTGTGGATGGATTCCGCATGGATGTGATCAATTATATTTCCAAAGAAGAAGGACTTCCGGATGGAGATGAGACGATCGGCGCTATGATGGGATATCCTGGAATCGAGCATTATTATTATGGACCAAAGCTTCATCAATTCTTAAAAGAAATCAGAGAAAAAGCATTTGACCCACATGAAGCGTTTTCTGTTGGGGAGACACCGGGAGTTGGTATGAAGATGTCTCAGCTTATTACCGGAGAAGAACGAAAAGAGCTGGATATGGTATTTTCGTTTGACCATTTAGAGACACCGGGGCATGTGCGTTTTGATGATTACGAATATGATCTGAATTATTATAGAGATTATATGATCGACTGGATGACCAATTATGGAAATAATTGCTGGATGTCGGTATTTTATAATAATCATGACAATCCAAGAATGGTAAGTAAGATTACAAATGATACACAATATCATACGGCAATTGAAAAATTGCTTGCAGTGATGCAGCTTACGATGAAAGGCACTCCATTTATCTTCCAGGGCGATGAGATGGGACTGGCGAATTATGAATTTACATCCATGGATCAGATCACGGATGTAGAGGCAAAGGGGTACTATAAAGAGTTTTCGGAGAAAAAGGGAGAAGAAGAGGCCTTCAAGACAATTCTTGCAGGAACAAGAGAACATGCCCGTGTACTTTTGCCATGGAATGAAAGTGTGAACCCATGTCATGTCGGATTAAAGCAGGATATCAAGCCAGAGATTACAGAAGTGTATAAAAAGCTCATCGCGCTTCGAAAGCAAAACAAGGCACTTATATATGGTAGTTTTGAAGTTCTCGATCAGAAAAAGGACAGATTTACATACCGACGAAGATGGAAGGGACAGACATTTATCGTGGACTGTAATCTTGGAAAAAATAAGCAGAAGGCTTATATTTCAAAAGGTGGGTATGAGTTGGTTTATGGAAGTAAAGGGGAGGCTGACAAAATCCTCAAGCCATACGAAGCACGTATCTGGGTTAAAAAAATATAGAAAATGAGAGAGGTTTGTTTATGACAAATTGCGAAACATGTATGAATTATGAATATGACGAAGAATATGAATATTATGTCTGCACAAAGAATCTGGATGAGGACGAGATGTATCGTTTCATCAAAGGAGAGTTTAAAAGCTGTCCATATTATCAGTTTGGAGATGAATATCAGATTGTGAGAAAGCAGATATGATACAGGCGTTGGAACATTTGCTGGAGGTATTTGACTGCCAGGTATTCGAACTGTGCGGTCCGTTTGAAAGGCAGGGGTGTATCGACTATTATGTGCCGTATATGATGAATGATGCAGTGGAAGATTACTTGATTTTGAGAAACTGTCGTATGATCGGAACGTATATTGCTGATACGGAGCTTTTTCAGGAGGCACAGATTGCGAAGGATGAATCGGGATACGTGCTTGCAGTCAGACAGGGCGAAGAGAATGCATTTACTTTGTATTTTGAGACGATAGAAGAATGTGTAAAATGTTATCAGTATCATCAGATTGGACATTTCTGGGTAAAAGGTCAGGAACAATGGCGTCAATTAATGTATATGATCGGAACGATCCATGATAAATACACATTTCTTGGAGATGCTTTTTGCAATGAAGAAGAACTAAGACTCCTTCACTTGGCAGAGTTTGCGCCGTTTCGGTATTGGTCTCCAATTCACGATTCGCTTGAGGAGTCTTATCCTGAGACAGAAGAGGGAATTGCAGCTATGGAATTTTTTGCAAAAGAGGCGGGAGATACGGCTTATGCAAACTGGATTCGCCTGTATCGCCGCTGTCCGAAGCTTTGGAAGGTTTTAGCAAACCAGCTTTTAAATCCAAAACGAGAAGCATTATATCAGTTGATTTATGAAAAGGTAAAGAAGGCTTCTTTCGGATATCCAGAGCGAGAATACGAGGCAGAAATACAGAAGCAGATAGAGGAAAAACGAAAAGCAGCGGTGGATGAATTGAAGGCAAGAGGATTTTTTGGAACTTATCCAGAATTCGAAAAGGGCTGTCAAAAAATATTGGTGACGGAAGAGCATCCATTTACGATTTTAGAGTGGAATCATTACAAATTTAAGATTCAATTTATGGTATCAGAATGCAAAGGTGAAAATAAATTAAATAGTGGCTTCTTTCAAGGAAGAGGCAGAAAAGGGTGGATAGAAACGTATGACTAATTTTGAAATTTCAATTTTATTATGGATACAGGAAAATCTGCGGGGAGTTATGGATGGATTTTGGATTTTTATCACGTCTCTGGCAGATAAAGGAGTTTTCTGGATATTGCTCGGAGCTATTTTGCTCTGCTTTAAGAAAACGAGAACAACGGGTGTGACGCTGCTTATCGCATTGCTGATCAATCATGTGATGACAAATATAATCTTGAAAGATTTATTTGGAAGACCGCGTCCTTATATGCAAAGTGAGGAACTTGTGACTTTGATCAGACAATTATCAAGCTATTCATTTCCATCTGGGCATACGAGCGTGTCATTTTCTGGGGCATTGGTGCTTTATCGTATGATGCCAAAGAAAGTGTCGATTCCGGCCTTGATCCTGGCAGCGATGATCGGCTTTTCGAGACTATATGTTGGCGTACATTTTCCGACAGATGTACTTGGCGGGATCGTAGTAGGGATCATTGCAAGTACGGCAGCGTATTATTTGGTTCAATATTTAGGAAGAAAAAATAAGTTTTTCAATATGAAGGAGAAGCTATGAAAAAGAGTGAAAAACAGGAATTGGCAATAGAGATTATCGAACGTCTCCGCGAAGAGTATCCGGATGCAGGATGTACTCTGGACTACGATGAAGCGTGGAAATTGTTGGTAAGTGTAAGACTTGCAGCGCAGTGTACGGATGAACGCGTCAATGTTGTTGTGGAAAAATTATATGAAAAATATCCAGATGTGCGTGCTTTGGCAGATGCAGATGTGGAAAACATCGAAGAAATTGTCCGTCCTTGTGGATTAGGTAAGAGTAAAGCCAGAGATATCAGTGCATGTATGAAGATATTAAGGGATAAATATGACTGTCAGATTCCGAAAACATTTAATGAGCTGCTTGCTTTGCCGGGAGTTGGAAGAAAGAGCGCGAACTTGATCATGGGAGATGTGTTTGGAGAACCGGCGATTGTAACAGATACCCATTGTATTCGTTTGACAAATCGTATGGGGCTGGTAGATGGAATCAAAGAACCGAAAAAAGTAGAGATGGAGCTATGGAAGATCATTCCTCCGGAAGAGGGAAGCGATTTTTGTCACAGACTGGTTTATCATGGAAGAGCGGTCTGCACAGCGCGCACGAACCCATATTGTGATAAATGCTGCCTGCAGGATATTTGCCCAAAGATTGGTGTATAAGAATTTTGTGTTGCAACACAGCAGCAGAATATAGTATTATAGTATGTTGTAAATAGAGAAGTACAAGGAGATAAGAAAACATGAGTGAAATTTTAGCAGTAGTTGCAGGCGAACAAATCACAAAAGCTGATTTAGACGTATATTTACAGGGTGTTCCAAGAGAACAACAGGCATATGCATCACAACCTGCATTCAGAGAACAGTTCTTAGAACAATTGATCTCATTATATTTATTTGCCAAAAAAGGTGAAGAAGACAAATTAGAAGAATCAGAAGAATTCCAAAAAGTAATGAAAAACGCAAGAAGAGAAATTTTAGCTCAATTTGCAATGCGTGAAGTGTTAAGTGGAATTGAAGTTTCTGAAGAAGATTGTCAGAGATTTTATGATGCAAATCAAAGTCAGTTCCAGAAAGGTGCAACAGTAAGTGCAAAACACATTTTAGTAGATTCAGAAGAAAAATGTGCAGAGATTCTTGCAATGATCAATGCTGGCGAAAAGACATTTGAAGATGCAGCAAAAGAATTTTCTACATGTCCATCAGGACAAAGAGGCGGAGATTTAGGTGCATTTGGAAAAGGACAGATGGTTCCAGAATTTGAAAAAGCAGCATTCGAAGCAGAAGTGGGACAAATCGTTGGACCTGTAATGACACAGTTTGGTGCACACTTAATCAAAGTAGAAGCTAAAAATGAAGCTGAGACAGCAAGTTTTGCGGAAGTAAGCGGTCAGATCAGACAACATTTATTACAACAAAAACAAAATAAAGTGTATACAGATGCTTTAGAATCATTAAAGGAAAAATACATTCAAAAATAGAGAAAAAATAATTGATTTCTAAAAAGTCATTGATTATAATACATCTTACTAATTCTATAAAAATTATGAAAGTAAACGAATGATAACAGGAGGAGATATCATGGATTCAAACAAAAGACCAGATACAATGGAACGTATCACAACACCTGAACTTGCAGAAGCTTTTATTGCAGAACAAGTTGCAGCAGTGAGAGAGCAAGTTGGAGATAAAAAAGTATTATTAGCTCTTTCAGGCGGTGTAGACAGCTCTGTAGTAGCAGCTCTTTTAATCAAAGCAATTGGCAAACAATTAGTTTGCGTACATGTTAACCACGGCTTAATGCGTAAAGGTGAAAGTGAACAAGTTATCGAAGTATTCCAGAATCAATTAGATGCTAACTTAGTTTATATCGATGCAACAGATCGTTTCCTTGACAAATTAGCAGGCGTTGCAGAACCAGAAAAGAAACGTAAAATCATCGGAGAAGAATTTGTTCGTGTATTTGAAGAAGAATCAGCTAAATTAGAAGGTATCTCATTCTTAGCACAGGGAACAATCTACCCAGACATTCTTGAAAGCGATGGAGTAAAAGCTCATCACAACGTTGGTGGACTTCCTGAAGATTTCAAATTCGAAGGTTTAGTAGAACCAGTTAAATTATTATTCAAAGACGAAGTTCGTGTAGTTGGTAGAGCACTTGGTTTACCAGCATCTATGGTTGATCGCCAGCCATTCCCAGGTCCAGGACTTGGTGTAAGATGTTTAGGTGCTATCACAAGAGATCGTTTACACGCACTTAGAGAAGCAGATGCTATCTTAAGAGAAGAATTTGATATTGCTGGTTTAACAGATAAAGTATGGCAATTCTTTACAGTAGTACCTGATTTCACATCAACAGGTGTAAAAGATGGAAAACGTCTTGATTACTGGCCAGTAATCATCCGTGCTGTAAATACAGTAGATGCTATGGCTTGTACAGTTCCAGAAATCGACTGGGCAGTACTTAAGAAAATCACAGATCGTATCTTAAGCGAAGTAGATGGCGTATGCCGTGTATGCTACGATATGAGTCCAAAGCCAATCGCTACAATCGAATGGGAATAATATAGAATTCATATAAGCCTGATATTTGTTTGGGTTTTAAAGATTTTTAAAGGCATTACTGACTTTTTGAAGTCGGTAATGCCTTTTTTTCATAGCACTGACAGGTGTTTTTATGCCACGAATTTTAACACAAAGTGTTAAGATAGGTTGGTTGTGGATAACAGCGTGTAATGATAAAATTTGGAACGAAAGGAATGAAAAAATATGAATAATATGATTTCGCAGAATCTTAAATATTTAAGAGATAAACACAAACTAACTCAAGAGCAGTTTGCAGAGAAGCTCGGTGTTTCCCGCCAGACCATCGCAAAATGGGAAAACGGCGAGTCGCTTCCTGATATTGAACACTGTGTCGAGATATCAATGATGTATTCCATATCGCTTGATGCACTTGCGACCGTTTCGCTCGAAGATGGCAAGGCAGAAAACGAAAGCCCTGTTTCAGACAAATATGTTTTTGGAATTGTTAAGGTTGGCGAGCGTGGTCAGGTGGTTATTCCAAAGCACGCTCGCGAGGTATATAAAATCAAGCCGGGCGACAAACTGCTTGCTGTTGGTGACGAAAAAGGTATGGCTCTTGCAAATTTAAAGGGCTTAAACAAATTTCATTTTGGTGGTTAAGGAGATAAAAATGCTTGCTATTAAAACCAATAATCTTACCAAAAAATACAAGGACAAAATCGCTGTAAATAACCTTAACTTAATTGTTAACGAGGGCGAAATGTTTGCACTTTTAGGCGTAAACGGCGCAGGCAAATCAACAACAATCAAGATGCTTTCGTGCCTTACTGAGCCTACAAGCGGTGACGCATTTTTAAACGGAAAAAGTATTTGTAAAAACACCGCCGATGTAAAAGAAATGATTGCGGTTTCACCGCAAGAGACCGCCGTTGCTCCTGGACTTTCCGTTCTTGAAAACCTTGAACTGATTTGCGGTGTTCACAGATTTGCAAAAGAAAAGCGCAATGCAAAAATCGAAGAAGTAACAGAGCTGCTCGGACTTGAAACCGTCATAAATAAAAAAGCAGGAAAGCTTTCAGGCGGCTGGCAACGAAGATTAAGTATTGCTATGGCATTAATAAGCGAGCCGCAAATTCTTTTTCTTGACGAACCGACACTTGGCCTTGATGTTCTCGCCCGTAGCGACCTGTGGGATATTATCCGTTCATTAAAAGGAAAAGTCACAATCATTCTTACCACACATTATATGGAAGAAGCCGAGGCACTTTCAGACCGAATTGCCATCATGAAAGACGGCAACCTGTTGATTTGCGACACTGCCGATAAAATAAAAGAAAAGGCAGGCACAGAAGATTTTGAACAAGCCTTTGTTCGTATTGTTAAGGGGGAGCACAATGAAAATACTGACGTTTGCTAACAGAAATACAAAAGAAATATTGCGAGACCCTCTGAATTTAGTTTTTGGTTTGGGATTTCCTCTTGTGTTGATTTTTTTGCTTACTGCAATACAAGCGAATGTTCCCGTAAATCTTTTTGAAATACAGCATCTTACCCCCGGTATCACGGTATTTGGGATTTCCTTTATGACACTGTTTTCCGCAACGATTATTGCAAAGGACAGAAGCAGCTCGCTTCTTCAGCGGTTATACACAACTCCCTTGACGCCGTTTGATTTCATTATTGGATATACACTCCCCATTATACCTATTGCCGTTATGCAATGTGTGGTCTGCTATATTGCAGCAATTATTCTCGGGCTTGAATTTACGGTAAATATTTTGTATGCCATAGGTTTCATTATTCCCGTTTCCATACTGTTTATTGCGCTGGGACTTCTTTGCGGAAGTGTATTTACTGATAAGCAGGTCGGTGGAATATGCGGTGCTTTGCTTACGAATTTGTCAGCCTGGCTTTCGGGTATCTGGTTTGACCTTGAGCTTGTGGGCGGAGCTTTTCAAAAAATCTCAAATCTGCTGCCCTTTGTTCACGCCGTAGAATTGGAACGTGCCGTGCTTGCAGGAAATTTTGCTGACATGTTCCCTCATTTATGGTGGGTGCTTGGGTATGCTACTGTGTCCCTCGTCGCTGCCGTATTGTTATTTTTGCGGCAGATGAAACGGCAATGATAATCAGGAAAAAGGAGAAAATATAATGGAAAACAACGGTCAAATTGAGGCGATCAATCTTGATTTTGTGATCCGCATCCAAGAATGGCCGGAGAATAAAAAGGAAAGGAAAAAGTCGGTTGTTTTGGACTGACTGTAAAAGCCTATGAAAAAAATAAATGCGAAGAAAATCATTGGCATCATTGTTGACATTGTTTTATATACTATAGTGTTCTCTATCACAGATTATTTGATGGAGAATGTGATCAAATCCGAGAACCTGTGGCTTGAATTTGGTATATACATCGTGTTGTATGTATTTGCTTTCGGCAGTAAGAGTGGAATCGTATATCTGTGGACTCGGCACAAAAAAAGAAAAGAGGGCAAAAATTGTGAAAAAGAATCTTAAAATGCTGATACGGTGGATCGGTGCTTTCGTATGTATGCTTGTTTTGTTTACAGGCTGTTCTGAACTTGGAATAGGCACGATACAAGAAACTTCGCCCGCAAAATATGGAGAATGGGAAAAATATCATACTGTGCCGTCATTTTTACCACAAAAGATCGATGACTACACCGTAAACGCTTATTCCTATACGCTATACAACTATATGGACACCTGCTATGAAATCTTTCTTGATATTACTGTATCGGAAGAACAGTTTAACGAACTTATAGAAAACGCAAGACAGTGTTCTGATGTACTCATAGAAAGAGAAACCTATTATAGTGAAGGATATACAGAAATTGTAATTGCAGATATGTATGAAAAGGGTGACATAAACGAACACGATGGTCTGGAGCAGGTTGGTATAGCGGAAATAGATAAGGTCGTCTATAACCCTGAAACATTTCATATCCTCTATGTGTCGTTTCACGCAGAAGATACGAGCGTGTATGATGTCGAGCGTATTGCTTATTTCAACCGATTCTCCATAGCCCCTGATGAATACATTGAACATTTATATGAGGTGACGGCAGATGAATAAATTAAGTACAACAGGTAAAATCGGCTTGGCAATCGAACTAATCGCAGGATTGATTATTGTAATTTTGGCGATTTCCAATCAACTCATTCCTGATGTTTTAATATGGATCTATAGTTTAGGCGTAGCGATTGCATTCAGTGGTTTCTTTACTAATAAGAATAACAAGCATTGAGAAGGTGAACTATGAATAAAAAACGATTTATGATGATCCGTGACTTTGTTTTATGTGCTTCATCGGGCGCAATCGCATACCTACTCACACGGAACATTTTGGGTAAAATGGAATTTCTAATGCAACTGTCTGTATATATGGTTGTGTTTGCGCTGCTGGCAGGATTGTGGGAGATTACGGTATATATTGTTGCTCGCATTCGTGGCAGGGACAGAAAAATAAATGGGGATCTGTTGAAAGGTTATTTGATCGTATTTATAACCGCATTGATATTTGGTGCTATTTACTACTTGGTCGGAGGACAGACGAAACAGAAAATGATTACATATCTTGGTTGTGTTATACTTGTTGGATGTCTGTTTTGGTTGATAAAAAAAGTAGTAAAACTGCTGACTAAGTAGAATAACATTGACAAAAACGATGAAACAAACTGAATTTTTATGCTCATACTATGATGGGATGAGTTTGTTTTATATCATTTTTGTATGAGTGAAGGTGTCGCTTCGGTGGCGCCTTTTTTCTAAATTTCTAAACAAAATAGTTTATAATACTTACATACAACCTCAATAGTATTCACGGTGAAATTATTCTTGTTATTAATCTCGATAACAAAATAACTACCTATTTTTTAATTTAGAAGGGCGATGTGTATGTAAAAAGAGCCAACGCAAGCGGCAAGTGTTGCATTATCAGAAAAAGAGTTTTTGGATCGCAGGAGGATGGATCATGAATAGTAGATTGCATTTACCTTGGGCTGAGTTTGGAACACTCATAATTGCCATTGTAAGTCTGTGTTACCAGATTTTCAAGGACAAAAAATAGCCGCCATTACTGCAATAATAACGGCTTGATTAAAAATTAAGCTATTTTTATTGGGTAAGCCGCTGATGGTTTCCCTTTTGTTGTCTATATTATATCTATTTTATAGCGTGGTGTCAATATGGCACTGTAGAGTTTGAAATACAATTATACGGATGGTAAGTATGAAGATTCGAAAGGTTTTTCTTTTTGAGTTAAGAAAAAATATAAACCAATGGTTGATAAAACGCAACTAATGCTCAATTGATGGTTGAATGAATGCGGTATATTATAAAGATATGATATATCATAAAAAAATTCATGGAGGTCAATATGAGTGTTGGAAATAAAATTAAACAATTAAGAATAAATAAATCTTTATCCCAAAGCGAATTAGCGGAGGTGCTTCATATCACAGCGCAGGCAGTGAGTAAGTGGGAAAGCAATACGACATCGCCAGACATTAATCAATTGCCGGCAATTGCGTCATTCTTTGGTGTTACAATTGATGAATTATTTGAATACCCGGCTGATCTGGAGTATGAAAGAATTGAGAACTTGATCGAAAATGGAGAAACACTTACGAATGAGTTGTTTGCACATTGTGAAGCGTTTTTAATCAATGAAATAAAAAGAGCACCGCATAATCACAGAGCATATTCAGTCTTAGGGGATTTGTATCATTTTCATGCTTGTAGATTGAATGAAAAGGCAATCCACTATGCGTATGAAGCACTGCTTTTGAAACCGGATAATAAGTTTGATTTGAATACACTAAACAATGCTTCTAACGGACATATTTCAGATTGGAATATTGGTTGTCACTACAAACTTATTGAAAAATTAAAGAAATTAGTAAATGAAAGCACACAAAATGAGCGAACAAAATTATATTTGGCAGATAACCTGATTGCCGATTATCGATTAGAAGAAGCGGAAAAGATTATAGAGGAATCAAATCTGGAGTTGGCGCCATTCTATAAACTTTGGATTAGAGAAGCAAAAATGGGATTTGAAAACGTACAGGAAGAATATAGGGCACTTTGTGATATTTACAAGGATAATTGGAAAATATTGATGGAAGTGGCGAACCGATTTGCGTTTCATAAGAAATATGAAGAGGCTATCATAATTTATGAAAGAACGTTTGAAATTGCGCCAAAACCAAGATATACAGATATGTTGGCATGTATTTCCTTTTTGCATAGAAGTTTGGGCAATAAGGAAAAAGCAATTGAAGCATGTAAAAGAGAATTAGTGCTCTTAAAAGAAGAGTGGAATATCACAAAGGGTGAGCTGGTAGAAGAAATCAAGGGGCATATAAGAGAAATGCAGAATAATTAAGTGAGATGAGAAAAATGGAATTTGGTAGATTTTATAAACCATGCTACAATGAAAAGGTGTCAAAGATAGCAGCTCATCTGATTCAGAATAAAATCATTAGCATATCCCAAGTATGTGAGCGATGGGGAGAAGGAATCGACGATGTTCGCTGTTATGATACCTATATGATTCATACTGTATGTGGAGCAAAGATATTAAGGCAGAGTGAAGAAAGAGAAGTTTTCAATTATGAAAATTATCTTTGTAAAGGAGATTTCAATGTTCCCCAATATTATGGAAGCTATCGCTGGCAAGACGAGATATGGATTTTGGTAGAATGTATTGATGGAAAAGATTTGCGAGACATGGAAGATGAAATGGCAATTGGGGCGGCAGATAGTTTGGCTCAGATTCAAAATCATTTTTGGCATGAAAATGAGCAGATGTTTCCAGTGAAGAAGAACGAGGAAAGATTTGAAATATACTGGAAGCGGATTCTAAAAAGAGCGATGTTTGTTGCAGATAGTCCTACTTTGAGAATGGCATATCAGAAGTTTCTAGACAGACAATTAGTGTGTCCCAGAACATTATCAAATGGAGATTATCTACAGTTTAATGCAGTCCAAAAGGATAAAAGGGTGATGATCATAGACTGGGGATTTGGCGGGATCATGCCGTATTCATTGGATATAGCCAGATTTATAGCACATGCAACAGAGACGAGAGCTACGTTTCCTTTTTATATGAATGTAGAACAAAAAGAACTATTTGTGAAAAGGGTATATGAAAAATTAGAACAGAAACCATCGTATGAACAGTATATACAAGATATCAAGTTAGCAGTGTTAAACGAATACATCGAATTTGTCGAGGCAGAAGAAGATGAAAATGGGTGGTATAGAAATCATGCATTAGAACTCGCAGAAGATATTCTGATTTGATTCAGTTTGGTATACAAGTAGTAGACAAATTTATATCCGAATCGTACTATTGGTGTGTTTTGCGATAGGATGATTTCACTTATAATTTGCCTATAAGAAAGCGAGGGATACACATGAATACAAACATAGGCGAGAATATAAAATTTTATCGCAAAAAGAAATCATTAACACAAGAACAATTGGCAGAAGCAATTAGAGTAACAAAAGGAGCAGTTCATAAATGGGAAACACAATTATCAATTCCAGATATACAGATCATTATGGAACTGGCAGACTTTTTTGAAATTTCTGTGGATGTACTTCTGGGATTTCATTTGAATAGTGCAAAGATTCAGGCAATCTTGGATAGAATTACACAATATCAGAATGCGAATGATTGGGAAAAGGCAATTATGGAAGCAGAAAAAGCAGTCAAGAAATATCCTTACAATTTTGAAGTCATTTACAAAAGTGCTTCAGTCTATTTAGCGGAGATTGAAACTTCGTGGGATAAAGGGAACTGTCTGAGAGCAATTGAATTGCTGAATCGTTCGTGCTCATTGCTTGAACAAAATAAGGAAGCGTTTGTCAATGAAGTTACCATAAATAAAGAAATTGCAAAAACGTATATAAAACTGGGTGAGGTTGATAGAGCCTTGGAACTATTAAAACAGTACAATATTTGTGGGATTCATAATGCATATATCGGCATGGTGTATGGTGATATAAAGCAAGACGCGGATGAATCAGAAAAATATTTGGGGAAAGCATTTAAGGAATGTATAGATAATCTAGATTCCATTATGATTGGATATATAAATGTGTTTTTTCAAAGAAAAGACTACAAAACGGCAATTGATTGTGTGCAGTGGCTGAGAAATATGTTCAATGGAATTCAACCTGAAACAAAAGTATGTTATTACGATAAGTATGACTGTGTTTTGCTGACGATTATTGCTGAGACTTATTGTTTTATGAAGAAATATGATCAGACAGAAGATTATTTGAAGCAGGCGTTAGAAAAAGCAGTGACATTTGATAGAAAAGATGATAGCAGAATTCACGGAATAGAATTGTTTGAGACTATGAAGATTCAGAATCTGCCAAATTATGACTTCTTTGGAAAGACTGCAATGGAATGTCTGGAAAACAGGATTCGAAATGAACAGGTAGCAATACCTGAACTTGGAGAGATCTGGCAGAAAGTAAAAAGAGAGATGGAGATATGATTATTTCTCATGTATTGAATCGGATGATTGGTTCCATACTAATCATGAGGTGATGAGATGCAGGATAAGCAGGAAAAGAAGGAACAAGAACGATTCAACAGTATTACGCAAAAAGTAAAGCCGCAGAATCAGAATCAGCATCACAACGTAAAGAAAGAAGGCGTAGATGCAAAGAGAAGGCAAGTGTAAAGACATCCGAAAGGGTGTCTTTCATTATTTTATAGGAAATGATTCCTTTGAAAAATGGATTGACAAAAAGAGTCTAATGGATTAGACTAAGAATACAAAATAAGTCTAACGCGTTAGACTGACATTGGGAGGTGACACTATGGCAACGCCAAAAGTATTTGAGAGTGAGTATCGTTTTTGTCTGATTCTTTGGAAACATGAACCAATCAACAGTACAAAGCTGGCAAAACTATGCAATGAACAGCTTGGCTGGAGCAGAACGACTACTTATACCGTGATTAAGCGTCTGTCTGAGCGAGGTGTTGTGAAGAACGAGAATGCAATCGTGACGTCGTTAGTTTCAAAGGAAGAGATACAGGAAGCCGAGATTGATGAGATGGTCGAGAAGACATTTGAAGGGTCCCTTCCAGCTTTCATTGCAGCATTTACAAAGCGGAAATCTTTGACGCCGGAACAGGTAGACGAGATTCACCGTATGATAGATTCGTACAAGGAGGAATAAGATGGAGGCTGTATTTTTAAAATTGCTGAATATGAGTATTGTGGCAAGCTGGCTGATTCTTGCGGTGATCTTACTTCGTTTTTTTCTGAAAAAGACGCCAAAATGGATCATGTGTGTATTATGGGCACTTGTAGCAGTACGACTGATCTGTCCGACCTCTTTAGAAAGTATTACGAGCTTGATTCCAAGTGCAGAGGTGATACAAGAAGATATTCTGTATTCGGATGAACCTTCGATTGCGACAGGAGTCTCTTATCTGAACAGTATGGTGAATCCTGTCATTAAGGAGTCTCTTGCACCGAATCCGGGGGACAGCATGAATCCGCTGCAGGTCTGGACTACGATTGCTGCATATATATGGGCTGCTGGCGTTATCATTCTTTTGTGCTATGCCGCTATTAGTTATTTTCGTTTGAAGAGGAAAGTACATACAGCAGTGCGTCTGGAAGAAAATGTATGGCAAAGTGAGCATGTAAGCTCTCCGTTCATATTAGGAATCGTTCGCCCACATATTTATCTTCCATTTCATCTGGATGAGGAACAAAAAGAATATGTAGTAGCACATGAAAGAGCGCATCTGGCCCGCAGAGATCATTGGTGGAAGCTGGCGGCTTATCTTCTGGTGGCTGTGTACTGGTTCAATCCACAGTGCTGGATCGCATACTGTTTATTATGCAAGGATATTGAGCTTGCATGTGATGAAAAAGTAGTGAAAGATTTTGATCTGCATCATAAAAAGATGTATTCGCAGACCTTGGTTTCATGCAGTGTGAATCGTCACAGCGTTGCAGTATGCCCGCTTGCATTTGGTGAAAATGATGTGAAGAAGCGAGTCCGCAATGTCCTAAGTTATAAGAGACCAGCATTTTGGATTCTGGCAGCTTCTATTGTGATATGTGTTGTGATCGCAGTCTGCTTTTTGACAAATCCAAAATCAGAGCAGGAAAACCAGGCAGAATCTGGCTTAGAGAAAACGGAAGGAGAGATTACAGCAGAAAAGGTACCAGAGGATTATACTTTAGAAGATGCTTTGGCAGAAGATTTGGTGATCATTGCAGATGGCGATGTGATGAATGGACAGGAGAAATGGGAAGCGTTTGTGGAGACTACTTCCAAAGGAGAGCCTGCATCGATCAAAGTAGTACATTATTTTACGCTTGGTGATAAGTCTCTTTATGATGAAGCATTTTATGAAAGCATTAAAGATGAATATCCACAATTGTTCGTCTTTTATCTGGGTTACAACGGAGAAAAGTATACGGTTGCACATTATGAAGGAGATCAATTATATATGAAGAGTTACAAATATCTGATGAGATATGAGGGTGAGCCGGTTCCTTCAGCAACTTTTTCTCGGTACGTGAGATACGTTCTGATTGATGATAATACTGTCACATGGGATGATATCTGGAGAGGATTACTTAGTTCCCAGTCAAATGCAGCGATTGATCATACTTGTATTTATGACGATCTGGAATATGAATAAAAAAACAGTATCGAATTGCATTGGTGATTCGATACTGTTTTTAGATTAGCCAAGTATTTTCTTTAAATCATTTTCCGGAGTTGTGATCGGCCCGATATTATATTTTTCAATCAGCATTTGTAATACGTTCGGTGAAATAAATGCCGGAAGAGAAGGTCCGAGCAATATATTTTTTATTCCCAAATGGAACAGGGTCAGTAAGATACAGACTGCTTTCTGTTCATACCAGGAAAGGATCATGGAAAGTGGAAGATCGTTGACATCACAGTCAAAGATTTCTGAGAGAGCTACAGCAACCTTTATAGCACTGTAAGCATCGTTGCATTGCCCCATATCCATAAGACGCGGAAGCGTTCCAATGGTACCTAGATCTAAATCGTTGAAACGATATTTTCCACAGGCGAGTGTCAGGATGACACTGTCAGAAGGGGTCGCTTTTACAAATTCTGTGTAATAATTTCGTCCCGGTCTTGCACCGTCGCATCCACCAACCAGGAAAAAGTGTCGGATTGCGCCGTTTTTTACAGCATCTACTATTTGATCCGCAACCGAAAGTACAGCATTGTGACCAAATCCTGTCATGACTTTGTGTCCGCCATTGATCCCTGTGAAAGAAGTATCTTCTGGATAGCCGCCAAGTTCGAGGGCTTTTTTGATCACAGGTGTGAAATCTTTCTCCTCGCCTACGTGCACAATTTCAGGGTAAGATACAACTGCTGTTGTAAATACACGGTCGGCATAACTTGGTTTCGGAGGCATAAGGCAGTTCGTTGTAAACAAAATTGGAGCAGGAAGATCTGCAAATTCTGTCTGCTGATTTTGCCATGCAGTTCCATAATTTCCTTTTAAATGTGGATATTTTTTCAATTCTGGGTAGGCATGCGCAGGAAGCATTTCCCCATGTGTATAGATATTGATTCCTTTATCTTTGGTCTGCTCTAAAAGCTGTTTTAAATCGTACAGATCATGCCCTGTAATGACAATAAACGGTCCTTTTTCTACTGTGAGCGAAACTTCCGTCGGAGCTGGATTTCCGTAGGTTTCTGTATTGGCCTTATCAAGCAGTGCCATACATTTTAAATTATTTTCGCCAACTTCCATTACGATTGAAAGCAATTCTTCGCTGCCCCAGTCATTTTCTCCAACCGCAAACAATGCTTTATAGAAAAATTTGTTTACGGTTTCGTCGGTATAGCCAAGTACCATAGCGTGATAAGCGTACGCAGCCATTCCACGGATACCAAATAAAATCAAGGATTTAAGGGAACGTGTATCTTCATTGACTTCCCATAAGTCAGTCATATCATAATCAAAATTTTTCCCACAAGGAGATGCACATTCAAAACATAAAGGAATGAGACGCTTTTTTTCATTTTGCACGCGCCCAATCAGATCTGAAATAGCGTCGTTATTGAAATTGACGTTTGTAAGAGTCGCAAACAATCCTTCTATGATCAATCTATCTGTATCAGGAGTCAAATCGTATTCATTACTAAAACTTGCACGTGCAAGTCCGATCAGTGCACCTGTTAATTTATCCTGTAATTTGGCGGTATCAGCCTTTTTTCCGCAAACGCCGGCAGCACCTGTACATGCGTGGCAGCCAGCGGTCTGTTCACATTGAAAACAAAACATTTTATGATTCATTAAAATCCTCCGATCAATTTTAGTTTACTTAGTTCAGAATTCTGCCATCAGCAGAAATCGTTACGATGCTTAATGGAATGGATTTTCCACTTGCCTGAATAGCCTGCTTTACTGCATTTTCAAGTCCGCCGCAGCAAGGTACTTGCATACGTGTGACAGTCACACTTTTGATCGTGTTTCGGCGGATGATTTCTGTCAGTTTTTCACTATAATTTACAGCATCCAGTTTTGGACATCCAATCAATGTAACACGGTCATGCATAAAATCATGATGGAAATTACTATAAGCATATGCAGTACAATCAGCGGCAATTAGTAAATCTGCATTGTCAAAGTTAGCAGATGTGATAGGGGCCAGTTTAATCTGAATTGGCCAGTTTTTTAGCTGACTCACGCAAGCAGAAGTTGTCTGTACTTTCAGCTTTTGGGCTTGTTTTACAGCTTCCTCATCGTAAGCAGGAGCCTCTCGCATCTCAAAAGAGATTGCATTTGTTGGACAGGCTGGCAGGCAGTCTCCCAATCCGTCACAATAATTTTCGCGTGTAAGTTTGGCTTTACCGTTGATCATATCGATCGCACCTTCATGACAGGCAGAAGCACATGCGCCGCATCCATTACATAATGCTTCATCTATTTTGATAATTTTTCTAAGCATAAATATTTCCTCCAAATCATTTGATTATTTTTGTATTTCTGAGTACATTTTAGTATAATAAGAAAACAAAATATGTTGAAATTTCAACAAATGGAGAAAAAAGATGAAAAAATATTTGGATGTTTTGAAGAGATGCACACTTTTTGAAAAGGTGGAGGAAGAGAATCTGGAAGCGATTTTGGGATGTCTGGGAGCAAGAAGTGTTCCATATAAAAAGAATGAAACAGTCATTGCAGAAGGAAGTCCTGCAAAGGCGGTGGGAATCGTACTTCGCGGAGAGGTTCAGATTGTAAGAAATGATTATTATGGAAATCGGAGTATCGTTGCAAATGTGGAAGAATCTCAGATTTTTGGAGAATCGTTTGCCTGTGCAGGGGTGGAATCTATGCCGGTAGAAGTCGTGGCTGTCACAGATACCGAAGTAATGTTGATTGATTGCAGGAAGATTACAAATTCGTGCTGTAATGCCTGTAGTTTTCATAGTCAGATCATTTATAATCTGATGAAGGTAGTAGCGATGAAGAATCTCATTTTTCATCAGAAAATAGAAATTACTTCAAAACGTACTACCAGAGAAAAATTGATGACATATTTGCTTGCAGAGGCAAAGAAAAACGGAAGCAGGAGTTTTACAATCCCTTATGACAGGCAGGAACTGGCAGACTATCTTGAAGTGGACCGAAGCGGGCTTTCGGCGGAAATCAGCAAAATGCGCAGAGAGGGAATCATTGAAACAAAGAAGGAATATTTTAAACTAAAAATAAATAAAGATTTTGAGGATTCGATTAAAAAAGTCTAAATTCGATTGACAAAATCTGGGAGAAATTTATAATTACATCCAAACACAAGTGGAGGGTGATCGTATGAAAGAAAAACTTAGATATGTATTAACATCGGGATTTGCAAAGGTAGCAGCGTGGGTGATCTTTATATTTTGTGCGGTACTCATGCTGTTTGGAAGACATAACAAAAAAGAGGAAAAATAAAAGCAGAGACGCGGCGAGATTACAAGAGAACAGACAAATATGTTTATAGATTAGAAAGATTGCATCAAGCAGTCTTTCTTTTTTTATGCCATAGGAAATTAGTCCCATGGGGACATTTCCATATAGCATAAAAAATGCACTGCGTGCAGATGGATGCACACTCGCGCGTAAGGTAAATTATCGCAGAAGCGACCGCGCTCGGTGCGAGAATGTGCCAAGGCACATTCTTTTTTATAAGAATGGGTTGACAAATTATGGAAATAGGCTTAATATCTTATCAACCTACTTAAAAGGTAGGTAAAAAGGAGGAAGAGATTATGGCAGATTATAGATTTGAAACACTTCAGCTTCATGTAGGACAGGAGACTCCAGATATAGCAACAGATGCAAGAGCGGTGCCGATTTATGCGACTACTTCTTATGTATTTCATGATTGTGCGCATGCAGCCGCACGTTTTGGATTACAGGATGCGGGGAATATCTATGGCCGACTTACGAATTCGACACAGGAAGTGTTTGAAAAGCGTATTGCAGCTTTAGAGGGAGGAGAAGCAGCATTGGCTGTGGCATCTGGTGCAGCGGCGATTACGTATACGATTGAGGCTTTGGCTCAAAATGGAGGTCATATTGTTGCACAGAAAACGATTTATGGAGGAAGCTACAATCTGCTTTCCAATACACTTCCGAATTTTGGAATCACAGCAACCTTTGTGGACATTCATAACTTGAAGGAAGTAGAGGAAGCAATTCAGGATAATACAAGAGCCATTTATATAGAAACTTTAGGAAATCCAAACAGTGATATTCCGGATATCGATGCAGTGGCGGAATTGGCACACAGATATGGACTTCCTTTGGTAGTGGACAATACATTTGGGACACCATATCTGATTCGTCCAATTGAACATGGGGCAGATATTGTTGTTCACTCTGCAACGAAGTTTATTGGCGGACATGGAACTACACTGGGAGGCGTGATCGTAGATTCTGGGAATTTTGATTGGGAAGCCTCTGATAAATATCCTGCGATCGCAGCTCCAAATCCGAGTTACCATGGCGTTGCATTTACAAAAGCGGCTGGAAAAGCAGCATTTGTTACTTACATCCGTGCAATCCTACTGCGAGATATGGGAGCGTCCATCTCACCATTTGCAGCGTTTTTATTATTACAGGGAACGGAGACATTGTCTCTGCGCCTGGAGCGACATGCAGAAAATACCAGAAAAGTAGTAGAATTTTTAGCGCAGCATCCACAAGTAGAAAAGGTGAATCATCCATCCTTAAAAGAGCATCCGGACCATGCTTTATATGAAAAATATTTTCCAAATGGAGGGGGATCTATTTTTACATTTGAGATTAAGGGAGGAACTCTGGAGGCCCATAAGTTTATCGACAGTCTGAAAATTTTTTCACTGCTTGCGAATGTGGCGGATGTAAAGAGTCTTGTGATTCATCCTGCGACAACAACACACAGTCAGCTTACAGAAAAAGAACTGGCAGAGCAGAATATCAAATCCAATACGATCCGTTTGTCGATTGGAACGGAACATATTGAAGATATTCTGGAGGATTTGCAACAGGCATTTGACGCTGTAAAAAACAACTGCTAATATGTTTTTAGAAAGAGCAGAGAGGTAGTTAGATATGTTGATTTCTACAAGAGGCAGATATGCGATAAGAGTGATGCTGGATTTAGCGGAGAATGCATCTGAGCATTATATTCCGATGAAAGAAGTTGCCGAAAGGCAGAATTTGTCGTTAAAATATATTGAACGTATTGTTCCGGTTCTCACAAAGAATGGTTTTATCGAAGGCGTTCATGGAAAAGGCGGCGGGTATCGTCTTACCAAGACACCGAAAGACTATAAGATTGGAGAGATTTTGAGGCTAACGGAAGGCGATCTTTCTCCGGTTGCATGTCTGGAATGTGGTGCAGAGCCATGTGACCGCGCCGAGAGCTGCAAGACTCTGCCGATGTGGTGCCAATTTAAACAGATGATAGATCAATATTTTGATGGAATTACTTTAGAGGATCTGCAAAATGGCAATCTGCACAATATCGAATAGAAAGAAATTTGTAAAAATTGTATATTGCTTTTCTGAATACAAGAAAGTAAAATAGATAAGTCGAGTGGCGAAAGCGTAAGTCCGGATCAATCCGGTCTTGCGCTTTTTTTATGTTTTACAGGAGGTATTTATGGAAAAAACAAGTCAATCTTATTTAGTGACCGAGAAGGTCGGTAAACTTATGCAGAAATATGCGGTTCCTTGTATCATTTCTTTGCTTGTAGGTGCACTTTATAACATTGTGGACCAGATTTTTATTGCAAATGCATCTTATTTGGGATCTTATGGAAATGCAGCAAACACAGTTGTTTTCCCGCTTACAGTCATAGCACTTGCAATTGCAGTTATGATCGGAGATGGATGTTGTGCATACGTCAGCCTATGTCTTGGAAAAAATGATGAAAAAGACGCAAAGAAAAGTATTGGAAATGCTGTGGTTTTAACGATCATCAGTAGTCTTATCCTTACAATCATCTATTTGATATTCAGTGATCAGATTATCGCAATGTTCGGCGGAACAGTAAACGCTGAGACATTCAGACATTCGAAAGAATACTTTTTCTATATTACACTTGGAATTCCGTTTTATATGTTTGGGCAGGCATTAAACCCTATCATTCGTGCAGATGGAAATCCAAAGTTTGCGATGGTTTCTACTTTGGCAGGAGCAATTATCAACATTATTCTGGATCCAATCATGATCTTCGGATTTAAATGGGGAATGATGGGTGCAGCAGTTGCAACTGTGATCGGTCAGGTCGTGACAGCAATTCTTGGAGTATGGTATTTGTTCCATACAAAGAGTGTGCAGTTGGAAAAGGCAGATTTTTATCTGAGCAAACGTGTGATGGGACGTACTCTGGTATTAGGAGTATGTAGTTTCTTATCACAGATTTCTTTGGTGGCAGCGATGGCAGCGATCAACAATATGATTCGAAAATATGGTGCAATGGATCAAATTTTCGGACAGGAAGAATATGCGCAGATTCCAATGGCCGTTGTTGGTATTGTAATGAAATTCTTCCAGATCGTTATTTCGATCGTAGTTGGTATGGCAGCAGGATGTATTCCAATCGTTGGTTATAACATGGGTGCAGAACGCAAGGACCGTGTGAAAGATCTGTTTACAAAACTCTTGATCGCAGAGGCATGTGTAGGTGTTGTTGCATTTATCATTGTAGAAGTATTTCCAGGTCAGCTTATTGCGATTTTTGGAGCTGCAAATGAAAGTGTGTACTATACAGAGTTTGCTCTGAAAGCATTCCGTATTTATTTATGCATGATCATTCTTGCCTGTGTTAATAAAGCAGCATTTATCTTTTTGCAGGCAATGGGAAAGGCAGTGGAATCGACGCTCCTTTCTATGGTGCGTGAGATCGTTTTCGGTGTAGGATTTGCGCTGCTGCTTCCAATGTTCTTTGGATTAAATGGTGTATTGTATTCTATGCCAGTGTCAGATGTACTTACTTTTGTGGCTTCTGTAATTGTGATTGCAGGAACATATAAACAACTGTCAAAGAGTTGAAAATAGGTATCTGTCTATGATAGAATCTTCTGGAGGTGAATACAAATGAAAAATCCATTAGGTTATGAGAAAATATCAAGTCTCTTAAGACAATTTGCAGTTCCAAGCATTATTGCGATGCTGGTGAGTTCGCTTTACAATATCGTAGACCAGATTTTTATCGGGCATGGTGTTGGATATCTGGGAAATGCGGCGACAAATGTTGCCTATCCGTTGACTACGATCTGTCTTGCGATTGCACTCCTGATTGGAATTGGAAGTGCTTCCAGATATTCTATCTATTTGGGACAAAAAGAAGAAGAAAAAGCAGCAAGAGTCGTTGGAAATGGCGTATGTATGATGTTTACGCTTGGAATCTTGTATGCAATCATTATTGAATTATTTTTATATCCGATGCTGAATGCATTCGGAGCTACAACAGATGTTTTGCCATATGCAGTTAGTTATACAAGAATTACTGCAGTCGGTATGCCGCTTTTGATCGTGACAAATGCGATGAGCAATCTTGCAAGAGCGGATGGCAGTCCGAAATACTCTATGACAAGTATGTTGATCGGTGCGGTTGTCAATACAATCCTTGACCCGATTTTCATCTTTGTGTTTGATATGGGAGTGGCAGGTGCTGCGATTGCAACGGTCATTGGTCAGGCGTGTTCTTTTGTATATGCACTCCAGTATCTTAGAAAATTTAAGTGCGTTACATTGAAGAAAGAGTATTTCAGACTGAGTCTCCGTGAAAGTCTTACAACGGCTTCTCTTGGAATCAGCAATAGTATGAATCAGGTAGCGATCACTTTTGTGCAGATCGTACTCAATAATTCTCTGACACATTATGGTGCAATGAGTGTGTATGGTTCTGATATTCCGCTGGCAGCGAATGGGATTGTTATGAAAACGAACGGAATCCTGATGGCGTTTATCATCGGCCTTTCTCAGGGAATGCAGCCGATCATCGGATTTAACTATGGTGCAAAGCAATACGATCGTGTACGAAAGACATATAAACTTGCAGTTAGCTGCAGTTTGGTGATCACTACAATTGGATTTGTGATGTTCCAGTGTTTCCCAAGACAGATTCTATCGATTTTTGGAAATGGAGACGAACTTTATTTCCAATTTGCGATTCGTTTCATGCGTATCTTTTTATTCATGATCATGGCAAACGGAGTGCAGCTTCTTTCTTCCAATCTGTTTTCAGCAATTGGAAAGCCAATGAAAGGCTTATTCCTTAGCATGACCAGACAGGTATTGTTTTTGATTCCATTGATTTTAATCCTGCCAAACTTTATGGGGATTGATGGAGTGCTCTATGCAGCGCCGATCGCAGATACGGCAGCGATTTGCGTGACGTTGACTTTTATTATGAAAGAATTAAGCAAAATGAAAAAATTGGAAGCGTAACAGCTTCCTTTTTTTGTTGGAAAATATATACAAAATCATAAAAATATAGTGGATTTCTTACGAAAATTTAGTTATAATGATTAACGGATGTGACAAAAATGTTACAAATGTTCAAATGATTGTAAATGGGATGGGGAAAACAAATGAAAAAGCAATGCAAATATGTGATGGGAATCTGCTTTATGATGATGGTAATGTTATTTGTGGCACCGATGCGGGCTGAGGCAGCAGAAGAATCTGTGGAACAAGTAAAAGGAAATATGGACTGGAAATGGCCGGTACCATCTTCAAATACATTGAGTTCATGTTATATCGACGGCCGTGATCATTATGCGATCGATATTTATGCACAAGAAGGTGCTCCTGTTTATGCATGCTTTGAAGGAGAAGTCATTAAGACGTTTAGCTCGTGTCCTCACAATTATGGGAAAAGCTATGACTGTGGCTGTGAAGGCGGTCTTGGCAATTATGTTTATATCCACCACGTTTACAACGGAGTAGATTATGTCAGCAGATATGGACATTTGACATCAGTTGATGTGGCAGTAGGAGATCAGGTGACAACAGATACTGTTATTGGAACCATCGGCTCTACTGGTTTTTCAGCAAACTATCATTTGGATTTAAGAATCTATCAGGGAACAGGGGAACGTCATCAAAAATCGGACTGTGTAGACCCGTTACTGGATTGTTTTTTAGAGCTGCCAGAAGGAATCAATGCTAACAGAGCATCGACAGGCTGCTGCTATACATATGTAAGTGAAGTGAAAGAAGTTTGTGAAGCGTTCAAGGCACAAAAAGAAGCAGAAGAATTGGCAAGACAAGAAGCAGAGCAAAAAGCTTTTGAAGAAGCAATGCGAAGCTGGGTGGAAGAAGAACTTCTGGATGATCACAATTATTTGGGAACAAAGCTTATGGATGTAAGATTGGGATTGAAAAGTTTTGTAGAACATTATAAATAAGCAATAAGAATATAAAAGTGTAAAAGCGTAGGTTCTTGGGGCCTACGCTTTTACTTTGAGAGAAGAGGAATTTATATCTAACGTTTAAAACGGAATTTTTAGACGAAGCCCAACGGCCGTAAATAAATACTTAAGTCCAACCGTTGTCCTCACTTGTTTTGTTATAATTATTATATGCAACAAATGTGAGTGAAATATGACTAATCCCAAAAAGAAATCTAAAATTTCTAAAGAATTTCATAAGAAAAAATGATATAGTTATTTCGTAGTGCCAGTGCACTTATGCAATGAAAATTTGGAGGAAACAGATATGAAAAACAACAGAATCATCCTTGCATCCGCGTCTCCAAGACGAAAGGAATTGATGGCGCTTGCAGGATATGAATTTGAAATAAAGGTAAGTAAGAAAGAAGAAAAATATACCAGTACAAGTCCGGATGAGATTGTAAAGGAGTTGTCTCTTTTAAAAGCAGAGGATATCGCCGGTCAGGAAGAACAGAAAAATCTGACTGTCATTGGCGCTGATACGGTTGTGGCTCATAAAGGTGCAATCCTTGGAAAGCCACGCTTAAAGGAACATGCCTATCAGATGATCAAAAGTTTTCAGGGAGATAAGCATCAGGTTTATACCGGTGTGGCGATTCTGAAATTCGATGAGGAAGGAAAGAAGACAGTGATCAATCATGCTGTGAAAACGGATGTCTATGTCAATGCGATGACAGATGATGAGATCTGGTCTTATATTGAGCGAGACAATGTCTTAGACAAAGCAGGAGCTTATGGGATCCAAAGTGGCTTTTCCATTCATATTGAAAAAATCGAAGGGGATTATTTTAATGTAGTTGGTTTGCCGATTTTGTTTATTTATGAAGCACTGAAGTGCGATGAAAGATAATCGCATGCAAATAAAATGCAGCTCTCTGCCGTTGATCTTTATGATTTCAACGGCAGAGAACTGCTATTTTTTTACATAAAGAAATTCGCTATTTTGCTTCCCATCTTCCGGATGCGCCGCAAGGCAATACCAAACCATTGCTTGATACAGGCAGGCCGATCTCCTGAGAGTCCACAGTTCCAGAAAAATCTTTTAATTCTGTCGCCAGCATATAAGTAAGCACTGCAGGAGCAAGTCCTGTTGTATAAGAGTTGATCAGGAAGAAAAGAGGTTCATCTGATAAAATCTGTGTACAAAGTTTGATAAGTGGATGGATCATATCTTCGATCTTCCAGATCTCCCCTTTTGGACCGCGGCCGTATGAAGGAGGGTCCATGATAATTGCATCGTATTTGTTGCCGCGTCGGATCTCGCGTTCTACGAATTTTACACAGTCATCCACAAGCCATCTGATAGGAGCATCTTTCAGACCAGAAGAAGCTGCATTTTCCTTTGCCCAGGCAACCATACCTTTGGATGCGTCAACGTGAGTTACATTGGCTCCGGCAGCGGCTGCTGCAAGAGTTGCACCTCCGGTATATGCAAATAAGTTGAGAACCTTAACCGGACGTCCTGCGTTTTTGATCTTTTCAGAGAACCAGTCCCAGTTTGTAGCCTGTTCTGGAAAGAGCCCTGTATGTTTAAAACTGAATGGTTTTAAGTTAAAAGTAAGGCTCTTATAATTGATCTGCCATTGTTCCGGCAGATCAAAGAATTCCCATTCACCGCCGCCCTTCTTACTGCGGTGGTAATGCCCGTTCATGTTTCTCCATCCTTTATGAGTCTTTTTTGTATTCCAAATAACCTGAGGGTCTGGTCTTACAAGAAGATAGTCGCCCCAGCGCTCTAATTTTTCACCGTTTGATGTATCGATTACTTCATAATCTTTCCAACCGTCTGCAATCCACATAATAAAAAAATCCTTTCTAAATCTCTAATTATCGTCTCATTATAACAATTTTTTTTCGGAAAGTATATACCCAAAATTCTGTCGGAAATACAAAAATAATAGTGAAAACAGGTTTACCTAAACACACTAAAATGATAGAATATATCTATAAGTGAAGAAGTTTGGGACGTTGACAAATTATCAGGAAAAGAGGGAAAAATTATGATTAAAGTCAACGCAATTGGGGATGCTTGTCCAATCCCAGTAGTCAAAACAAAAAAGGCAATGCAGGAAGCAAACGGAGCGGAAACAATCGAAGTTTTAGTAGACAATGAGATTGCAGTTTCAAACGTTACAAAGATGGCCGCAAGTGCAGGTGCAAATGTAACATCTGAAAAAGTTGCAGAAAAAGAATACAAAATTACGATTGAATTGACAGGAGAAGACGCTTCTTGTGAAGCATGCGAAGAAGAAAATTTAGTAGTTGTGGTTTCTTCTGATCGTATGGGAAATGGGAATGATGATTTAGGGAAAGTCTTAATAAAAGGCTTTCTTTTTGCAGTAACTCAATTAGATAAATTACCAAAGACAATTTTATTCTACAATGGTGGAGCTACACTTACAGCAGAGGGCTCTGATTCACTTGAAGATTTGAAGCACATGGAAGAACAAGGTGTGGAAATCTTGACTTGTGGTACATGTCTGAACTACTACGGTTTATCAGATAAACTTCAGGTAGGAAGCGTTACAAATATGTACACAATCGTGGAAAAGATGGCTGGTGCAGACAAAATCATCAAACCATAATTTACCTATGGCATTTTGTAGGAAAAGAACTTATTTTAATGATATTCAGAGTAGAAGACGATAGGAAAGGGAGAATATATCAGAGATGAAAAAAGATGTAAGATTAACACAGATGACAAAGACAGCAGGGTGAGCCGCAAAAATAGGTCCGGAGACCCTTGCCCAGGTTTTGGGTAAGCTGCCAAAATTTGAGGATGACAATTTACTTGTCGGAATCGAGACATCTGATGATGCTGCCATTTACAAAGTGACAGATGACATCGCAATGATTCAAACGGTTGACTTCTTCACTCCAATAGTCGACGATCCATATATGTTTGGTCAGATTGCGGCGGCAAACTCACTGAGTGATGTGTACGCAATGGGCGGAGAACCGAAAGTAGCACTCAATATCGTAGGTTTTCCAAACTGTCTGGATCCGGAAATTTTAGGAGAGATCCTTGCAGGTGGTGCTGCAAAAGTAAAAGAAGCAGGCGCTGTACTGGTAGGAGGGCATTCAGTACAGGATGATGAACCAAAATACGGACTTTGCGTATCAGGATTCGTGCACCCAGACAAGATTTTCAAGAATTACGGATGTAGACCAGGTGACATTTTAATTTTAACAAAACAAATCGGAAGCGGTATTGTGAATACTGCTATCAAAGCGCAGATGGCATCGGAAGCTGCGATCCAGGAGGCAGTTACTGTCATGTCATCACTCAATAAGAAGGCAAAAGAGGTAGTAGAAAACTACCCGGTAACAGCATGTACGGACATCACAGGATTTGGTCTTCTTGGGCATTGCGTTGAAATGGCTTCTGCAAGTGAAGTGACTTTCGAGATCAAGGTGGAAGAGATTGCGTACATTCAGGATGCAATGTCTTATGCGAAGATGGGACTTGTCCCAGGCGGAGCATACAAGAACCGTGAGCACTCAGGAAAATTAGTCGATACTTCAAGAGTTGCAGAGCACTTTGTGGATCTTTTATACGATCCACAGACTTCGGGTGGACTTTTGATCAGTATTTCACCGGAAAATGTGGAACAACTTATGGAAGATTTCGCAAATAAAGGTATGGATACGAAAGTATCTATCATTGGTAAAGTAGTAGAAAAAGGCGAAAAGTTGATTCGTCTATATTAGGAGATAGGAAAATGAACAAGAATCTTTTATACCGCAGTATTCCAAAAGTAGATGTGATTTTGGAACAGGATGCAATTCGGGAAAGTATTGCGAAATATGGCAGAGAGATTGTTGTAGATGCGATCCGAGTGGAGATGGACGCTCTTCGCAAATTTATTGGAACATGTGAATCAGAAGAAGCTGCAAAAGATGCGATCACAAACGTGGTGGCATCAATTGTAGCGCGCGCAGAAAATGTTCTTATGCCCAATATGAAGAAAGTGATCAATGCTACAGGGACGATTCTTCATACAAATCTTGGGCGTGCTCCAATTGGGTTAGAGCACATGAAACATATCGCAGACATCGCAACAGGATATTCCAATTTAGAATACAATTTAGAAGCAGGAAAACGTGGGGAAAGATATTCTCATTTTGAGGAGTTACTCTGCAAGATTACAGGTGCAGAAGCAGCTATGGCGGTAAACAATAACGCAGCAGCAGTAATGCTGATCTTAAGTTCACTTGCAAAAGGCGGAGAAGTTATTGTTTCCCGAGGTGAACTTGTGGAAATCGGAGGAAAGTTCCGTATTCCAGACGTAATGGCTCAAAGTGGTGCGTCGCTTGTGGAGATTGGGACAACCAATAAAACACATTATTCGGATTACGAAGAAGCAATCACAGAAAATACAGTAGCGCTCTTAAAAGTGCATACAAGCAATTATCGTATTGTTGGCTTTACAGAGAGTGTGGGCATTGGGGAATTGGTTCCGCTCGCAAAAGAACACGATATACCTGTGATCGAAGATTTGGGAAGCGGTGTGCTGATCGATCTTAGTAAATATGGAATTACATATGAGCCTACAGTGCAGGATTCGATCCGCGCAGGTGCTGATGTGGTATGTTTTAGTGGAGATAAACTTCTTGGTGGGCCTCAGGCAGGTATCATCATCGGAAAGAAGAAGTATATCGACAAGATGAAGAAAAATCAATTGACACGTGCGCTTCGTATTGACAAATTTACGGCAGCGACTTTGGAAGTGGTATTGAAAGAATATTTATCAGAAGAACGCGCGATTCAGAATATTCCAGTATTGCAGATGATCACGAAATCTTTGGAAGAAGTGAGCAAAGAGGCGGAAGCATTAAAGCAATATCTGGAGGAATTACATCTGGAAGCAGATCTTGCGATCGAAGATTGTGAATCACAGATCGGAGGAGGTTCGCTTCCTTTGGAAAGAATAGCAAGTAAAGCAGTTACAATCAGACCGAGAACGATTTCAACAGCAGAATTGGAAGAACGCATGCGATTCTTGCGTGTGCCGATCATTCCAAGAACTGTAAATGATGCGATTCTTTTGGATGTAAGAACGATCGGTATGCAGAATTTTGAAGCATTCCGTCAATTAAAAGAGTGCAATATTTAATTTGAGAGGCTTTATAGATGAAGAATATTATTATTGGAACAGCGGGACATATCGACCACGGAAAGACGACTTTGATCAAAGCTCTGACAGGGCGCAATACAGACCGATGGGAAGAAGAGCAGAGACGAGGAATCACGATCGACCTTGGATTTACTTATTTTGATTTGAAAAATGGAGACCGCGTTGGGATCATTGACGTACCGGGACATGAGCGTTTTATCAACAATATGGTTGCAGGTGTGGTAGGAATGGACCTGGTTATGCTTGTGGTTGCGGCAGATGAAGGAATCATGCCACAGACACGGGAGCACATGGACATTCTGGGACAGTTAGGTATCGAAAAGAGTATTCTGGTATTAAATAAAGTGGATCTGGTGGACGAAGACTGGCTGGAACTGGTGACAGAAGAGATCAAAGAAGAACTGGAAGGCACTTTTTTAGAAGGTGCACCGATTGTAGAAGTTTCGGCTGCTACAGGACAGGGGATTCCAGAACTGATCGATGTGATCGAACGTCTTACAGCAGAAGAAGTGGTTCAGAAGGATATCAATACCATTCCACGACTTCCGATCGACCGTGTTTTCAGTTTGTCTGGATTTGGAACCATTATCACTGGAACATTGCTTGCAGGTACGATCACCAAGGAGGACAGTCTGCAGATTTATCCGATTGGAAAGGAATGCAAAATCCGTAACATTCAGGTGCATGGTCAGGATGTGGACAAGTGCTATGCTGGCCAGCGTGTTGCGATCAATCTTTCAAATGTAAAGAAGAGTGAGATTCAAAGAGGATGTGTGCTTGCGCCAGCCAATAATATGAAAAATACGATGCTTTTAGATGTGCGAATGAATATCATCGAATCGTCGAAACGTATTTTGACAAATCAGTCAAGATTACATCTGTTTACCGGAACCAGTGAAATTTTATGCAGGGCAGTGCTGCTGGATAAAGAAGAGATTGGCCCAGGTGAGACAGGGCTCGTACAGCTTCGTCTGGAGGAAGAGATTGCACTTCGCAGAGGCGATAAATTTGTCATTCGTTTCTACTCACCAATGGAAACAATCGGAGGCGGTATCGTATTAGAACCAAATCCAAAACGTAAAAAAAGATTCGATCCAGAAGCTATCGAAGAATTAAAACGAAAAGAATCTGGATCTTCAGAAGATGTTATAGAAATGCACGTAAAAGCTCATGGGGAATCGATGATTACGATGAATGAGCTTGCCAAGCTGACTGCGCTTTCTATGGAAGAGGTAGAAGCAGATGTTGCTTCGCTGAAAGAACAGGGAATCGTAAAGGTATTCGCAATGAAAAAGGATACCTATGTTTGGCATACGGTTCATGAAAAAGAGATGCGCCATGCGCTGATAGAAGTATTGCGTGCTTATCACGAAAACTATCCATATCGCTATGGAATGAAAAAAGCAGAAGTACACATGACATATATGAAGAAAGTGAAATTAAACGTATTTGATTTGTATATGGAAATGCTTACAGATGAACAAGTGTTAAAACGTCATCAGGAATATTTACAGCTACCGGAATTCGAAGTAAGCAAAGACGCAGTGTATGACAAAGTAAAGAAAACTGTGGACAGAACATTCCAGAAAGCGCAGTTTGATTTTGTGCGTTTTTCGGAAATCGGTTTTGGAAATATAGACAGAGCTGTTGTTGAAGACATTATCTTGATCTTAATGGATGAAGAGTTTGTGGTGAAAATAGCAGACGATATCTATACACTTAAGACACTGATCGATCAGGCAAAAGAAATGATCCAGGCGCGTCTTAAGGAGAATCCGCTGATCACGATCGCAGAGGTTCGGGATCTGCTGGGAACCAGCCGTAAAAGTGCAAAACCGATCCTGGAATATATGGATAGCATAAAAGTGACAAAAAAGAATGGAACAGAAAGCGAAAGGGTAGCGTACGTATGAATTTAAAACAACTGGAGGCGTTTGTTCAAATTGCAGATAACGGCAGTTTTTCGAAGGCAGCGAAAGATCTTTTTCTGACACAGCCCACGATCAGTGCCCATATCTCTGCATTGGAAAAAGAATTAAACACCAGACTTTTTGTCCGTAACACAAAAGAGGTACGTTTATCGGACAGTGGAACTGTCTTATATGATTATGCAAAACAGATGATTGTTTTGCAGAAGAAAATAGAAGACGCATTTGCCCCGCGTGAGGAGAATGCACAGCAATGTATTACAATTGCAGCATCTACAATCCCCGCACAATATTTACTGCCAGGTATTTTGGCGAATTTTAATGAGAAATATCCGAATCAGCAATTTAAGATTCTGGAATCGGACAGTGCAAAAGTAGTGGAACAGGTGGTAAATCATTCAGTGGATATAGGATTTACGGGTACTGTAATTGACAAGCGACTTTGTAAATATATTCCGTTTTATCAGGATGAATTGGTTGTGATCACACCAAATTCTGAGAAATATCGAAAAATAAAGGAAGAGCATACTAATGCAAACTGGATTTTAGGAGAGGCTTTGATCATGCGTGAGACGGGTTCTGGAACACGCAAAGAGGCGGAAAAACAGCTTCGCAAAATCGGTGTAAATCCAAACCGTTTGAATGTCATAGCCAGTATGGAAAATCCGGAAGCGATTAAAAAAGCAGTTGCAATTGGTATGGGAGTTTCTGTTATTTCGCGTCTTGCAGCAGAAGAAGAGATTGCGAAAGGAACACTTCTGGCATTGCCGATTTCGACAGAGGATCTGCGAAGAGATATCAATGTGATCTACAATCGAAACCTTCAATTGTCGCGTTCTTCGGAGAAGTTTATTAAAGTCGTAAAAGAGATGTATAAAAAGAAAGATGACTAAGAAAACGAGAGTTTAAGGTGGACGATAATATGATTTATATGGATAATGCAGCCACGACTATGCGAAAACCGGAAGCGGTAATCGAAGCAGTTGTGAATGCAATGAATTCGATGGGGAATGCCGGACGCGGAGCGCATGGGGCTTCCTTAAGTGCATCCAGAGTAATTTATAATACAAGAGAAGCGCTGGCACGTTTTTTTGGAGCAGAGAGTCCGAAACAGATCGTATTTACAAACAATTCGACGGAAAGTTTGAATATTGCGATCAAGGGACTTTTGGAACCAGGTGACCATGTGATCACAACGATGCTGGAACATAACTCTGTACTTAGGCCCATTTATGAGATGCAGGAAAAGGGCGTCTCAGTTACAATCATAAAAAGCAATCAAAAGGGAACGATTTCCTATGAAGATATCGAAAATGCGGTTCGAGAAGATACAAAAGCGATCGTAATTACAAATGCGTCAAATCTTACAGGAAATTATGTAGATGTAAGACGTGTTGGTGAGATCGCAAAGAAAAAAGGAGTATGTCTGATCGTGGATGCGTCGCAGACAGCAGGTGTCTATCCGATCCATGTAAAAGAGATGAATATCGACATTCTTTGTTTTACAGGACATAAAAGTCTTCTGGGACCACAGGGAACGGGTGGACTCTATGTTAGAGAAGGTCTGACTCTGAAGCCACTGAAAAGTGGAGGAAGCGGTGTTCAGACTTATCTGAAAAAGCATCCTGAGGATATGCCGACAGCATTGGAAGCTGGTACTCTCAATGGTCATGGCATTGCAGGGCTTGGAGCAGCTATTGCATATTTAGAAAAAGAAGGAATTGATACGATCCGTGAAAAAGAATTGCAGCATATGTGGCATTTTTATAATGGAATTAAAGATATTCCTGGCGTCAAGGTTTATGGAGATTTTGATACAGAAATAAGATGTCCGGTTGTAACACTCAATATCGGAGAGTATGATTCTTCAGAAGTAAGCGATGAGTTACTCATGACTTACGATATTTCTACAAGACCGGGAGCGCATTGTGCACCATTGATGCATGAGGCACTCGGAACGGTAGAACAGGGAGCGGTTCGATTCAGTTTTTCTCATTATAATACATATGAAGAAGTAGAGACTGCAATCGCTGCAATAAAAGAGTTAGCAGAGGAAGAATAGATGAGAAAAAAGGAATTAAAGCTGGTAGTGACATTTCATACAACAGCAGACGCTATGGCTATGGAAAAAGCCTGTAAGGAGAATGATGTGCCGGGGCGTCTTATCCCAGTGCCAAGACTGATCTCAGCAGGATGCGGACTTGCGTGGTGCGCCGGACTGGAAGACAGAGCGACGGTGAAGGATGTACTTGCAAAAGTAGGAATCAAAGAAGAAGAAATGCATGAGTGCATGGTGTAGTCAATGACGATCGAGATTCCAGGTTATAACACATTAGAATTAAATACATTACTATTAGATTATAATGGTACGATTGCGACAGACGGCATGATATCAGACGCGGTAAAAGAGCGCATCTATAAGTTGGCAGAGGTATTGGATATTCTGGTATTGACTGCGGATACACATGGAACGGCGCGAAACCAGTGCAAGGGTCTGCCGGTCAAAGTATGTACATTTCCAGTGGGAAATGCGGCCGATTATAAAGAAGAAATTCTAAAGCAATATGGTGGTATCAATTGCGTCTGCATGGGAAACGGAAGAAATGATATCAAGATGTTTCAAGGAGCAGCACTAGCTATCGCAGTTATGGATAAAGAGGGAATGTGCAGTGCACTTCTTCGTGAAAGTGATATCTGTGTGACTTCTATCGAGGACGGGCTGGACTTGCTTTTGTATCCGAAACGGATTATTGCGGATTTAAGAGGATAATGTATAAGGGAAACAGGGTGGATTTTGAGAAAAATCTGCTCTGTTTTAGTTTATAGATATTGTCTATAGATATATTGCCTATATCGATTTGACTGTCCTATATGCAAACCGTAAAATTAATATTAGGAAATAAGAAGGAGGACGAAATGTATCAAGTAGGAATAGATATTGGTTCCAGTGCAACGAAGGTAGCAGTGATTCGGGACGGAAAAGTAATTAAGACATTGCTAAGAGACACTGGATTCAGTAGCCGAAAAACAGCAGAAGAGATTTATACTACATTAGAGGCAGAAGGAATTACGAAAGAGAATGCGAGATATGTCGCAACAGGATATGGAAGAATTTCGGTTCCTTATGCAGATGATGTGGTGACAGAGATTACCTGTCATGGAAAAGGTGCATATTTTCTATTTGGATCAAACGGAACTGTAATCGATATTGGAGGTCAGGATACGAAAGGAATTGCGCTCAAGAATGGCAGAGTCATGAAATTTATTATGAACGACAAATGTTCTGCCGGTACGGGGAAATTTCTTGAAGTTATGACGAATCGATTAGGGCTTACACAGGAAGAACTGACAATTCTCGCTCGCAAGGGAAATCCAATTGAGATCAGTTCCATGTGTACTGTGTTTGCTGAATCTGAGGTGATCAGTCTGATAGGAAGAGGAACACCGAGAGAAGATATCGCATTTGGGGTAGTCGAATCCGTTGTGAAGAAAGTAGTTCAGTTGATCGCACAGGTGAAAAGCGATCAGTATTATCTGACAGGCGGACTTTGCGAGGATGCATATGTGATCGAAAGATTATCGAAAGCATTAGGAGCTGAAGTGAAAAGTGAACCACTGGCAAGATATGCAGGAGCGATTGGAGCAGCACTTTCAGCAGAAAAATAGGAGGAAAATAAAATGGAAAAAGAATTATATGAATTACCATCAACATTTGATGAGTTTGTGGATGCAAGAAAAGCTGGATTTATGAGAGTAAAAGAATATAAAGAAAAAGGTGGAAAGTTTGCAGGATGCCTTTGCTCATATACTCCATCAGAATTGTTAGATGCAGCAGGCGTAGCTTCTGTAGGTCTTTGTGGAACAAGTAATGAAACAGTACCTGATGCAGAAGTAGATTTACCAAAGAACTTATGTCCGCTTATCAAGAGTACTTATGGATTCGCGAAGAGCCAGAAATGTCCATATACATACTTTGCAGATTTGATCGTTGGTGAAACAACATGTGATGGTAAGAAGAAAATGTATGAGCTTTTAGAAGAATATAAACCGGTTCATGTACTTCACCTTCCACAAAGCCAGGAACGTCCTTATGCGAAAGAAATCTGGTGTGAAGAGCTGAAAATTCTGCAAAAACGTTTGGAAGAACAATTTGGAGTAGAAATTACAGAAGATAAATTAAGAGAAGCTGCGAAAAAAAGAAATCGTCTTCGAAAAGCATTTTGTGAAATGTACAGTTTACAGACAAATGTACCACCTGCAATGAAAGGCGTAGAGATGATGATCGCTCTGCAGCAGGGAACATTTACATTTGACATTGATCAGCAGATCGCAGCGGTTGAAAATAAAGTCGCAGCAGCAAAAGCAGCATATGAAGCAGGAGAAAGACCAGTTTCTGAGAAAGCAAAACGTATTCTGATTACTGGATGTCCAACAGGCGGTGTGATTCAAAAAGTTGGAAGTGTTATCGAAAATAATGGCGGTGTGATTGTCTGTCTTGATGACTGCAGCGGTGAAAGAACTATGAAAATGTTAGTGGATACAGAGGCGGATGACATTATGCGTGCAATCGGAGACCGTTATCTTGAAATTCACTGTTCTGTCATGACAAGAAATGATGGCAGATTGGAAAACACAAAAGCTATGATCGAAAAATACAAAGTAGATGGTGTTGTAGAAGTAGTTCTTCAGGCATGCCATACATTTAATGTGGAGGCAACTCCAATGGGTCGTATGGTAGAAGATATGGGTGTTCCATATATGAAACTGGAAACAGACTATTCGACAACAGACAGTGGACAGATCGAAACACGTGTGGCTGCGTTTATCGAAATGCTGTAAGATTAAGGAGTGGGAAACCACTCCTTGTTTTACGTAATTATAGACAATATCAATGAATGTATGGTATTAATCAATTTGTGTTTCTTCTATATAAATGCTAGACTGAGAATAACGATATTACATTGTTTTCGGCGAATGTAATTTTATTGCATAATTTTTTATGTACAATTATTTAGGAGGAATTAAATATGTCAATTACTGTTGAAACAGCAAAAGAACATGCAAATGACCCTGCAGTGTTATGTTGTAGAGCAGAAGCAGGTATCACAATTGGACCAGAAAATTTAGAAGATCCAGCTATCTTTGATGAATTAGTGGATTCAGGTCTTTTGAATTTAGACGGATGCCTTACAATTAAGGAAATCCTTGGTGCAAAACTTACAAAAACATGTGATTCTCTTACTCCAGTTACAAAAGATGTAATTGATGCAGTTGTAGCAGGCGATGAACCAGCTCCAGCAGTTGCAGAAGAAGTAAAAGAAGAAGCAGCTCCAGCTCCAGCAGTTAGCGGAAGTGTACAAGGCATGGGTGCTGTTGTAAAACATGGCAAAATTGTTATTTCAATTAAAGAAGGAAAAGATATTTATCTTGAATTACCAATTTAGTAAATGACGAAAAAAAGGACGTTACGGGGAACGTCCTTTTTTAATGCCCTCATTTATAGATATAACCTATAAATGAGGGCATCATATGCTAATTATCGATTGGACGGTAATACCCATAGAGCGTAAAATTATTGTAGATAATAAAAGACGTAAAGTCTGAAAAATCAGGAGGAAATTATGAAAAAGAAACTTTTAAGCGTGTTATTATGCATCGCAATGCTGGCAACTATGTTAGTTGGCTGTGGCGGGGATGATAACAAAGAAAGCAACAATGAAAGCGGGACAGAGGCAACTCAATTAATTATGCCCGTAACAGCAACAGTAACATCATTAAACAGATTGTTAGAAAGCTATGCTGAAGGCTGGTTCCAATTAGCTGGTTATGCTGACGAATTATACTATGCAGACGTAAATGAAACAAGATACTATCTTGCGGAAAGCTGCGATATTTCTGACGACGGTTTAACTTATACAGTTAAATTAAGAGACAACTTAAAATGGCATGATGGCGAAGCAATCACAGCAGACGATGTTATTTTTACAATGGCTTGTGTAGCTGATACAAACAACGGAGCAAGCTTTACAAACGTAGCTTATGTTGGTGAAACTGCAGTTGTAGTAGAAAAAGTAGATGAATTAACAGTTACTTTTACACTTCCAGCAGCATCAGCTTCATATTTTGAATTACTTGGTGACTTGGTTCTTATTCCAGAACATGCATTTGATGGAAACACAGATATTGTATCTGCAGAAGCGAACCTTACAGATATCGGTTCTGGTCCATACAAATTAAAAGAATTCAAAGATGGCGAATCACTTGTATTAGAAAAATTCGAAGATTACTACGGAGATGAACCACAAATCGATACAATCGTTTACAAGGTAGTAGGAGATGCAAGCTCACAAGAAATTGCATTCCAGGGCGGAGAAATCAATTATCTTTCTGTATCTACAGATGCAGCAGCTCAAGCATACAAAGCTATGGACGGCGTATCAGTTTATACTCTTCCAGAAGGAAAAGTAAAATACTTAGCATGGAACAAATTCTGTTCAACATGGGAAAACAGAGACGCTGTGAAAGCAGTCTTCTTAGCATTGAATCAAGAAGAAATCGTAACAGGTGCTTATGGTGATATGGGAGAAGCAGCTAATACATTGTTTGGTAACCAAAACTTATACTATGATGCTTCAATCAAAGGATACTCACAGGATTTAGATACAGCAAAACAATTAGCTCAAGATACAGGATTAGCAGGTAAAACAATTACATTATATTACAACAAAGAACGTACATATCAAGAACAAACAGCATTGATCATCCAACAACAATTAAAAGAAATTGAAGTGGATGTTAACGTTCAAGGTGTAGACTCAACAAGATTCTTTGAAATCGTATTCTCTGAACAAGATGATTATGAATTGTACTTAAATGAATGCGGCGCAACAGGTGACCCTGATTCAGTTATTAAAGGTATGTATAATGGAACATGGGGATGCAACGTTGATACAAGTCAAACAATCTTAGACTTATTTAATCAAGGTAGTGTAACAGCAGATGCAGCTACAAGAAAACAAATCTATTCAGATTTACAACAGGCAGCAGTGGATGAATACCTTGTTTATCCAATTGCTTATCCAAACCTTTGCTTTGCAGTAACTTCTAACTTAAAAGGTGTAGATGTACTTACAACAACACCAGTATTTGAAGATTATACAAAATTATACTTTGAATAATAGTAGAAGGAGTAAGTATTAACGGATAGATTCTGCGCAGCAGAATCTATCTGTTTTTATATACAAGGAGAAAAATGTATGAAGGACTTTATCATTAAACGTGTTGCGCAAATGCTTTTGGTATTTGTTATTGTATCCATATTTGCATTTGCCATTACATATTTTGCACCAGGGGATCCGCTCTATATGTATACTTCTCCATCTGTTTCTACATATAAGATGACAGACGAACAGTTGGACGAATTGAGAGAATCACTTGGTTTAAATGGAAACTTTTTTGAAAGATATATGAGCTGGGCGGGAAAGATGCTCCAAGGCGATTGGGGACTTTCAACAAGCAACCACCAATCGGTAAAAGATCAGATTATGGACAAATTGCCAAATACAATGGGGCTGATGGGTGCAGCCTTAGCGTTGTCGATTCTGGTATCGATTCCGTTAGGATTACTTGCAGGATATAAGAAAAATGGAATTGCAGATAATATTGTCAGCGGTATTTCTTATCTGGGAATTTCCTTGCCGGCATTCTGGTTTGGAATTGTTTTAGTAATTGTATTTTCATTGAAATTAAGAATTTTACCAGCTTCTGGTATGCGCACGATAGGTGTGAATTCTTTTTCGGATATCGTGAGACATGCTGTTTTGCCGACAATTGTTCTTAGCGTAAATAATACGGCTACATTTGTAAGATATATCCGTTCGAATACAATTGTACAAATGGAAGAAGAGTATGTCATGACAGCGATTTCGAAAGGAGTTCCAAAGTTTAAGATTTTAAAGAATCATGTTCTGAAAAACTGTTTGCTTCCAATTATCACAATGATTGGTATGAACTTCGGAACATTGATCACAGGTTCTTTTGTTGTAGAATCAGTCTTTGGATGGCCGGGTATCGGAACATTGTTAATGGATTCAATCAATAATCGTGATTACACAATGATCATGGGAATTACCATGCTGGCATGTGTTGTTTTGTTAATTGGTAATTTCCTGGCAGATATTCTTTATAGCTTTGCGGATCCTAGAATCAAACAGGGAAAGGAGAGTAAGTAAGAATGAATAAGAAAGTGATTATTAAAACATTCAAATCCAATAAAATGGCGGTTTTGTGTCTGGTTTTATTACTAATCATTATTGATTCTGCTCTTCTGGCGCCGTTAGCACCGTATGATCCGGATGCATATGACACTGCGGCGATGCTTCAAGGACCAAGCAGTGAACATCTTTTGGGAACAGATGATCTTGGGAGAGATACATTTACAAGATTATTATATGGTGGAAGAGTATCTCTAATGGTAGGTTTTGCTGCTATGATCGTTGCGGTATGTATTGGTACATTGTTTGGCACAATCAGTGGTTATGTAGGTGGAAAGGTTGACATGGTCTGCATGAGAATTGTGGATATTTTCCTGTCAGTGCCTAGTCTTTTGTTTATTATTGTTATTTATGCGTTCCTTCCACAAAATTCAGTTACATTGATCATGATGCTTGCATTTTTCTCATGGACGAAAGTAGCACGTGTGGTAAGAGCACAGACCTTAACATTGAAAGAACGAGATTTTGTGCTTGCCGCAAAAGCGTTAGGGGTAAACCATTTGGTTATTATCGTGAAACACATTATTCCGAATATCATGCCACAGATCATTGTGTCTGGAAGCTTGAGTATTGCGAATGCTATTCTGGATGAATCAACCCTCAGTTTCCTGGGATATGGGGTTCAGCTTCCAATGTCTTCTTGGGGAAGTATGCTTCAGACCGCACAAGGATTTATTTTGTATAATCCAATCATGGCAATTGCACCAGGATGTATGATCTTGTTAACAGTACTTTGCTTTAATGTATTAGGTGATATGTTACAGCAAATTTTAGATCCGAAATTAATGAAATAGAGGAGGAGAGTATGAGTAGTTTACTTAAAGTAGAAAATCTTGCAGTCTCTTTCCATACTTATGCGGCTGATGTTTATGCAGTAAGAGATGTTTCATTCGAAATAGAAGAAGGAAAGGTAACAGCAATCGTAGGAGAATCGGGCTGTGGAAAATCTGTTACTTCAAAATCTATTATGGGGTTGATTCAAAAGCCTGGAAAGATTCATGAAAATAGTAAGATTTATTTTAAAGGTGAAAATATTTTAGAATATACAGAAAAACAGTGGCAGAAATATCGTGGAAAACATTGTTCTATTGTATTTCAGGATGCCTTAACTGCATTAAATCCAACAATGAATATTGGTAAGCAGATTACGGAAAAAATTTTGATGCACAAAAAAGTAAGCAAAAAAGAAGCTTGGGAGGAAGGAATCCGCATGCTGGAGTTAGTTGGAATCCCAAACCCAGAGACTCGTATGAAACAATATCCGCATGAGTTTTCCGGTGGTATGCGTCAGAGAGTTATGATTGCGATTGCATTGACCTTGCACCCAGAATTGGTCATTGCAGACGAGCCGACAACAGCGCTTGATGTTACGGTGCAGGCAGATGTAATTGATATGATGAAACAGATTCAGGAGGAATCTGGCATGACTGTTATTTTGATTACACACGATCTGGGAATTGTGGCAAACTTTGCCAATAATATCGTCGTTATGTATGCAGGTGAGGTTGTTGAAACGGGAAGTTCGGATGATATTTTTTATCGTGGTGCTCATCCTTATACAAAGGCACTGTTAAGAGCTGTTCCGCGTCTGGATGCAAGTGAAGAGGAAGAACTTGAGACGATAGAAGGTGCTCCACCGAACATGGCAAATCCTCCAGTTGGATGTGCGTTTGCTGCAAGATGTACAAAGTGTATGGAAAAGTGTAGAGAAATGGCACCACCGGTGACAGAAATTGCAGATGGTCATCAGGCAAAATGTTGGTTGTGTGTAGAAGGAGCGTAGGATGATGGAAACAGGTGAAAAATTATTAGAAGTCAACCATTTGAAAAAGTATTTTAAAATGAGTAAAGGAAGTACTTTGAAAGCAGTCGATGACGTTTCTTTCTATATTAAAAAAGGGGAGACTCTTGGTGTAGTAGGTGAATCTGGATGTGGAAAAACAACGTGTGGTAGAACTTGTATTGGATTATATGATAAGACAGATGGAGAAGTTTTATATCGTGGTCAGGATATTCATCAGTTAAAAGGAAAAGAACGAAAAGCATTTACAAAGCAGGCACAGATTATTTTCCAGGATCCATATGCATCTTTGGATCCTAAAATGAAAGTAAAGGATATTATTGCAGAAGGAATCCGTGCTCATAAGATTCTGACAAATGAAAAAGAGATTTCTGCAAAAGTAGAAGAATTGCTGGAAACAGTAGGACTTGATAAGAGCTACAAAGAACGTTTTGTGCATGAATTTTCGGGTGGTCAAAGACAAAGAATCGGTATTGCAAGAGCATTGGCCGTGGAGCCGGAATTTATCATGTGTGATGAACCAATTTCCGCATTGGATGTTTCGATTCAGGCACAGATCGTAAATCTTCTGGAAAAATTGCAGAAAGAAAAAGGATTGACTTATATGTTTATCGCTCATGATCTGTCTATGGTAAAACACATCTCAGATCGTGTTATGGTAATGTATTTGGGAAAAGTGATGGAGATTACGACTTCGGCAAATTTATATAATAATCCTTGCCATCCTTATACAAAAGCGTTACTTTCCGCAATTCCGATTCCGGATCCGGAAGTAGAGAGACAAAAGCAAAGAATTAAACTGGAAGGCGAGATTCCAAGTCCGATCAATCCGGGAGAAGGGTGCAGATTCCAGAATCGCTGTAAGTATGCGACAGAAAAATGTAAAACGGAGCAGCCAGAATTAAAGATGGTGGAAGAAGAACATTATGTGGCTTGCCATCTATATTAGGGATATTTAAAAGAGCTACCACGCAAGTGGTAGCTCAAATTGTTTATTAGCCTACGATAAATCCATATTTTAATGGGTCTAAAGCGTCGATTAAGTATGTGCCGAATCCTGTTAAGTAGCAAGAACCTGTGATCATAGGAACTACTGCATCGTAATCAGCAACTTTTGTTGTTTCTTTGATTTCTCCAACAAAGATAGAACCGATGAAACTTTCATAACGGAATTTTTCTCCAACTTGGATTTCTCCCCAGTGATGTAATGTAGCAAGTTTTGCACTTGTACCTGTTCCACATGGAGAACGGTCAGCCTGAGCTTCACCAAAGATAACTACGTTACGAAGGTCAGCTTTATCTGGGTTTGGAGTTGGTCCGTAGAATTCTACAAGGTCAACTGATGTGATGTCAAGTAATGGATGTTGGATTTCAATGTCTCTGTTAATGATTTCCATCATCTTCATTCCTAATTCTGTGTATGCAGGAACTGTTTTTTCATTGATTTCTCCAATATCTAATTGTGTTGTGTCAACTAATGCGAAGAAAGAACCACCAAATGAGATAGTAAATTTAATATCTTTTCCGTCAACGTTTACTACCTGGTTTTCTTTGTAAACGAATGCAGGAACGTTTGTTAATGTAACGCTTTCAACTTTACCGTCTTTTACGATTGCTTTTGTACGAACGATACCAGCTGGAGCTTCGATAACAACATCGTTTTCGCCTTCATGCATTTCTTTCAGACCTGCTTCGAGAATTACAGTAACTGCACCGATTGTACAGTGTCCGCACATATTTAAGTATCCGCCTGTGTCCATGAACATAACACCGAAGTCAGCTTCTTTATTAACTGGCTCGCAGATGAAAGCACCGAACATATCATGGTGTCCACGTGGTTCAAACATTAAAGCTGTACGAACATGGTCGTAATTCTTTTCCATCCAGTGTTTCTTTTCGATCATTGTGTTTCCTTCTGGTTCGGGGAAACCACCGATTACTACTCTACAAAATTCTCCACTTGTGTGAGCGTCTACAACCTGAAGTTGAGATTCAAAACGATCAACATTGATTTTTGCTTCTAATTTCATAGTAATACCCTTCCTTTTCTTAAATTTTTTTTGATCATAAACTCTTGAAAACATATACTGGTATCAGTAAAAAAATGGTAGATTTTATTTATTGGATTTATTTATAGATGCGTGCAAAAAATGGCTTGTTTATAGAGAAAATAAATAAGTCACTTTAATGCGCTACTTTGCAAAAGTTGCGGACGTTTTTGCAAAAAAATAAGAGAAACAAATTCCAAGTGATAAAAAACTATCAAATAGTTACTATACGAGTATTGTGTTCAGCTCTTTTATTCATTATCACCTAAATGGGTTGAAAAGTCAATGGAAATTTGGTAAAATAAACTTGTGCAAAAAAGCCGAAAAGCTCTTGAAATACAAGGGAAATTATGGTAGAGTTAGAGTCGCTGAAAAGAGCATGGAGGTAGTCGGGTGACTGGTGTGCCCCCTAGTCTTCAAAACTAGTGTTGGGCGTTAGGAGCGTCCTGGGTGGGTTCGATTCCCACATGCCTCCGCCAAAAAAAGAATATAAAATCAGTGTTAAAAAGTTCACAATTTTTGCAAACTTGGTCTCGATATAGAAAATGTCTATAAACGACCTCGAAAAATGACGTAAATTTTGAATAAGTGAGTGGGAGGGAACCACTTTTTACTTATATAAAAACAAAAAATAAAGGAGAGGATTGTCATGGGAAACATACAGATTCTTTTAAGACAACACGTAGGTGCACCTTGCGCGGCAATCGTTAAGGCTGGCGATGCAGTGAAAAAAGGTACACTTATCGCAACACCAACAGGACTTGGTGCAAACATTTTCTCAAGTGTATATGGTGTAGTTGAAGAAGTCAAAGAAGACAGAATCATTATCAAACCAGACGAAGAACAAAAAGACGAATTCGTACCAATCGAAGAAGGCAGCAAGCTCGATATGGTAAAAGCGGCCGGAGTTGTTGGTATGGGTGGCGCTGGATTCCCTACAGGTGTGAAGTTAGGAACAAACCTTGAGGGTGGATACATCTTAATCAACGCTGCAGAATGTGAACCAGGATTAAAGCACAACATTATGCAAATTGAAAATGAATGTGACAAAGTAATCCGTGGTGTAAAATACTGCATGGAAATCTCAAACGCAGCAAAAGCTATTTTTGCAATCAAAAAGAAAAATGAAAAAGCAGTAAAAACTTTAAAAGAAGCATTAAAGGATGAAGCTGCTATTTCAATTCATCTTCTTCCAGATATTTATCCAATGGGCGAAGAAAGAGCAGTTGTTAGAGAAACACTTGGTATCGAATTAGAGCCAACACAACTTCCAGCAGCAGCAAAATCTATCGTTATCAACGTAGAAACACTTGCAAGAGTAGCAGAAGCTATTGATGAAAGAAAACCTTGCTTTAGCAAGAACTTAACAGTTGTTGGTAAAATCAAAGGTGGAAACAAGCCACACGTATTTATGGATGTCCCAG
>CAZUVY010000003.1:0-75822 GCA_964623905.1 uncultured Faecalimonas sp.
CTTGTAAGCAAAGGATTAAGTGAATGATATCTTTTGCAAGAATATATGCAGGAGCAGCCTTTGCACCAAAGATCATTGTGATTGGTGTTTCTGGTAATTTTCCTGATTTGATTTCCAGGTATTTGTGAATTACGTATAACGCATTCATTTGTTGACGTTTGTATTCATGTAAACGTTTGATCTGGATATCAAAAATTGCATTTTCATTTACTTCAACGCCTTCTGTTTCAGCAAGATATTTCTTAAGTGCAACTTTATTGTTTTTCTTGATTGCGAGCATTTGATTTAATACTGCTTCGTTATCAACAAATTTTAAAAGTTCTTCTAATTCGTTTGCATCTTTCTTCCAGCCATTTCCGATTAATTCAGTAATGAATGCTGAAAGTTCTGGGTTACAGTGCATTAACCATCTACGGAATGTGATACCGTTTGTTTTGTTGTTGAATTTTTCAGGATAAATGTCATAGAACATTTTTAATTCTGAATCTTTCAAGATTTCTGTGTGGAGTGCAGCTACACCATTTACACTGAATCCGTAGTGAATATCCATGTGTGCCATGTGTACACGTCCGATTTCGTCGATGATCGCAACGCGTGGATCTGCATATTTTTCTTTTACACGTTTATCTAATTCATAGATGATTGGAAGTAAGTGTGGTACAACTTCTTCTAAGAATGAAATTGGCCATTTTTCCAATGCTTCTGCAAGGATAGTGTGGTTTGTGTATGCACATGTCTTGCTTACGATTTCGATTGCTTCATCCATAGATACTCCGCGTTCCATTAATAAACGGATCATTTCTGGGATTACCATAGATGGATGTGTATCGTTGATCTGGATTACAACGTGGTCATACATCTTTCTAACATCAAATCCATTTTCATCCATTTCTTTTAAGATGAGCTGTGCAGCGTTGCTTACCATAAAGTATTGTTGGTAAATTCTGAGTAATTGTCCATCTTTGTCGCTGTCATCTGGATATAAGAATAATGTTAAGTTCTTTTCGATGTCTTTTTTGTTGAAGTTGATTCCTTCGCCTACCATGCTTTCATCGATTGTAGCTACGTCGAATAAGTGTAATTTGTTTGTGCTGTTTTCGTAACCTGTTACATCGATGTCGTATAATTCAGATGTTAATGTAAAATCTTTGAATGATACTTTAAAGCTTGTATCTGTCTTTGTTAACCAGCCTTCTTTTTCGATCCAAGGATTCTTTACTTCTTTTTGTTTACGGTTTTCAAATACTTGTTGGAATAAACCATAGTGGTAGTTAAGACCAACACCTGCACCGTTTAATCCTAATGTTGCGATAGAATCGAGGAAGCATGCTGCAAGTCTTCCAAGACCACCATTACCAAGAGATGGCTCTGGTTCTACTTCTTCGATTTCCGTTAAATCTTTATTATTATTAGCTAACAATGTTTTTACATCGTCATAAATTCCTAAATTGATTAAGTTATTTGAAAGCAATTTTCCAATCAAGAATTCTGCAGAGATGTAATATACTTTTTTATTACCTGCTTTTCTTTCTTTTCCTTTGCTCATTTCTTTTACTACGGACAACAAAGCATAATAAATCTGTTCATTTGATGCATCGGCAATATTCATGCCTAATTTTTGTTCTAATTCTTTCTGTAAATTCATTTATTCAGTCTCCTTATTGAATAACTTTGTTTTTGCCTCCTGCGCTTGCTTTGTGCAATCGCTTGCACTCAATTTACCTTGTTTTTCCAGTATTTGCAAGTGGTTTTCCATTTTTTCTACACTTTGCACAAGATTTCACAAAGAATTTTGTTCGGTTTTAGTCTTTACAACGCAAATTTTGCGCATTTTTATGCAATAGTTGACTTTTCCTTTTTTATAATTTAAACTTATAGATAGTTTCAAATAGAAGGAGGCGACTCTATGCCTGTCACAATAAAAGACGTTGCCGCTCTTGCTGGTGTATCACCATCTACCGTTTCAAGAACTTGTAAAAATAATCCATCTATTAGCCAAGAGACCAAAGAAAAAGTAAGACGTGCCATGGCTGAGCTCGGCTATGAACCCAATTTTCAGGCCAGTAATTTAGCCACAAACAATTCAAGAACCATCGGAATCATCCTTCCAGTATCTACCAAAGAACAGTACGAGAATACTTTCTATCTGGAAGTTATCCGCGGTATCACACAATTCTGCAATCAACGCCAGTATGCAACTACCGTTATCACCGGTCAGGACGAAGAAGAAATGCTGCAAATGATCAAAACAGTCGTTCGTCGTGGACAAGTTGACGGGTTCATTCTGCTTTACTCAAAACATCGTGACCCTGTCATCGAATTTCTTGACACAGAAGGAATCCTCTATGTGTTGCTCGGAAAAGCGTACCAGCTTGCAAATCAAACCATTTATATTGACAACGATAATATTCTTGCAGGTCAGGAAGCCAGTGAATATTTATACAACCTCGGTCATCGTAAGATTGCATACCTCGGCCGCGGTGATGATATGTTAGTTTCCGCGGACCGTAAGACAGGATTTCAATTAAATGCACTTCGTCATAATCTTGATGTGCCACTTGAATATAACCTGGAGATGCATTCTGTATTCTGCGAAAGCTGTGCAAACTCTATTCGCGATTTACTATGCAGCAACAACAGACCGACTGCGCTTGTAGTATGTGATGATATTCTTGCATCTGCGCTCACCTGTATTTGTCGCGAGATCGGTATCTCTATTCCAGAGGATCTTTCCATTGTTTCATTCAACAACTCCATGTATGCGAAGCTGTCTTCTCCACAATTGACCTCTTTTGATATCAACAGTGGTCAGCTCGGAATTGAATGTGCTTCACAGATCATTAACCATATTGAAAATCCGGATCTTCTGGCTACAAAGATCATCGTTCCACACTTTATCGTAGAACGTGACAGCTGCCGACACATTTAAGCAAACTGTATATTTTTCAGGAATAAACTGCAACAAAAAAAAGTGTGGATAACCTTTCCGTTATCCGCACTTTTTAATTTTGCTTCAGATAATTTGCAAACTTTGTGTAGTTTGGCAGCCATGTCAGATTCACGGTTCCGATCGAACCATTTCTCTGTTTAGCAATAATAATCTCCGCCACATTTTTTAATTCTGTATCTTTATTGTAATAATCATCTCGATAAATAAACATTACAACGTCCGCATCCTGTTCGATCGCCCCGGATTCACGAAGGTCTGAAAGCATTGGTCTGTGTTCGGGTCTTTGCTCTACTGCACGGCTAAGCTGTGACAATGCGATCACAGGTACATTCAATTCTCTTGCAAGACCCTTAAGTGATCTTGAAATATCTGAGATTTCCTGTTGTCTCGATTCACTTCTGCCGCCCACACGTCCAGTCATCAACTGCAAATAGTCGATGATGATCAGATCCAGCCCTTGTTCCAGCTTGAATTTACGGCATTTTGAACGCAGTTCAGAAATAGAGATACCTGGTGTATCATCGATGATCAGTTTGGAGCGTCCGATAATGCCTGCACTCTCGATCAATTTTTCCCAGTCTTCGTCTTTCAGATTACCGGTACGAAGTGACTGTGAATCCACCTGTGCTTCCAATGAAAACAGACGGTTCACCAACTGCTCCTTTGACATTTCCAGACTGAAAATAGCCACTGATTTTTTCACTTTAAACGCCACATGCTGTGCAATGTTAAGTACGAACGCTGTTTTCCCCATAGATGGTCTGGCAGCTACCAGAATCAGATCGGAAGGCTGAAGCCCTGCCATCTTGTAATCCAGATCCAGAAATCCTGTCGGGATTCCGGTAACACTTCCGCTTGTCTTCGATGCCAGTTCAATCTTTTCCAGTGCATTCAGCACGACATCCTTGATCGGCACAAAATCTCCTGTATTTCGCTTTTGAACGAGTTCAAATACTTTCTTTTCTGTGATCTCCAATACCGCTTCCATCGGCTCTTTCCCAAGATAACACATATTGGAAATCTCTTCATTGAGTTTGATGAGACGGCGAAGCATAGATTTCTCCGCAACGATCTCTGCATAATATTTTACGTTGGCAGAGGTCGGAACTGCCGTCACCAGATCTCTTACAAACTCCAGACTGCTGATCTCTGCAGGTACATCCTTCTCTTTCAGACGTTCCTGCAACGTGATCAGGTCTACTGGTTTTCCTTCATTATAAATCTCAACAATCGTATCAAAGACAACACCATAAGCAGATTGATAGAAATCCTCTCCTGCTACGATCTCAGAAGATGTCAGAATCGCATCTCTGTCCATCAGCATGGAACCGACTACCGCCTGCTCTGCTTCTATACTATGTGGCAGTACTCGCTTAATGAGTGCTTCATCCATAGTGTGCCTCCTGTCATTATGCTTCTTTTACAATTACTTTTAATTCTGCTGTAACTTTTGCATGTAATTTCACTGGTACAGCGTGTGTTCCCAATGTCTTAATTGCATCTTTTACTTGAATTTTCTTTTTGTCGATATCGTAACCCATCTGTTCTTTTACTGCGATCGCAATTTCTTTTGAAGACACTGAACCAAATGTTCTTCCGCCTTCTCCAACTTTAATTGCAAGCTCAACCTTACCTGCTTCAATCTTCTTAGCAAGCTCCTGTGCTTCTTTTAAGATTTCCTGAGCTACTTTTTCTTCGTTTGCTTTTTTCAATTTTAAGTCATTTAAATTCTTGTTTGTTGCTTCGATTCCCATTTTTTTTGGTAAAATAAAGTTTCTTGCGTACCCATCATTTACATTGACGATCTCACCCTTTTTACCAAGTGCTTTTACATCTTCTAATAAAATAACTTTCATGTTATTCTCCTCCTAAATATCTCCTTCTGATATCATAATATCAATCACATCTTTCAATTGAGCGACTGCTTCTCCCATGATCGTATGCTGGAACTGCGCTCCCGCCGTATTCATATGGCCGCCTCCACCGAGACGTTCCATAATGATCTGTACATTTACTTCATCGATCGATCTTGCGCTGACATAAATCTTTCCATTATACTCTGTCAGAACGAACGAAGCCTTGATTCCATTGATATTGAGCAGCTCATTTGCAGCCTGCGCTCCAATGATCGTCGGACTCTCAATGTCCTTATTCTGACAGCGTGCGATCGCATATACACTCTTATATACTTCTGCACTGCTGATGATCTCTGCTTTTACACGATAAGAATCAATGTCATCGCGGAACATCTTTCTTACATAAGTGATATCCGCGCCGCATCGTCTCAAAAATGCTGCCGCCTCAAATGTTCTTACACCAGTACGATTCATGAAATTGTTTGTATCGATCATAATACCGGCATACATACTATTCGCTTCAATACTGCTGATCTTAATATCATCTGAAATGTATTGAAGTACCTCTGCTACCATTTCACATGCGGATGATGCATATGGTTCGATATATGACAGAATTGTATTTTCGATCACGGCACTGCCCTGTCTGTGATGGTCAAATACAACAATCGTCTTTGCCTTTTTCAACAGTTCCGGACATTCTGTAATCTCTGGTTTATTTGTATCTACAACAACCACCATTGTGTTATCATTCATGATCTCTGATACATCGGACGATTTGATAAACATGTCATCCGGATATGCAGCACTCTCTCGGAATAACTGATAAAGCGGACGAACGGATGTTGTAATATCGTTCAACACAATATATGCCTTTTTTTCCATCGTCTTTGCTGCACGATAAATTCCCACAGCCGCACCAAATGAGTCCACATCTGCGATGCGATGTCCCATAACGATCACCTGATCCTTTGCCATGATAAATTCGCGGAGTGCTTCCGCTTTTACACGGGCTTTTACTCGTGTATTCTTTGCAGTCTGTTCTCTCTTACCACCATAATAAGAAATGTTTTTGCCCTGTTTTACAACTGCCTGATCACCGCCGCGGGCAAGCGCCAGATCAATCGCAATACGTGCATAATTATAACTCTGCGAATATGTATCTGCTGAAATACCCATACCAATACTAAGTGTCACCGGCATTGTATTCCCGATATTTACACTCTTTGCTTCTTCCAAAATAGAAAACTTATTTTTTTCCATTTCTTTAAAGAAATGCTTCTTAACTACGAAGAAATACTTGTCTTTCTCCATCTTCTTGACCAAACCATCACAATTTGCCAGATACTGATTGATTTTACGATCAATCAGAGCGACCAGAAGCGATTGTCTTACTTCTTCTACACTCTCCATAACTTCTTCATAGTTGTCAATATAAATAAGTCCCGAAACCAACTTTTGATCTTCATTTTCTCTAATATAGTGATTTAATTCTGTAATGTCGTCTAACGATACTGTAACAAAATACGCTCTATCCTTCGGCAAATTAAATATATTCTCTTTATTATCGGTTTCCGGAATAGAAACTCTCGAAATACGCGCATAATAATCTCTGCCTTCGTAGTCCACATCAAGTCCTATTCTTTCATCCTCTTCTTTCGGAAAGACGCCTCGATTCAGATCATGAATAAAATTACTCAAATATTTATCCACTACAGACTTTTCACCAAATATTTTTTGAAAACTGTCATTTGCCCAGATAATTTTCCCATCATCCATCAAAACAGCATATGGTGTTGATAAATCTTTTAACAGGACATCCTGTACTGAGTCGTATTGAGATGCAAAATCTACCATATCTGTGAGTATCAGTGACTTATTATGAAAATATAACAAGCCTGCCGAAACTATATAGATCAGTACAAATATACACATTACAAATCCCGCATTACGATCAATGGAAAACATCCATACATTCATGGCGATCAACAGGATTGCCATAATTGCCGGCCATTGCATATACAGTTTCAATTGTCCTTTCAAATGTATATTGTTTTTCATAGTCTTACCCTTTATTCTTCATATCCGTTTGGATTTCCTGACTGCCATCTCCATGAATCGGCACACATTTCATCCAGACCCTTTGTTGCCTCCCAGCCTAATTCTGCTTTTGCTTTTGCAGGATCTGCATAACAAGCTGCAATATCGCCAGGTCTTCTAGCCTTAATTTCGTATTTAATTTCCTTTCCACAGGCTTTGCTGAATGCTTTTACCATATCCAATACAGAATAACCATTTCCTGTACCAAGATTGTATACACATACACCTGCATTTTCTTCAATCTTCTTTAGTGCCTTCACATGGCCAAGTGCAAGGTCAACCACGTGAATGTAGTCTCTTACTCCTGTACCATCATGTGTATCATAATCATCGCCAAACACACCGAGGCATTCTCTCTTTCCTACTGCAACCTGTGTGATAAATGGCATCAAGTTGTTTGGTATTCCTTTTGGATTCTCTCCGATCATGCCACTCTCATGTGCTCCGACCGGATTAAAATAACGAAGCAATACTACATTCCATTCTGGATCAGATGTATGTAAATCTGTCAAAATCTGCTCTAACATCGATTTTGTCCATCCATATGGATTTGTACACTGTCCTTTTGGACACTCTTCTGTAATCGGAATAAATGCTGGATCTCCATATACAGTTGCAGATGAACTAAAGATAATGTTCTTTACGCCAGCTTCTCTCATCGCGTTACAAAGAACCAATGTTCCGGAAATATTATTGTCATAATACTCCAATGGTTTTGAAACCGATTCGCCTACCGCTTTCAATCCGGCAAAATGGATTACTGCATCAATATCATTTTCCGCAAAAATCTGCTTCATAGCCTGCGCATCACGAATATCTTCTTCATAGAATTTGATTTCTTTTCCTACAATCTTTTCTACTCGTTTGAGTGCTTCGGCACTTGCATTACACAAGTTATCGACAACTACAATATCATATCCTGCATTGATCAATTCAATACATGTGTGACTGCCAATGTAACCGGCTCCACCTGTTACTAAAATAGCCATAATCTATCCTCCTGCTCTCTCTAAACCAGATATCCCTATTCTACTTCCATAAATTCTGTGGATACAATCCTGAGTCTTTTAATCCTTTGATTGCAGCCTGAACAAATGGCTTATCTTCTTTGTATGTTACACCATACCACTTGTCACTTGATGTAAGCACTGTTACAGTTGCTTTCTTCTCTGCTAGTAAATTACTTACAACTGATGGAAGATAATATTCACACTTCATAGGATTCACTTTTAATCCTTCTTCTAAGAATGCTGGGAATCCCTTTTGAATCTCTCTGAGCATACTTGCTGTAAATCCCCACATATTCATAGATACAATGCTTCCCTCTGGTAACGTGATCCATGTCTTTCCATCATCTTCTGTGTAGGCTGCACCATTTTCTTTCTTCTCGATTCTTGTTCTCTCTGTAACACTTACAAGTTCACCGGCTTCATTTGTACAGCATACGCCACGTGATACGTGACCATTCTCTGTCAGTGTATTTTCCAATTGATATCCTACCATTGTGTAGCGATACAACTCATCATCTTCATGTGTAGATAAAAAGTCGTAAATCTTCTGGAACGCATCTCTTCCGTAATAGTCATCTGCATTAATCACGGCAAATGGTCCATCTACTTCTTCGATACTGCTTAAGACTGCATGAGCTGTTCCCCAAGGTTTCACTCTGCCTTCTGGAACCTGAAATCCTTCCGGAATATTGTTGATATCCTGGAATACATATGCAACTTCCATTTCTTTTTCGATACGTTTTCCTACTGTATCTCTGAAATCTTGTTCATTCTCTTTCTTAATAATAAATACAACTTTATCAAAACCTGCTCTTTTTGCGTCATAAATCGAAAAGTCCATAATAATATGACCTTGCTCATCGATCGGGTCGATTTGTTTCAAACCACCATATCTGCTTCCCATTCCTGCTGCCATAATTACTAAAACTGGTTTTTTCATATTCCTTTCCTCCCAAATTGCGCACTATAATAGTTTATTATAGTACATTCCACTTTAAAAATCAATGAGAGAAGAAAGTATAGAAAAAAGTGTACTGCAAAATAAAAGACCGTCAACTTTTCGCACATTGCGGCCAGTCAACGGTCAGTTTTTCGATATTCAGTTATAGTGTTTCATTCGACAGATTCAAATTAGCGTTCTCTTTCTATTTCTGCAATTTGATGAACAATTTCAGAAAAACCTTCTGAATCAGATTCTAATAATCCATGTGTCATATTTTCCATTATAAACATCTGTTTATACGGTGCGTTTACTTCTTCGAAATATTCCTGTGCCAATTTGTAATTCGTTTGATAATCTTTATCACCGTTTATATTATAAAATGGCGCTTGATAGTCAACTTTATCCTTAATTGAAAAACTTGCAAATTCATCAGAAGAATAAAAATCCAAATAGGTACTCATATCTGAATTTAGGAACTTAATCCAATCACTGATAGAATAGTATGGATTAAAAATTATCGCCGAAACCAAATTGTAATCAGCACCATTCGCCATCATATCATAACCATACTTTTGCATGATGGTGTTTTTAAAAGAAAAATGTTCTACTGTCGCATTGTCTGGTGTCAATTGGTTTACCAAAGCCAACATTTCCTCGTCATCTTGAGCCCATATATAAGCTTCCTGTTTGAATGCTTCTTCATTTTCTAAGCAATCAACAAGTTGTCCTGCTCCAATAAAACACTCATAATACTCTGGATATTCAAGCACCAAATTTGCCCCATATATACTTCCCCATGAATGTCCCAAAATGGTCAACTTATCCTTTGACAGATAATCCAATACAAACTCCGTAACTTCCTTTCCATCAGCCAAAAACAAATCTTTTGTTAGGGCAATATCATTTTGCTCTGAATTATAGCTTTTCCCACAATTACGCTGGTCCCAAGTCACTATCGAATATACATCTGCCCATTTTCTTGTAATCACATAATCTAAATAACTTGTTGAAGAACCCGGTCCTCCGTGTAAATATAACAAGACTGGGTTATCTATATCCTCTCCATAAATACTAATCCACTGCTTTGTACCATTAACATCAATATACATCGACTCATTGATACCCCCAGCAGGAGTTTTATTATAGATTGCTTTTCCGATTGCTCTAACCAAAAAGAACACCATAAGCAATGACAAAATTAGCACTGCTATCCATTTAATAATTCTAACTATTTTGCATTTTTTCTTCATCTATTCACCACCAACCTTAAATCTTCTGTGCTCCATCTTACAATATAGCTTTCCAACTTTCTCTCCCAGCAAATTATTATACATGCGTTACTATTCTATATGCCAAATTCGAAACCCAATGAGGTATAATAGCACCATACAAACTGTCGGATTTTATTCTTATAAAAGATAAAATCAAGTGAGTAACAAATAAGTCCAACATATATGGTACATTTGTTATCAAATCCATAAATGACATATTGTAAGCTACCATTCTAAATGGAAAATGCATTTGCATAAACAATAAACCTGTCAAAAGAATATCCACATATATTCTTTTTGTATATCCATGAAGTCTCGTTTCAATATATCCTCGAAACATCACCTCTTCAGAGAGCCCTACTGTAAAAAAGTACAGAATATATATCACTATTTCTTTTATTGGAATAAATGACTGCTTATCAAACAAAATATTAGATAAGCAATTACAAAAAAAACAAAATAACTGCTAATGTAATTCCCATTATTAACGAAAGTTTTATGTTCCCCTTACGCAATCCAATTGTTTCAATTCCCTGCTTTCTAATTTTTAAACATAATAATACGATTCCAACAAAAACAAGTACAGCAATAAACGCATCTACTTTTTCAAAACTATTCACTAAATTTTTGTATGAATCTGGTGCTCCAAATATATTCCTAAAAAAATTCACCAATGCAGTATTTCTTTTATATTTCTTCATAATTCCTTTCCTCTCTTCAACTCCAGACTTTGCTACACCCTCACAAATCCAAGATTTTCCATCGCACGCTAGTCTTACCTCTTTGAACCAATAAAGTATATCATAAAAATATGAATTATTTCTACCATTTGCATAAGAAACGCCCGAACACCTCCTCTACTCCTGTAAGTTTCACATCCACTAAGAAGTTTAAGAACAACAAAAAAACCCTTAAACATCTTGATTTCTCAATGTTTAAGGGTTTCATATCATTTCATATACAATTAACTAATTGATTAGTCTTGTACGTATGGCATTAAAGCAATATGTCTTGCTCTCTTGATAGCTACTGTAAGAGCTCTTTGATGTTTTGCACAGTTTCCTGTGATTCTTCTTGGAAGAATTTTTCCTCTTTCAGAAACATATTTTCTTAATTTAGCCACGTCTTTGTAATCGATTTCGTTGTTTTCTTTACCGCAGAATACACAAACTTTTTTTCTTCTGCGTCCGCCTCTTCTCTTCATTGGAGAATCTGCTTTGTTACCTTTATCAAAAGCCATTGTCAATACCTCCTGTTTTATTTCTCGAACATGTAAGTTCGGATTCTAATTTCATACTACACGATCAATCGGTTTAGCTGAATGGTAATTCTTCATCAATTCCGTCTGGAATATTCATGAAACCATCTCCAATATCAACATTTGGTGATGGAGCAGGAGCTGCTTGATAACCGCTGTTAGATGCGCTTGCTGCTTTGCTTTCTGCAAATTCTTGTTCTTCGATCACTACATCAGTAGTATATACTCTTACGCCATCTCTGTTTGTATAGCTTCCAGTCTGGATACGTCCAGTAACTGCAATCTTTACACCTTGACGTAAATATCTTTCAGCAAATTCTGCTGCTCTGCCAAATGCAACACAGTTAATAAAATCTGCTGATTGTTCGCCGTCACGTTTGAAACGACGGTCAACTGCTAATGTGTATCTTGCAACTGCACTTGCGCTGTCACCTTGTGAATATCTAACTTCTGGATCTCTTGTTAAGCGTCCCATTAAAATTACTTTATTCATTCGATTTCCTCTTTTCTAATAATGCGCTTGTATCAAATGCGCAAATCTTATGCTTCTTCTTTTACGCATAAGAATCTGATTACGTTTTCCATGATACGAAGTCTAGCTTCGATTTCAGCTGGAGCTGTAGCTTCAGATTCGAATTTGATGAAGTAGTAGAATCCTTCTCTCATTTTTTGAATTTCGTAAGCTAATTTTCTCTTACCCCATTCATCAACGTTAGTAACTGTACCACCGAAACGTGTAATGTAGCTTTGTACTTTTTCGATTGTAGCAACTCTAGCGTCATCTTCGATTTTTGCACTGACAACAACTGCTAATTCATATTTGTTCATGTCGTTTGCACCTCCTCTTGGTCTCTGGCCCCTGTCTTTCTCAGGAGCAAGGAATAAAATAATATATCACAATTTGGTATGATACCATATTTACAAATTAGTTTCAAGCATTTTTTCTTAATTCTTTTGTGTTTTTTTCTACCGTTTTTCGATCAATCATAATCTGATGACCACATCCCTGACACTTCATACGAAAGTCTGCTCCCACACGCAAAATCTCCCATTCAAAGCTGCCGCATGGATGCTTCTTTTTCATTCTTACAACATCACCGACTTCATATTTATCAGCCATTGTTATTCTCCCATCATCTTCTCGCTTATCTTCACTCCATGTACCAATAATCTTTCATCATCACTTACATTTGTACAAGTCGAAAGACTCACGATCTTTGAATCCTTGTCAACCTCTACACCTGTCTGATAAAGAGATAATCCTTGTATCATTGTCAGATATGCTTCATATTCTGCATCATCAAAGAAATGCTTTGTATAGCTTTCTGACGTATCTTTTACAACTGTAACAGAAAATATCTGATATGTAGATTCTTTTCCATCCGGTGTATAAAGATAAAAATATGGATTTTCTTTATAAAAATCACTCGATCTATATTTTTTCAACTTGCCGAACATCGAACCATTCTTCATATTATGACCGTAAATGAATGTATTTCTGTCGCTGAAATCATCCTTATTCTCCATATCGATAAATAACGTTCCAGCCGCGTTTGTATTTCCTTCCAGAGTCGTCTTCAGATACTTTTTATTGTCAATCCCTGCAACGACTGGATAGTTGATCTCAGAAGGCTCTTCAAAACGAATCCAAGCAACGGTATCCGGATTCATCTCAAGCAGTTTTTCGAAGTCCACCCAAAAACTTTCTTCGCCGTCTGTTTCCTCGCTGTTCTGTATCGAGATAACTCCGTTTTGTATTTCATCATATTCTGCCGTACCTTTTTGATACTCTTTAAAAATATTCCACAAATTGAAAGCAGCATACACAAGAACCGCGACCGCGATCACAATAATAATATTAGAAATCCAGTTCTTCTTTGCATGTTTACTGCGTCTTCCTCTGTGGTGCTTTCTTTTTCTCGTTTCTTTTTCTTCCATCCTCTTCCTCCCCTCTTTTTTCTATTCCACGTGTCCTTTATTTCCCATGATCTCTACGATCACTTTTTCTGTTCCAACCATTCCAGGAGAAGCAATCAGTCCCATATTTTTCATGGTCTCTTCCGGACTTTTTCCATTGATCCCATGTACTCCTGCAATGCTGACATGATTCATCGCCATAGAAACCGCCTGAAACGCAGCATCTACTGCAACAATGCCTTTCATCGTACATCCCTGATTACCGCCATCGCAGATCATACCAGTAATACCAGATGCCATATTGCGGATTACCATCTCCATCTCTTCTGGTGTTCCCCCTTGAAGATAACACAGTCCACATGCCATGCCTGTACCTGCTGCAATTCCGCAACCGCAAAATGCGGATAATTTCCCCGAATACTCTTTGATGTACATGGTGATCAGATAACTCAGTGCTGTCGCTTTCAGCAGATCCAAATAAGAAACGGTATCTTCATTGCATTTTTGATATGCATACAATGGCAAAGTCGCAATGATCCCATGTGCCCCGCTTCCTGTAATGCTCATTGCCGGTTTGCTAAGACCAAGCACTCTGGCTTCGATCGCTCCATTGCACAAAAGCTGCGCTGTCTTTCTTGCATCATCGGAAATCAACATCCCGCCATTCTGCTTTTGAAGAAGAGGACCAAAGGTTGTCTTAGACGAACAAAGTCCTTCTTCCAGAAGTTCCAGATTCATCGTAAATGCATCTCCAATAAATGCAATTTCTTCTTCGTCTACTTCCTGAAGATAGTTATAAAAATCCTGAAGCGTATATCTGTGGATCAATGCTTCTTGCGATTCTGCTTTCTCTCCGGTCTGTTTTCTTTCTTTTTCAAAGATGACTTCCTGGTTCTTTTCTATGTAATAAATATCGGTGTGGCTTCCTGCAATCTTCACCACACACTCATCTTCTGCTGTCTTTACTTTTGCATCAATTGTAATCTCAGAGCCAATATGGTCCAATACCACTTTGATCTTTCCCTGCGCAACGAGTTCTTTTGCCTTCTCATTGTCCTCGTCTGTTACATTTTCCAGAGACTCCAGACCTTTTTCTGGATTACCTGCAACTACACCCAATGCCGCCGAAAAAATGTTACCTACTTTGTCTGAGTTCGGAATTCCACAGGTAAAAGCGTTTTTATACATTCCGGAATTCAGTGATACCAGTACTTCTTCTACCTCTCCTTTTGTATAACTTCTGGCTGTCGATACCGCAAACGCGATCGCACCAGGTTCTGTCACTCCCAAAGCCGGTCTCATGTCATCTTGGATCAATTGTGTAAACGTATGCATACTTTTTCTCCTTTTACAAATTAACGCAATAGAGTTTCTTTTTATATTCAAACAGGGTGGGCAATCACACCCACCCTGTTTACTTTATTAGCTTACTTTTAAGATAAACTTTTTGATTTCTTTTTCACTGGCAACACGTTCGATCATACCACCAAGTGAACGTAATTTTTCTTCGAATCGTTCATATCCTCTCTGGATATAAACAATATCGTCTACGATTGTAATACCGTCTGTTGCAAGACCCGCGATACAAAGAGCAGCCCCGGCTCTAAGGTCTGGTGCGCTTACTCTGGCTCCAGAGAGCTTTTCTACACCTTCGATCGTAGCAGAATTGCCTTCTACTTTTGCAACTGCGCCCATACGAGCTAATTCATCTAAATATTTGAAACGATTTTCAAAAATACTTTCTGTAATAATACTTGTTCCTTCACATAATGCAAGAGTCACACCAATCTGTGGCTGCATATCTGTTGGATATCCAGGATATGGCAGTGTCTTTACATGTGTACTCTTCAAACGCTTCTTCGCAACTACACGAACTGCATCATCAAACTCTTCTACTTCACATCCGATTTCAACCAGTTTTGCAATTGTTGCTTCCAAATGCTTTGGAATAACGTTGAGTACAGTTACATCGCCTTTTGTTGCTGCTGCCGCAAACATAAATGTACCTGCTTCAATCTGGTCTGGAATGATGGAATATTCTGTTCTGTGCAGCTTCTGTACACCCTTAATCTTGATCACGTCTGTACCTGCGCCTTTGATATTGGCTCCCATACTGTTCAAGAAATTAGCAACGTCTACTACGTGTGGTTCTTTTGCCACGTTTTCAAGAATCGTAGTACCTTCTGCCATCGCTGCTGCCATCATAACGTTGATCGTTGCTCCAACAGAAACTACGTCAAAATAAAGATGATTTCCTTTTAAATATTCTGCTTCTGCAACAATCTTGCCATATTCAATATCTACTTCTGCGCCTAAAGCTCTGAATCCCTTTAAGTGCTGATCGATTGGTCTGCTTCCGATGTTGCATCCACCTGGAAGTGCAACTTCTGCTCTATGGTATTTTCCAAGTAATGCACCTAATAAATAGTATGAAGCACGAATCTTTTTAATATAATCGTACTCAATACACAAATCACCGATTCCAGAACCGTTGATTCGAACTGTATGGCGGTCTACTCTTTGAACAAGTGCGCCAATTCCGCTAAGTGCTTCTAATAATACATTAATATCGTTTACATCTGGTAAATTTTCAATTGTAACTGTTTCATCTGTCATAATTGCGGCTGCTAAAATAGCTAATGCTGCATTCTTTGCTCCGCCGATTTCTACTTCCCCTACAAGTGGTGTACCACCTTTGATAATATATTGTTCCATATCACACCTCAATAATGGTTTTATATTCTATTTCCCTCTTAATATGTCCTAAAATTAATCCTACTAACCCAAGTATGTTATACTCTTTTGTCATTATAGCATAAAAAAAGATTTTGTAAAATGTTTTTATTCTGTTCCTTGTTTTTCGTGCAGAACAAATCATATATTATGAAGCAAAATTTCTATGCTGTAAAATAAAAACAAAGGAGGTGCGGCATATACACCTCCTATTTTTCAAATAGTTCCAATACCAGATCGATTGTCTCTTCTAATTCTAATCCTTCTTCTGACACGGTATAATCTGCATATTTCTCAAACAACTGTGTTCTTTCCATATATAGATCATACAATGTCTGGCCATCTTTTAATACAACGCCCCTGTTCTTTGCATTGCTGATTCTTTTGTTGATCGTATCATAAGAAACTTTGAGGTAGACAATGGTTCCAATCTCTTTGTAATGTTCCATCGCTTCTTTGCAATACACCACGCTTCCACCTGGCGAAATGACTGCCTTTTCTGCTTCTACATCGCGGTTCACCTGATTTTCTATTTTCAGAAATCCATCATTTCCCACTTCGGCAATGATCTCTTTCAACAATTTCTTTTCCTGCTTTTGGATCAATAAATCTGTATCAATAAATTCATATCCCAGACGTTTTGCAACAACTACACCTACTGTACTTTTCCCTGATGCCGGCATGCCGATAAAAATAATGTTTTTCATTTGTATCTTTTCCTTTCTGCATATGTTCAAATTTTACAAATCAAGGAGTTTCTGGAAACCACTCTTTCTGTAAATAAATTCCTTATAGATAAAAATTCCTTCTTCTTTTTCTCCGTTCGCTTCTGCGGCGGAACAATTCATGGAATAGAATCAATTGTACCATATCTCTTACACGATTGTCTTCTTCATTTTCAGATTCTTTTACTTTATCATAGATTCTACTGCACATCAAATGAATTTGAAGCTGATCCGGATATTCATCAAAGATCACACTTCCTTCATAAGACATACGATCACATTCGTCTTCCACATATGGCAAAATCTTTTTTGCCAGCGCCGGATACATACTTTTCATATAATCAAAGTCCATGCGTTCCACTCTGTCATCATCATATTGAAATGGCATAGGGTACGCCATGTAATACGGCAGGCGATAATCCATAGTTTCCACTTCCTATCTTTGAACATTATAGTTATAGAATATGCCGAAAAGAATTTTCGGTGTCTGACATTCATAAAAAAGAGACCTGATTTCAAATCAAGTCTCTTCTATAAATCCTGTTATTTTGCAGCTTTCAAACGTGTCATCGCTCTCTTTAACGCTGCTTCGGCACGTACTACATCTAATCCGGCTTCTTTTCTATTCAAACGTTCTACCGCACGCTGTTTTGCTGCTTCAGCACGCGCTACATCAATTTCTTCCGGCCAGTTTGCATCTTCTGCCAGGATTGTGATTTTTTCTTTCTGGATTTCAATAAAACCTCCAAGCACTGCTGCTTTTCTTTTTTCTCCATCTTTGTGAATATACACAACACCTGCATCCAGAATTGTTGTAAGCGGAATGTGGTTTTTATAAACCCCCATCTCTCCTTCTACGGAAGTAAATTCAAGGAATTCTGCTTCTCCTTCGAAGAACATGCCGTCTGGTTCAATAATTTTTAATTCAAATAAGTTATTATCTGCCATATGCACTCACCTCTACTTTACACGAGCGAGTACATCATCGATATTTCCTGCATTTAAGAAATAACCTTCAGGAATATCGTCGTGTTTTCCTTCGAGGATTTCCTTAAAGCCTTGAATTGTTTCATTGATTGGCACATAACGTCCTTCAAAACCTGTAAACTGTGTAGCTACAAAGAATGGTTGTGATAAGAATCTCTGGATCTTTCTTGCACGAGCAACTGTGATCTTATCTTCTTCTGAAAGTTCATCCATACCAAGCATTGCAATGATATCTTGTAATTCTTTGTATTTTTGTAATACTTCCTGCACACCACGAGCTACATTGTAGTGTTCTTCTCCAACGATGTTAGGGTCTAACATACGAGAGGAAGAATCAAGTGGATCTACCGCTGGGTAGATACCAAGCTGTGTGATCGCACGAGAAAGTACAACTTTCGCATCCAAGTGGGCGAATGTTGTAGCTGGTGCTGGGTCAGTTAAGTCATCGGCAGGTACATATACAGCCTGTACAGATGTAATAGAACCGTTCTTTGTCGATGTGATACGTTCTTGCAGCGCACCCATTTCTGTCTGAAGTGTTGGTTGATAACCTACAGCAGAAGGCATACGTCCAAGAAGCGCTGATACTTCGGAACCGGCCTGTGTGAAACGGAAGATATTATCGATGAATAAAAGTACGTCTTTACCACCTTTATCACGGAAATATTCAGCCATTGTAAGACCTGTAAGACCTACACGCATACGTGCTCCAGGTGGCTCATTCATCTGACCAAATACCATGGCTGTTTTGTTGATAACACCTGATTCCATCATTTCATAGTAAAGGTCATTTCCTTCTCTTGTTCTTTCACCTACACCTGTGAATACAGAATATCCACCGTGTTCTGTAGCGATATTTGTAATTAATTCCTGAATTAATACTGTTTTACCTACTCCGGCACCACCGAACAGACCGATCTTACCACCTTTTTGGTATGGGCAAAGTAAGTCGATTACTTTGATACCTGTTTCCAGTAATTCTGCTTCTGTTGATTGTTCTTCAAATGATGGAGCCTTTCTGTGGATCGGCTCATATTCTACATCTGTTGGAGCTGGTTTTTCATCAATTGGTTCACCAAGTACGTTGAAAATACGTCCTAATGTATTTTCTCCAACTGGAACGCTGATCGCTGCACCTGTAGCAACCGCATCCATACCACGAACAAGTCCGTCAGTTGGTCCCATGGCGATACATCTAACTACATCGTCACCCAAGTGCTGTGCAACTTCTACAACCAACTTCGTTCCATCTTGTCTTGTGATCTCGATGGCTTCGTTGATCTCTGGAAGCTTGCTTTCTGCGTATTTTACGTCCAATACAGCACCGATAATCTGAGTGATTTTCCCAATATTTTTGTTTGCCATTTTTTCTTTGTCACTCCTTATCCGATACATTATATCTGATATTTCCCGGAGATGCTGATCAGAGATTATCCAATCGCATCTGCTCCGGCAATAATTTCTATTAATTCTTGTGTGATAGCTCCCTGACGGGCTCTATTGTATTTCAATTCCAAATCACTAATGATTTCTTCTGCATTATTCGTTGCGGAATCCATCGCCTGCATACGTGCGCCATTTTCACTTGCAACTGCTTCTACAAAAGCACCATATATAATACTTGTTACATATTTTGGAATCAGAAGCCCAATTGCTTCTTCTTCACTTGGCTCAAAATTCATAAGCGTAAGTTTATCCATTGCACTTACTTCCGAATCCTCTTCCTGAATCTCTTCAGCACTGACTGGAAGCAGTTTCATCATCTTTGGAATATGACTTACTGTATTTTTAAATTCTGTATATGCCACATAGATTTCTCCGATTTCACCTTTTGAAAAATCATCCAGCAGTCTTGCTGCAAGATGTTTTGCATCTTCAAAAGTAGGTTCTTCGATCACGTCCGGATAATCCGCTGCGATCTCGTAACCTTTTCTGGCAAGCATTTCATTTCCCTTTTTACCAACTGTATAGAGACGTACTCTGTCTTTTTCAATCCCGCACGCCTGAACCATTCTGGCAATGTTTGCATTATAGCCGCCTGCAAGACCTCTGTTTGAAGTGATCGCAACAATTCCGACTTTGTCAGAACTGCCGCCCCTCAAATATGGATGGTCGATCGTGCCGGCTTTTGCAAGCATAGAGGTCACTGTCTTGTACATATACTGAAAATATGGTTTTGAGTTTTCCGCGCGTTGTCTCGCTTTTTGTAGTTTTACAGTAGAAACAAGTTTCATGGCTTTTGTAATCTGCTGCGTACTTTGAATACTTACGCGGCGTCTTTTAATTTCTCTCATTGATGCCATGATAGCTCTCCTCTCTTACTGAGCAGCTTTTCAAATTAGAATCCTTTCTTGAATTCTTCTTTGTACTCTGTAATCGCTTTTACAAGTTTTTCTTCTGTTGCTTCAGTAATGACTTTTTCTGTCTTGATTGATTCTGGAATATCTGCATATTTTGTTGCGATAAATTCAAATAATCCTTTTTCAAAACGAAGGATATCTTCTACTGCAATGTCAAGCAAGTGTTTTCTTGTCGCTGCATAAATAATGATAACCTGATATTCTACTGGCATTGGTTTGTATTGAGGTTGTTTCAGCATCTCTTTGATACGAATACCCTGTGCCAGACGTTCTGCTGTATCTGCATCTAATTCAGAACCGAACTGAGCGAATGATGCAAGTTCGCTGTATTGCGCAAGTTCGATACGGATAGGTCCTGAAATCTTCTTCATCGCTTTGATCTGAGCTGAACCACCAACACGTGATACTGAGATACCTGGGTTGATAGCAGGTCTGAAACCAGCGTTGAACATTTCTGTTTCAAGATAAATCTGTCCGTCTGTAATAGAAATTACGTTTGTTGGAATATAAGCTGATACGTCACCAGCCTGTGTTTCGATGATTGGGAGTGCAGTTAAAGAACCGCCGCCAAGTGCATCTGAAAGTCTTGCAGCTCTTTCCAATAATCTTGAGTGCAGATAGAATACATCACCTGGGTAAGCTTCACGTCCTGGTGGTCTTCTAAGAAGTAATGAGAGTGTACGGTAAGCTGTAGCATGCTTTGACAAGTCGTCGTATACTACGAGAACATCGTCACCGTTTTCCATCCATTCTTCCCCAATTGCACATCCTGAATATGGAGCAATATATTGAAGTGGAGCAAGTTCACTTGCAGTAGAAGAAACTACTGTTGTGTAATCCATTGCGCCAAATTGTTCTAATGTTTTTACGATATTTGCAACTGTAGATGCTTTCTGACCGATTGCAACGTAAATACATTTTACACCTTGTCCTTTTTGGTTAATGATTGTATCGATAGCGATAGCAGTCTTACCTGTCTGTCTATCCCCGATGATCAACTCACGTTGTCCTCTTCCGATAGGGATCATTGAGTCGATCGCTTTGATACCTGTCTGAAGTGGTGTATCTACTGACTTACGAGTGATAACACCTGGAGCAACTCTTTCAATCTGTCTGAATTTTGTTGCTTCGATTGGTCCTTTGCCGTCGATTGGCTGGCCTAATGCGTTTACAACACGACCAAGCATACAGTCACCAACTGGAACTTCTACTACTCTGCCTGTTGTTTTTACAGTATCACCTTCGTTGATGCTCTTGTGATCTCCAAGGAGAACAACACCAACATTGTCTTCTTCAAGGTTAAGTACCATACCATATACTTCGCCAGGGAACTCTAAAAGTTCACCTTGCATCGCATTTTCCAGACCGTGGATACGAGCAATACCATCGGCTACCTGAATAACCGTACCAACGTCAGATACTTCTAACTCTGACGCATATCTTTTAATCTGTTCTTTAATGACAGAGCTGATTTCTTCTGGTCTTAAGTTCATGGAACGAATCCACCTTCTTTCTAGATTTTTATAACTGTACTTTACGAAGCTCGCGTGTCAGTTCAAATAATTTTGTCTTAATACTGCTATCTACCACACGATCTCCGATGCGGATGATCATACCGCCGATAATAGAGGTATCTACAGAATAATTCATTTCAAATGCTTTATAACTTGTAGTCTCTAATAATTTGGCTTCCACTTTTGCTTTTTGCTTTTCATCAAGTGGAACTGCGGTCACGACATCGGCTTTTCCGATTTTCTTTTCTTCTTTCACAAGATCGATAAAGTAATCAAATACGGAAAGCATCGAATCGGCACGTCCCTTTGATACGAGGAGTGTCATGATACCTACGATTTCTTTTGGCACCTTTCCTCCAAATGTCTCTTCCACTATTTTCACTTTATCTTCTTTCATGATTTTTGGATGATTCATTAATTTACCGAACTCATCGTTCGCACGCATCACATCGGCAACGACTTTCACTGCTTCAAAAAATTCATCCATACGGTTCTCTTCCAAAGCTACTGCAAACAATGCATCACCATATGTTTTTGAAACTAATTTTGCCATGTACCTTCACCCATTTCTTTTAATGTTTCGTCGATTAGACTTGCCTGTACATTTGTATCAATAGAAGCTGCTACCACTTTTCCAGCCATCATAGATGCGATAGTGATCATCTCTTGTTTCATATCGTCTAATGCACGTTTCTTCTCTAATTCGATTTCAGCATTTGCACGTGCGATAATACGGGCTGCTTCTTCTTTCGCCTCAGCTACAATCTTAGCTTCATTCTGTTTTGCTCTCTTGCGAGCTTCACTTAAGATTGCTTCCGCTTCTTTATCTACTTCTTTTAATTTTTGATCATACTCTTCCTTAAATGCAATTGCGTCAGCTTTTTCGCGTCTTGCAGTTTCCTGATCATCTGCCACTCTTTGCTTACGTTTTTCCAGCATATCTCTGACCGGATCAAACAAAAGATACGAAAGCAGTGTAAACAGTACCCACATGCTGAGTGCCAAAACCACACAGTCGAAAAGGAATTGTGCGTCAAGCGTAAATAAGCGTTCCAAGGTTCAGCCTCCTTCCTTTACTTATTCTTCTAAAATATTTCTTCGTAAGTTTTCTTTATACGTAAATTTTATAATTTTCCTAATAATGGGTTCGCAAATAATAGGATCAATGCGATAACAAGACCATAAAGACCTGTTGTTTCGGCTACGGCTTGACCAAGTAACATTGTAGACATGATGTCCCCTTTTGCTCCTGGATTTCTACCAACTGCTGCAGCACCTTGTCCTGCTGCGTGACCTTGTCCAATACCAGGTCCGATACCAGCGATCATCGCAAGACCTGCACCAATTGCTGAACAAGCTAAAATTAAACCTTCGTTTGTAATATTACTCATAATAAAATTCCTCCTAAATTCAAAATATTGTTTTTAGACATCTTCTGGTATTTTCTGAGTGATCCATACCATCGTCAACATACAGAAAACGTATGTTTGAATTGCGCCTGAGAACAGGTCAAAGTATGCATGTAAGATACCTGGCCACAGAATTGCAACTTTGCTAAGCAGCCCATAAATAAGTGCCATAATAACCGTTCCTGATACTACGTTACCAAATAAACGTAATGATACAGAAAATGGCACTGCGATTTCACCAATCAAGTTGATCGGGAATAAAAATGGTAACGGCTTAAATAAATCAGTGAGTGCTCCCATCTTGTTCCATTTAATATTGTTATATTGAATAAGAACAAACGTGATTACACCGAGTGGAAAAGTAACACCATAGTCCGCAGTAGGTGGTCTGAGTCCTAACAACCCAGAAATGTTGCTTATCAGCAAGAAAATAAATAACGTACCTATATAGTTACGATATTTGACTGCGTTTTTTCCCATGGAACTTTTCACCATGCCGTCTAACATTTCGACGATCAGCTCTGCTGCATTCTGTAATCCGCTTGGATGTTCTGTGTCTTTTAGTTTACGGTTTACCACAAAAGCAAACAGAATCAATCCCACGCAAACAACCAGCAGACTGACATGTGTCGTTGTGAGATACACTTCCTGCCCAAATACATTAAGTCTCATCAGACTGTGTATCATGAAGTCAGCATCTGAAGCTAAAATTCCTGCCACTTGTTTAACCTCCTTTTCTTATTTAGTTTTCTTTTTTGTTCTTTGTTCTTCCAAACATAGAAACAATTTATGCATATGCGGCTGTAAATACGCCGATATTTTCAACGGGAAAATCCCTAATACTAAAGTAAAAGGATTTCCAAGGTTGAAATAAATGACAATTCCAATCACAAACAATGTTACGACCATGCGTGTCGCATAGGCTGATCTGGCATGCTTCTGGGCGCCCTCTACACCTAAGTCCAATGAGTCTTCAATTGAGCGTTTTAAATGAATTGCCATAAAACATGCAACTGCGATTCCACTCCATAATCCAATTGCATTATATAAATAATTCTTTGAAACAATAATGCAGGCAATCTGCATCACGATGCCCAAAAGAATTATCCCGATAAGTAATTCAGTCAATATACTATTCTTCTTCATCTAATTTTTCTTCTTCAATCCTGCTATTATCAATTTGTTTTCTGATCTTCCAGTAATCATCTTCATCTTCTTCTGATTCCATCACAGCAGTTGCCTGACGCACCAATGCGTATACGTTACGCGCCCCTGCCAGGATTCCCAGAATAATCATCGGAATCGTAACTGAAGTCGAAAACTTTTCATCCAGCTTCATTCCCACAAATGTACATAAAAAAACCGGAACGATCATGCTGATTCCAAGTTGTGAAATTAGTGTAAATGTAGTATATACGCTTTTTTTATATTTCATAATCAGTTATCGTTCCTTTCTAACTCTGTTTTTATCTTACAATATCTCCCCGTTTGTGTCTAGTCATTTTGTAATAGTTTTTGTCTATAAATTCTTCCAATTTTGTGCATATTGTCAAATAAATAACAAGAAGGGGCATTAATCCCACTCCAGTCGGTGTAAATGCCCCTCTTTTGTCATTCCATTAAATCCATTTTGTCTGAGTGCCTCATACAGTACGATCGCAACCGAATTGCCAAGGTTGAGCGAACGGATGTCGCCCACCATTGGAATTCGAATACTGTCTTCTTTATGATGCACTAATATCTCTTCCGGAATCCCTGCACTTTCTTTTCCAAACATAATATAGCAGTCTGGTTCGAATGACACATCAGTGTAGACATTCGGAGCTTTCGTTGTCGCCATATAGATTTTAGCTCCTGGATTTTTTTCCATAAAGTCATTGAAATCTATGTATGTCGTAACGTCTAAATCTTTCCAATAATCCATTCCGGCACGTCTTAATGACTTTTCATCCAATCGGAATCCCAAAGGTTCGATCAGATGGAGTCTTGTACCTGTTGCAACGCAGGTTCTGCCAATGTTTCCTGTGTTTGCCGGAATCTCCGGTTCAAATAATACGATATTTAACATCTTATTTTTCCTCTCTTAAACGAGTAATAAATTTTTCAAAACGTCCAAGAGCTTCTTTCAAATCTTCCAGTGAATATGCATATGAAATACGAAGGAAGCCTTCTCCACATGCACCAAAAGCTGTACCAGGAACTACTGCAACTTTTTCTTCTTTTAAGAAACGTGTTGCGAATTCTTCCGAAGTCATACCAAACTCCTTGATACTTGGGAAGATATAGAATGCACCAAATGGTTCGAAGCAAGAAAGTCCCATACGCTTGAACTCATGAACCAAAAATCTTCTTCTCTGATTATACGCTTCGCGCATCTCCTGAACTTCTGCATCACAGTTACGAAGTGCTTCTACTGCTGCATACTGACTGTTTGTTGGGGCACACATGATCGCATACTGGTGAATCTTCACCATCTGTGCAATGATCTCTTTTGGACCACATGCATATCCAAGTCTCCATCCTGTCATGGCAAATGCTTTTGAAAAACCATTGATCAGAATCGTACGTTCTTTCATACCTTCAAAACTTGCGATCGACACATGATCACCTTTGTAGCTTAATTCCGAATAAATCTCATCTGTGATTACAAATAAGTCATATTTTTTTACGATCTCTACGATCGGTTCTAAGTCTTCTTTTGTCATGATCGCTCCCGTTGGATTGTTAGGGAATGGCATGATCAGGATTTTTGTCTTAGGAGTGATCGCTGCTTCCAGTTCTTCTGCTGTCAGTTTGAATTCATTCTTTTCTTGTAATGGAATTGCAACTGGAACTCCGTCAGCAAGTACTGTACATGGATCATAAGATACATAACATGGCTGTGGAATCAACACTTCATCTCCTGGATCCAGCATTGCACGAAGTGCGATATCAATCCCTTCACTTCCGCCGACTGTTACGATTACTTCATCATTATAGTTATATTGTACATTACATTTTCTGTCTAAGTATTTGCAGATTTCAACTTTTAATTCTTTTAAACCTGCATTTGATGTATAGAATGTCTTTCCTCTTTCAAGAGTGTAGATCCCTTCTTCACGGATACGCCATGGTGTATCAAAATCAGGCTCCCCTACCCCAAGAGAAATAGCGTCCGGCATCTCGCTTACCACATCAAAGAATTTACGGATTCCTGATGGAGCGATCTGCACTACTTTGTTTGATAATGGATTTCTCATTATGGTGTCACAAGCATCCTTTCTGGTTCAGATTTCTTTACTAAGATTGTTCCATGGTCTTTGTATTTCTTTAAAATAAAGTGTGTTGCTGTACTGAGTACTGAATCGATTGGAGACAGCTTATCAGATACGAACTGTGATACTTCTTTTAATGTCTTTCCTTCTAATGTTACAAGTAAGTCATAAGCACCTGAGATCAGATATACTGCATTTACTTCTGGGTAATTGTAGATACGTTCTGCGATTCTGTCGAATCCCTGATTTCTTTGTGGTGTTACTCGTACTTCGATCAGAGCTGTTACAGATTCTACCCCTGCTTTATCCCAGTCGATCAATGTATGGTATCCACAGATGATCTTTTCTTTTTCCATCTGCGCGATTTCATTTGCGATTGTCACTTCATCTGTTCCAAGTAAAATAGCAAGTTCACCTAAATCTACTTTGCTTTTCTTTTCAATATACTTTAAAATCTGTGTTCTCATAGGACCTCCTAATATTCATTCAAGAATGATACCATTCTAGATTTTACAATTCTGCATTTTCATATATCTTGAGCAGTTCATCCGGAGCCGGTCTGTCTAAAAATCTCTTTTCTTCGCCTCCCAGGATCACTCTCGCTGTGTCAACAGTCGTCTTACCAAGTACCACCGCCACAGCGCCTTCCTCTGCTAACCTTGCAACCAATTCCTCACCACGGTCTGTGAAAATAAGTACGCTTCCAGTCGAAGTCAACTGATATGGATTCAGGTGACAGAATTCACATACTTCCACAGTCTCTTGTTTGATCGTCATCTTTTTCAGATCTACTTCCATTCCCACATTAGAACTCTCTGCAATCTCCCAAAGTGCGGCAAGAATACCGCCTCCTGTAATCTGATGCATCGCTGATGCGCCAAATTCTTTTGCGATTGCAAGCTCTTTCTCTGAAAACAACTGTGGTTCCAGATTCTTGATCTGGTTCAGGAACGTTGGTACAAATCTTTTTGAAAGTTCTTCTTCCTTTTCTCTCATAATGCGGAAAGTACCTTCCAGGCCGATCCATTTCAATAATACAATGTCCTGATCCGGCTTTCCCATTCTGCTTTGAAGAAGTTCTCCTTTTTTCAATACGCCCACGCCGTTCACATACACGATTGCCTTGCTAATCACAGGGCTTACTTCTGCTTTCGCACACATAATCTGAACGTCATGCGCGCTACCGGCTCGTTCTACATACTCTACCATCGCTTTTAATCTGGATTCATAAGCGTATGGCGGAAGCATGATATGAACACTTGCTCCCACTGCTTTTGCACCTCTTGTCGCCAGATCATTGACCACCTGTGCCAATGCAAATACGCCAAGATCTTTCTCATCGCCGTAAAGAACGGCGCTTGTGGCGAGCAGCTGTTCATCCTCTTTCAGCTCTATCCCAAAGCACATCTCCTCCACTGAAGGTTCGATGATCGCTTCTTCTCTATGAAATTGTAATGGTTTTAAAATCGAACGCTTCAATACGGTCTGTGATACTTTGCCTACTTTCATATTGCCTCTGTTTCTAAATTATTTATTATACTATCTTAATTTACTTCATTACTCTGTCTGTGACTGTGCACTTGCATCCCCTGTTCCAGATGTATCTGTAGATTCAGAGGAACCCGAACCGCTTGTGCCTGATTCTCCTGAACTAGATTCCCCAGAACCTGATGTTCCGGAACCTGATGATCCAGAACCCGATGTTGTATTGTCTGACTGCGATGGCGTTGATGTCGAAGGTGTCTGTGAAGCAGCCTGTTCTTTCGCGATCACATCTTTTGCCTGTGAAATAGCTGCATTGATCTTATCTTCATTCTGTGTTGCGATCGCATCTTTTACAAGCTTACTTGCTGTCGCATTGGAAGATGATGTTCCGACAGAGATCGTCGCATCAGAAGAAATATAGGTACTTGTATTAAATACTTCACGGCTTACTTCTGTTCCATTCTCATAAACGACTTTCCAAAGCTGAGCAGTCAATCCTGTATGTCCAGAATCTTCTGTAGATTTTGTTCCAAGAGACGCACTTGATGCCACAAATTTCTTTCCAGGCTTTGTTGTGCTTAATGTCTCACTGACAAACGCGATCGAACGATTTTCAGGTCTTGTTTCTTTTCCGTAAATCTTAAACGTAATATATCCGCCTGACACAGAACCTTCGATATAAATCGGAGTCTCTGTGCTGTTTACAAATTTCAGATCCTTATAATCCCCGGCAATCGCTGCATCCATAGATGGATCCACATAACCAACTGTCATAGAGTGTGCCTGTCTCTGTGTGATCTCAAGCTCAGCCAGAATACACGCATTATATAATGTACTTGATACCTGACAGATTCCTCCGCCCATACTCTGTACTACTTTTCCATTTTCATAAGAACCTGCTTCTGCATATCCATTCTCATATGTATATGGACGCATCGCTGCATCGGCTGAGAATTCTTCTCCCGGCATGAGCACTGTTCCATTGATCAATGATGCACCTGTCTCGATATTCTGAACACGGCCGCCGCCAGTTCCGCAATAGGTTGTATATTTTCCAAGTACATCCTGAATCTGTTCTAATTGTTCTCTTGTGATCTCAGGTTCTTCAATCTTTGTCACAAGTTCGATTGTGTCAGATTCCTGCTTCCATGTATCATTCAGAAAAGTCTCAATTGCCTTTGTTGACTCTTCCGTTTCAATTGCCACACCTTTTTCTGCATCTGTAATGACAAACTCACCATTTGATCTTGTAATAGTCGCATTCTTTGCACCATTTTCCAGTTCTGGCATCTGTTCCTCGATCACAGCGGCAACCATCTCTTCATCCACGCTGTAGGTCACATCAAATACTTTTGCTTCCTTTTCCAGCTTGTTCAATTTAAAATAACGGCTCCATACACTGCCTGTCTTGCCATATTCTACTGCCTTTTTCACAAGCTTTTCTGTATCTCCGATCTGGAATCCAAGTTCAGAAAGCGTAATATCTACGCTGGCTTCTTCCGCTTTCAATGTCATCGTCATCGCCTGATATTCTGATACTTTTTCTTCCAGAGCAGCCTGTGCCTCACTTGCATCCATGCCAGATACTTCTACCGTTCCGATAAATACATTGTCACAAATCTTATCTTCCGGAACCTTATTTACAGAAGCACTTAATCCAACATAAGAACACAACATAATGACAAGTACAACGCCAGCCACTAATCCACCGATCTGGAACATTCTCTTTTTCTTTTCTGCGCGTCTCTTTGAACTGATGTGTTTTTTCGAATCGGAGATTCTTCTGCTGCCGGCAGCTGTTGTCTTCCTTGCAGCTGTCTTTTGGGATGCAGGTCTTTTTCCTGTTCTTTTGTTTCTATTATTTCCATTTCTTGTTGACTTTCTTGTCTCAGTCATAGCTTAAACCACCTCATCTTATTCAAGAATCTATTCCCTTGAAACTAAACTAAATATGGGAGCACCGATGTTGCAATCATTGCAACTACTAAAATAATGATGACAGTTGCGATTGCTTTTCTTACTTTTTTATTATAAAAATTCACTTATCTCACCTTACCTTCCAGGTTTCAAACTATTATCCATCCATTGTAAACGTTTTATATCGTTTTTGCAAGATTCTATATCACAAATGTAGATGCCTGATGCGTCAGCCTGCTTCTGTTCTGATAATCAAAAAGCACCAGAAATTCGCCTGCTTCACAATCCCCCAGCACATCAAAGTGGAATCTTTCCATGTGCGTCATCTTTCGAAGCTGTCTCTTATCATATCCCTCATAACCATTCAGATACTGATGGTCCTGCGCCTCTGTCTCATAGAAATCATTCAGTTCCTGTTTTTCTACCTGATATTCTCCCGCAAAATCTGGTCTGTTTTTCACATTTTCACGTAAATAGAGATCAAATGTCAACAGTTCTTTATATAAATCCTCATCCAGCTTTTCCAGGCTTCGAATAAAGTCTAACAAAATTTCGTATCTGGTGATTCTTGCATGGCTCATAAGATGTAATTCATGGTTTTCGTAATATTTTCCCAATGCAAGATACAATTCAAATGGTGAATCAAATTCCTGTTCCAGGCGATGCAGCGTATACGTAAACTGACCACTGTTATAATATACTTCTACCATCTCTTCCACCATTTTCAGTGTCAGGACTTTCTCATAAGAAAGCCAGTTTGTGTAAAGCACTTCATACGGCGGTCTGCTTTTGTAAACAAGTCCATAAGATTCTTTCATCTCTTCCATATAAGAACCTTTCAGCACCTTCAAGAATCCGAGCTGTAATTGTTCCGGATGCAGACGATAAACATCATCAAAAGATTTTTTGAAACTTTCAAATCCTTCATATGGAAGCCCCGCGATCAGATCCAGATGCTGATGCACATTTCCTCTCTGATTGATACGATTCACAATTCTGGCCACTTCTGAAAATTTCATTGTTCTTTTAATTTCCCGGATCGTCTTTTCATTTGTAGACTGTACACCAATTTCCAATTGAATCAGACCAGGTCTCATTGTCTCAATTAATTGCAGTTCTTCTTCATTTAACAGATCTGCGGCAACCTCAAAATGGAAGTTGGTAATTCCTTTGTCGTGTTCCACCAGATATCTCCATATCTCCATCGCATGCGTATGCTTACAGTTGAATGTTCTGTCCACAAACTTAACCTGCGGCACCTCCTCATCGATAAAAAACTGCAGTTCTTTTTTTACCAGTTCCAGATCACGGAATCTCAGACATTTATCTATAGATGACAGACAATAGCTGCATGAGAATGGGCAGCCTCTGCTTGACTCATAGTAAATGATCTTATTCTTAAAATTCGCCATGTCATGATATACAAATGGAACCGTACTAAGATCGATCGTCTTTCTCCATGCATTTTCGCATATCTCGCCCTGTTCTGTGCGGTATGCAATCCCTTTGATCTCTGCGAGAGAACTTTTCTCTCCATGATAAAACTCTGTAAGTTCCAGAAACGTCTCTTCTCCCTCACCAAACATCACGCCTGTCAGCTCTGGCAGTCTGCTCAGCACATCCTTTGCATCATAGGATACCTCCGGACCCCCAAGCCAGATTGGAAGCTGCGGAAATATCTTCTTGATCTCTCTTACCAATTCTTCCACATAATTCAGATTCCAAATATAGCAGGAAAAACATAACACATCTGGTTTCTTCTTATATAAATCTGTCAAAATATCATCTGTCTGCTGATTGATCGTATATTCTGCAATCATAATCTCATCTTTATATGCTTTTGCATAAGCTCTCAAACTATATACTGCAAGATTTGAATGAATATACTTTGCATTGATTGCTGTCAAAACAATGTTCATAGACTTCCTCCTGTAACTCATTACTCTTTTTGTAAATCAAAAAAGATGTTATTGTATTAACAGTTTTCACAACTAGTAATGCAATAACACCTTTTCTTTGTATCGGTTATTTTCTTTTTTTCGTGCGTTGCATTTCGAACTTCCTCCCCAGACGTTACCTTTGTAGTTAACTCAGCCCAGGCACCCTCACGGCACCCGGAAGGTTCTACTTAGTGCTGCTTCGTTCCCGACCTGACACGGTTCATAGATTCCCGTCGCGTGAGACCCAAACCTCTACGCCACTTACAAAGGGCAGCCTCACAAAAGAAAGCCCTCCATGCAACATCACCCCTACTATAGCGGATTGTAGGTACAAGGTACCGCTAACACCCCGGCTGCACGGTTATTAATTATACAATTACTTTTATGAAAATGTCAAGTGATTAACGCTTTTTCTCTCGCAATTCTTTAAAAAAAGTTTTCATCAGGCTGCTGCATTCCTCTTCCAGCACCCCGATTTCCAATTCTACCTGGTGATTAAATGCATCTACCTGCAATAAATTCAGCACAGAACCGGCGCATCCTGCTTTCGGATTCATACACCCGACTACCACTTTTTTCATACGGGACTGCACGATTGCTCCTGCACACATCTGACATGGTTCCAAAGTCACATACATGGTGCAATCTTCCAGACGCCAATCCCCTAATTTGCGGCATGCCTTTCGAATCGCCATCATCTCTGCATGCGCAATCACATTCTTATCAATGGTTCTTCGATTATAACCTCTCGCAATGATCTTTCCCTCATAGACGATCACGCATCCTATCGGTACTTCCTCCAAAGCATATGCTTTTCTGGCCTGCTTTATGGCCTCTTTCATAAACTTCTCATCCTGACTCATCATCTGTCCACCTATCTATTATCTGTCGATCTTTCGACACCAATATCCAAAATCTTCATATGTATTCTTCTCTTCTTCGGAAAGTTCCAGCTCCATATCCGTAAGTCTTCGGAACACAGTAAATCCAAATGCATTCGCTGCCATCTTCTCTTTTTCATGAAAGATCCCCGGAACTCCGATCCAGACTTCTCCATCTTCTTCTATATAAAGCAAATGATGGTAATTATAATATCCATGAAGCAAAAAACTGTTATTGGCAAGACGCCACTCTTTTCTCGGAAGCCTTGACAGATCCTGACGCTGTATCTTCTCAAAATGCCTGCTGGAAACGGGTGTGTATACTGCAACCTCTTCTTCCTGTGGCAGTTCCACCTCTTCTATCTCCATAGTCTCCTGAATCTCCGGCTCCGGTTCTGGTGCCGGCTTTATCTCCGCCTGTACACTTACACTGCTCTGCGTTGACGCTTCTTCCTGCTCTTCCTCCCAAGCCGCGTAATATTTACTGCCGTCTTCCCGCTGGAACTGAATCCCTTTCACTTCGTCAATCTGTTTCGAATAAATCTGGATAATACTCTTATCCATCTGTTTTTCTACTTTCATAAATCCCAGATTGCGAACGCGCTTTCCATTTTCGTACTCATACAAATATTGAATAAACTGTGTCATATCTTCTCTCCTAACCTTGTCTTTACACTCCACTATATTCTTTCGTGGTTGTATTTAGAACAAGATCTTCTTTGGAGAAATTATATGATCGCGTTCAATTCCTGATACAATCTCTTTGCATAACTGTCCGTCATGCCGCAGATATAATCTGTCACCAACAGCAGTCTCAGATATAGTTTTTCAACTTCACTCTTTCCTTTTGCCTGATTATGATATGCTGTTTTATAGTTTTCTGATATAAACGATACCAGACGTTTTTCGATTTTGTTCATTTCCACATCCGTGTCATAATAGATCACGGCATTCACAAATTTATTCATTAAAAAATCAAGGATCACCGATTCTGCAACTTCCATTTTAAAGATATCCGGAGTCGAGAATACTCTTCGATAGGCCATATCCCCTAAAAGCTGCATCAGCTCCTCGCCATACGTTCCGTGGAAAATATCATACGGATAACTGCCTTCCATGATCGCGTCATAATTTGCAGTAAATCCATATGTCGCACAGCTGATCAGATATCCCTGCACCTGAACAATCCAGTTCTTCACCGCATATTCTTCCGGATTTTTCACATTGCGTCTGAGCCCGCTCTGATACTTTCTCTCCAGCTTGTCCATCGCCGGGAATGGATTCTCAGGATCTTTTTCCTGCAGTTCTCGAAGTTCTTCTTTGAGCTGCTGGTAAGAGATAAATCCCTTCACGAATGCATCTTCGATATCTGCCGTCTTATATGCAATATCGTCTGCCGCTTCCAGAATAAATGTCAGCGGATGTCTTTTTCCTTCAGTTCCCGTTGCAGAAATGATCTGCTTAAATGTATCTTGATCTGCCAGGAAATAGCCCATCTTTTTATCTTTGATATTGCCTGATTGCTTGTCAATCTCCGTAGACGCCACCGGATATTTGACGATCGTATTCAACAAGGCATAAGTTAGGTTCATTCCATGCTCATCTACCAGATAATGAAGCCTCGTCACCAGACGAAGTGCCTGTGCATTACCCTCAAAATTATAGAAATCCTGCTGCATCTGTTCCGTCAGGATCTCTTTCAACGTATTTCCTTTGTATGTCAGCACTGGAAGATTTCTCTTGAACCAGTCCCGAATCGCATATTCTCCAAAATGACCAAACGGAGGATTCCCGATGTCATGGATCAACCCTGCACACTGCAGAATGCTGCTGATTTCTTCCTTAAAACGCGGGGTGAAATCTTCATCTTTCTTATATGTCAGAATGTATTCCCCGATATTTTGTCCCAATGATTTTCCAAACGAAGACACTTCCAGCGAATGTGTCAGCCTTGTTCTGATAAAATCACTTTTATCCAAAGGAAATACCTGGGTCTTATCCTGCAGTCTTCGAAAAGAAGCACTTCCTATGATACGATGATAATCTTTTTCAAATTCACTTCGCAGATCATTCTGGGATGCAGATACAGAAGCACTGCTCCTTGGCCTTCCTGCTGCAAGCAACTGTTTCCAATTCATAGATATCCCCCTTAATCCAAATAAATCGGTGGTTCATAATCCTTTCCAAGCAAACGCTTTTTGCGTTCCTGATATCCAAGAAATGCCCATTCTGTCATATCTGTCCACTTATGCTGGTCCTGATCATAAACCTGTACATATCCGATTCGCTTCGGATGCATGCGTACACTATTCGACTTGTATTCTTTTCCGGTATATGGATTGACCTCTCCTAAGATGGCTTCCTCCTTTTTCGGTTCCTCTTTCTGTGGCATCGCCTGTTTTCGGTAATACCCCATCACACCTTTGCGAAGAAGTTTCCTTTCTTCTGATTCTTCCGGGTCATTGACCGCAGCCACTTCTTCCTTTTCCTTCGCAGTCTCTGGCTCTGGTTCTGGTTCTGACACAACAGGGTCAAGCAGTTCTCCAACTGTCACTTCGCGTTCTAATGGAGTTTCTTTCTTTTCGATCGGCTTCGCGTCTGGGTCCATCTCCATGATATCAAGCTGAAATTTGCAGCCTAAAATCTCTGCGATCATACGCATATCCTTTTCCTGAAAGTTATCTCTCCCCAGCCTCTGCGTCAGATTCTGTCTCGACATGGACTTTCCCGTATACTGTTCGATCAATTCTGCCAATTCTTTTATGGTCATCCCTTTTCGGCTCAGGATAATCTTCACCTGCTCGCCAAATGTAAGGTTTATCATGCTGCTTCCTCTTTTCCGATTTTAATAATACTGCTCTAAATATTCTTCTAACGTAATTCCAAGTTCTGTAATCTTTGTGGCATCTTCTACACCCACATAACGATAATGCCATGGCTCATAAATGATGCCCGTAATATCTGTCTTTTCTGGTGGATATCTTAAAATGAATCCATATTTATAACAGTTTTCTGCAAGCCATTTTGCTTCTTCTGTCTCTTGCTGCTTTTCATCCAGTCCCATATAATCATTTGAGATCAAATCCAGAGCTAACCCCAGTGCATGTTCACTTGTTCCAGGTTCTGCAACACTTTGTCTTGTATCTGCAAATGCATCCCAATAACCAAGTCCGCTGTTTAGACGGTCCTGCAGCGATTCATTAAACAGATTCTCCTGTCTTTCCACAGAACGATATGCGGAACAAATGATGATTCTCATGCCATCCTCTTTTGCATCCTGCAGCATCTGTTTTGCCGCATCTGCAATTCTGGAGTCCACACTATATCCTGTTTCCAGCTCGGTAAAAGAAGGAATCTCATAGTTTTCATCCATTGGATTCTTATTGTTAACAAGAACAAGATACCATGGACGTTCTGTAACTTCATTGTCTGTTCCCTGTTCCGCAGCTGCGTTCGCTGTCTCCAACGCTTTATCCAACTCTTCCTGTAACTTTTCTGTCTGTGCCATGCTTTCTTCCTTGATCTGCGCGGTCACTTCCACCAGTTCCTTTTCTGCACGCTTCTTCTCAACCGAACCGCCGATTTTTCCTCCGATCATCAATCCAAGGATCAGCACCAGTGTACAATAAAGCAACAGGCGCTTCTTTTCACGGCTCATAAATTTAAACCCTCTCTTGATTCTATCTAAACAATATTCAAAGTATGAATTGTAACTTCCTCTATTCATAGTACTCCCATCTTTTTCTTAAGAAATATTTTTGTTTCTTCCTTTGCCAATAAAATGAGGCGAATCTTCACCTCATTCTGTTCCATTTATTAACCTTCCACGGAGTCTGCTCCAGATCATTCCCTGAAAATACCGATACGCCTGATCATAAATAAAAATACCGGCCTGCCCCGCTAAAAATCCTATCAAAAGAAGTCTGCCATCTGCTTCTTTTGTAAAAATCAAATCCGAAAACCCTGTCAGAATTGGAATATATATGATATTAAAGATAACATATTTTCCGATCCAAAGTGTAAGATTTCGATTTTTCAATTCTTTTTTTGCTGCTATCTTCTCCCACAGCCCTTCACTTAACAGCAAGTATAACGCCATCGCCGCAAATGTAGCACAGTAAAATTTGTTCGGAGTGACGATCAAATTGACCAAAAGGCTTGCTGCAAAGTACCCTGCTCCAAACAGAATCCCCCATTCGCGAATCGTAATCCCTACGCAAAAGGATGCCGCTGCGATCAAGAACAAACTGCTCGATTCAAGCACTGCGCTCAAAATCATAAGCACTGCCGAAAAAGCTGCCAGTAGACCGGCGATTGCTACCTGCTTTGCTTTTACATGCATGCGCACAAATCGCCTCCCATACATTCACACAAGGTATCTGCGCACCATAGATCGCAGCACAGATTCCCTGTTCCATAATTCTGACGTCCATAATTGTAACCTGAAGTCTGATAATGCTGACCACGGAACTGCATTTGATTTGCATAATTTACATATTCCATGTTGCCAGGTTCCAGTGCTGCCGCCTGTCTCGCATGATCGACTGCCAGAATATTGTTGCCGATTCCCATATTTGCAATAGAACTGTAATAGTACCATCTTGCATCTCTGCTTGGAATATTCGCCAGCAGATTTAATGCTTCACGAAATCTTCTTGCATTGATATAACTGCGTACATTCTGAAGCTCTGCGGATTCCTGTGTATATCCCGACGACTGATTCTGTCCGCCATAATTGTAACTATATCCACCATTATTATAGTTACCGCTATTGTAACTTCCATTGTTATAGCTTCCGCTTCCGTTTCTCTGCTTCATGATCTGGTCATAGGCTTCCTGAACCTGCTTAAACTTCTCTTCTGCCAGATCCGCCAGCGGATTGTTCACATACGAGTCTGGATGATACTTTCTGCTCAACTCTCTGTATGCTCTCTTTATCTCATCATTACTTGCGTTTGGTGAAACACCAAGCACCTCATAAGGATTTGTCATTTTCTCTCCCTCTTTTATTCTTGCTTTTCTATATTATTCTCTTTGTGTTTCTTGTCAAAGCTGCTCCACACTCCTGCATAAAGAATGTTTCTCAAAATCTCTGCATCCTCTATGCAAGGAAGCTTCTCAAACTGCGATGCACATTCTGCCAGAACATAATTCAGCATCTCTCTGCATCTGTCATCAAAATCATCTTCCTCTGATAATGGGATCAAGGCATTATAATTCCCCTGCTCCTTATCCTTCTCTAAATCATCATACGCATCCATGATATAAATAAATTTCCCAAGATAGAAACCCATCCGGCGCAGCGTCTTTTCCCAGACATCCTGCTTGTATACCAGAAGCTCTCCCATCAATTTTCCAAAATATCTGGACACGACATCAATATCTTTCTCTCCACGCTTCTCGCACTGCTCTAATAAATACAGGCATTTGCGAATCACGAAACATTTCTCAGGATACTTTTCCTCCAATTCCAGATAGGTCCTTCGAAGTGCCTGAAGACCGATAAGCCCTGCTTTGCTCTTTTCATCCTTCCAATCATCTGCAAAATGAAAATAGGTGAGAATCATGTTCATATCGGCCGCATATTCTGTGATCTCATTGGATAACATCTTCTGCTTCTTCATCGGGTGAACAATGCATCTCTTTTCCTCCAACTGAGTCTCACTTTCGTAAAGAGAAGTCAGCAGGATCACCAGAAATGTCATGTCATATGTAAGCGTCATCTGACCGGAAAGGCCGTATTTCTCACGAAGCACCTTGCACAATCCGCAATAATAAGCCTTATATTTATGAAATTCTCTCATCTTTAATTCCGGCTTATTCGCAACCACGTATCCGAACACAGAAATCTCTCCTTCTTTTTTCCACGCAATGATCGATTTTTGTTTTTAATCTGGCTCATTATATCATAATCTTTTTTTATTTTGTAGATTTTCTGGCATATTAATAAAACCTTTAGAAACTTTTTTATTCCTATAGTATAATCAGTATATAGTTTTTTTGTTGATTCGGAAAGGAGAAATTTATGAATACAATTGATACAAAAAATGTAATTGCCGATTGGATCACTTCACATGAAAACGAATTGATCGAAGCGGCCAATTATATTTTTGCCCATCCAGAACTGGCATATCAGGAAACGCTTTCTTCTCAGTATCTTGCAAACTATCTGAAGGAAAATGGATTTGAGATTACATATAATACTGCTGGAATTGATACTGCATTTACCGCCGTATGGCGAAGCAATGGAAGTCCATCTGCTAAAAGGCCTTTTATCGGTTTTCTTGCAGAATATGATGCCCTTGCTGAAATCGGACATGCCTGCGGTCATAACCTTCTTGGAACCGGTGTCTGTGCTGCCGCCTGTGCACTGAAAGCAGACATGGAGGCTAATCAAACATCTGGTACCATCTATGTATATGGCTGCCCTGCGGAAGAGATCATGTCCGGGAAAATCGTGATGGACAAGGCAGGCGTCTTTGATCATCTGGATGTAGGCGTTATGTGGCATCCATTTGACCGTAACCGTGTCAGCAACGACATCTGGCAGTCTCAGGATATCAAGAATTATACTTTTCACGGGCTCAGTGCCCACGCATCCAAAGCTCCAGAGTCAGGACGAAGTGCTCTGGATGCCGCTGAACTTATGAACATTGCAGTCAATTATCTGCGTGAGCATGTAACGGATGATGTAAGAATGCATTACGCATATATCAACAACGGGATCCCTGCAAATGTCGTTCCTGATTTCGCAAAGACCAATTATTTTATCCGTTCTTCAAAACGCGCACGCACAGAAGATGTGAGCAGACGTGTCGACAACTGTGCCCGTGGAGCTGCATTGATGACAGATACGACTGTAGAAATCGAACTTTTGAAAAGCTGCAAGGAGATGAAAGTAAATCGCGTTCTCGCTGAGATCTACTATGATGCGATGACGAGGATCCCAACACCAGAATATTCTGAGGAAGAGCTGGCTATTGCAGCACAGATCACCAAAGAAGCCGGACTTGGAAACGATGGAACACTTTTTTCAGGTCTGGAACCATTGGAAACGGAACCAGTACCTCTTCCAATCGGTACGGATGCAGCCGAAGTCAGTCATACGATTCCATTGATCACATTGAGTGCTGCTACAATGTGCAAAGGTACTCCGCTCCATCACTGGGCTGCTGCAAAACAAGCCGGCATGAGCATCGGCCACAAAGGCATGCTTTACGCTGCAAGATGTATGGCAGAAGGAACCAAATTACTGCTCGAAACACCTGGCGCATTAGAACGCGTATGGGAATTCCACAGAAATAACTAGGCAGCTTGGATTTATGCAAAAAAGAGTAATGCTCTACCGCCAAAATCATCAAAATTGACGGTAGTGTATTACTCTTTATTTATATGTGCCCAAAAACACGCTATTTACTTAATTTATACATGGTCTTTTTCCAATCCCCATGCAGATATCTTCCCACAAAGCATATGATACGGAATATCCAGTCAATTACCATCGCAATCCAGACTCCAATTGCGCCCATTCCCATATTTACTCCTAAAATCAGGCTAAATCCAATACGGAATACGCACATAGAAAAGATAGAGACGACCATGGTATAACGTACATCGTTGCAAGCGCGAAGCATATTTGGAAAAACAAAGGCAAGTGGCCACAAAAGCATGGCAGCTCCATTATGTATCATTACCAAAATGTATGCAAGATGCGTTGTCTCTGCTCCAAGTCCATAGATTGCAAGAACCGATTCCAGATTTAGAAGCAATGTAATGTTCACGATCGCAGTTGCAATGTAAGTAATCGCAAGTAATTTCTTGACATAATATCGAATCTGCTTCTGATCGTCTGCACCTACACACCTTCCGATCACAGTGATCATCGCAAGATTCATTGCCTGTCCTACGATACAGCCAATACTATCCAGACTGTTTGCCACACCATTTGCTGCAATTTGAATCGTTCCAAATCCAGAAATAATACTTACAACCAGAACTCTGCCTAATTGGAAAAGCCCGTTCTCAATACTGCTTGGAATTCCAATGTAAAGAATATTCTTAATGATCTCCCAATCCATGTGAAATGGTTCTTTATCAAAATAGACTTCGTGCTTTGGATTACGCAGCAACACATAAAGAATGATTCCCATCACGGCACGCGACACCAAAGAAGGAATCGCAACACCTGCGACACCCATATGGAGCACAAAAATACAGAATGCATTCCCAACCACATTGATCACATTTCCGATTACCGAAACAACAAATGTTACATTTGCTTTTCCCATAGACCGGAACAATGCTGCGCAGGCATTATACACTCCTAAAAACGGAAAAGAAACCGCCGAGATCGCCAAATAGATCAGTGCCGCATTCATAACTTCCGGTTCAATGCTTCCAAAAAACAGTTTCAAAAGACCATTTCTGAAAACGATCACAACTACCGTTAGTATCGTACTAAAAAGAATGACAGAAAACAGCAATTGTTTTGCGGCCCTGCGGGCATTTTCCATCTTGGAAGCACCAATATTCTGACTGACGATGACAGCACCACCTGTCGCCAATGCGGATAATACGCTGAAAATCAACATGTTAAGCATATCTACCAGCGATACCCCCGAAACAGCCACTTCGCCTACCGATGAGATCATCATCGTATCCGCCATTCCAACCGTAATCGCCAGGGCCTGTTCCAGAATCAGGGGAACAATCAATTTTCTAAGATCTTTATTTGAAAATAAATATTTCATCACTTATCACCTCTTCTTAAACGATACTACCATACATCAAAAAGAAATGCCAGAAAACGAGTCTATACAGACTCGCTTTCCAACACTTTTTAATTCACACTCGCAGCTTCATCTGCCTCATGGAGCAGTAATACTTCCTGATATAATTTTTCGCCCCATTGTTTTTTCAGCTTTGTATTTCCGGAAGCCTGCTGCCAGTTAAATGGATGCATATGCAGGTTGATCAGCACCGAGATTTCCAGAACATCCTCCATCGTTTTGTCTGGAAAGTCAAAAAACAGTGCATCATGCGCCCCTGTGCATGGATGCTGGTAATAGTGTGCGATTTCTGTTTTATTTCCTCTCGAATCCAAAAACGCTTTTGTAAATGGCTTCCCGCAGTCATGCAGCAAAGCTGCCATCGCAAGATTGGAATCAGCCTTGCTGTATCCATTTTCAACCAAATACGCATAAGTGTCTTTCATATGTGTACCAAGCGTTTCCTGATGATATGGATTGTCCTGCTGATAATCCATATACATCTCCACAAAAGATTCCGGTGTTCCTCTAAAACCTTTTGCGCCATCCGAATAATAAATATAAATCTGGTCCCACCCTTCGTGATAATACGGTGTATTCCAGTTCAGGTACATTTTTTTGATCACATGCTCTGCTACCACACGCGAACGCTGGCCGTTTCTTTCCAAACAAACTTCGTAAGGCGTAGCACAGATCACACAGATCTTTTCGCCGGAAAATCGCTTCAGATTTGCAAGAAACGCTTTTCGTTTTTTCGAGTTAATATTGCAGGCATCATAGATGACATCCTTTCCAGCCCTCAGCGCCTGATCTGTGCGCTGTTTCATGAGATTGAACACTTCTTCGTGATCTCCCTGCTCCTTTTCTGTCCCATACAGTTCCTTTCGGATCATATCAGAGCCAAGCCAGACAACATCTTCCTCTGCTCTGTTCATTTTCTGAACCAAAGTATCTCGGATTAAATTCACCAATGTTGTCTTCCCAGATCCTGGAAGACCCGCCAGCATTATAAATCTATTCTTCATTCTCAAACACTCCCTTGTACTCTGTGATACCCATATCTTTCAACTTCAAGTATCCATGGCTTTTCTTTAAAACATGATATTTCTTTCCATAATATTTGCAGCGCACAAATCCCTGAATCTCTTTTCTGACATTTTCATTGACCCAGATCATAAACTCTTTTTTGTCATTCTTTGGCGCTGCTTCAAACATTGCATCCACCTCTGCATTTGTTCTGTTTGCATAATCATAGACATATCTTGCTGCTTTTAACACTCTGTCTTTGTATGCCTTTGGAACTTTTGCAATCATATCATCAAATTTATATTCACTACAAATCCTTCTGCCTCACTTGATTTTTTATCATCCAGCTCCGCTATGATTTCATCTAATGTTTTTAAAAAAACTTCTGTTGTTGGAACCTGATATTTCTCCGCAAATCCCAATACTTCTTTGTAACTTGCCTCTTTTCCATCCTCAACATTTCTGATACCGATCAAGAAAAGACCTTCTACATCGTATTTTACTACATGCGCATCTCTTTCTGAGATATATTCAAAGATAAATGTCTTATCTGCATGCTCTTTCAGCATATTCTGATACCCTTCTTGTCCCATGAGCATGCGGTATCCATCTTCCAGACGCCACGAAGTGTCTTTATTCAAAGACTGACTTCCTGCCATCACAATCTGTCCATTGTAGAATCTTGCCGCCTGCATAGAACCATCCAGTTTATTTGAAATCTCAACACAAGAAGCTTCCTGGATACGTCTTCTGACATTTTCATAAGAAGTCCCAGAACGAATCAAACGAAAACTCATCAGATTCTTTAAAAAGATGTCCGTATTCTTTATATCGGATTAAAAGGAGTCCATTTTCTTCATTGAACGAAAGACCTTTTATGAGCGAATCGTATGTTTCGTCTTTTAACATTCTGACCCAGTATTCCACACAAGACTCTTTTTCTTGATCATAATCCCAGAGTGGATAACCAGCTTTCAAAACCTTTTCTTTTATTTCACAAAATTTATTTAAAACTACATTCCAACTCATCTCTATCTCTCCTTACCTTTCTTAATTCTCCTTTAAATTAACATCATAGAAGAAATAATTTTTTTCGACACAAAAAGAGGTGCGACCGAAGTCACACCCCTTATCGTTCCGTATTAAAATCTCTTCTTAAAGCGCTTCATTCCAACTACTCCAAGACACATCACTGCACCAATCAGAACTATGATATAGATTGCTGCCTGACTATTGTCACCGCTTGATGGACTGTCTGCATCCACAGAAACATCTGGTTTGTTTGTATCATCTCCATTGTTTCCGTAACTAACATCCTCAAGTGAAAGTGTCACTGGTTTTGGCATAGGAGCTTCTGTTCCCTGGTCGTACGCTTCCCCTGTCCATACCTGTACAGTTGAATAGATCTCTGCATCCATCAGCGTATCTTCCATGAGATAGCTTATCGTTGCTTCACCGTTTGCACTTACAACCACATCTGATTCAAATGTATATTCCTTCACATCCTCTGCCTTGTCTGAAGCAAATACCTGATTCTTCAGATCGAGTGTTACTGTTCCAGAAGCATTTCCGTTATTTCTTACCGGAATCTGTACCAGACAGTCTGTAGAGTTTGGAATACTTGTGATCTGTGGCAGATCCATTGGAACAATGTAGCTTCCATATAGAACCTCGGTTTCGCCGGAAGCAGTATATTTTGCCTGATTTCCAAGTCCAGAAACCGTTACTTTCAAATCAGTCGTTTCATCAAAATCTTCTGGAATTGTAAGTTCTACCGTAACATCCTTGCTGCGTCCTGAGAGAATCTCATCCTCTACCGTAAGATTTAATGTTTCACCGATACCAGAAACAGTAATAGCTGCTCCATTTAAAGTTTCAAAGCCTTCGTTTGAAATTGTAAGATCTACATTTACAGTTGTTCCTGGAAGTGGATAATCCAGAGCATCCACCGTAACTGCAAGTTTTGGTTCATCTACACTTGTCTGTGTCATGATATCCGCACTTGTACTTTCTCTTCGAAGCATTTCATTGAATCTGCTGTATACCAATAAAAACTTACTTGTTTCTTCATTTTCCATGCAGATGTTGTCCAATGCTCCGATCGGACGGTCTTCGTCAGTCAAAGCAACCGGTGATCCTACCGCATAGAGTCCTTCCTCTTTTGATTCCAGCATCATACCATAGATCTCATCTGTAGGAACAAGCGTTGTATCCTCTTTATCTGTTGCAACCCAGCTTACCATGACATTACCATCATCTGCTATAGATGCAGTAAATCTTGTACCGATATAAACAGATTCATCGCTTGCAACTGTAGCTACGCCAGTTTCTTCAGGCGTTTTCACCGTATAAGTTCCATCTGCATTTGCAACTACATACGCCTGATCCTGTACCTCTTCACTGTCAGTATCTCTTGCAACAAAATCAGACATATAAACTACTTCACCATTCTGATTCCACATCATATATAAATAATCATCTGTACTGAGCACCTGTGGACTTTGTGCACAGTCATTATAATCTGTAAGAGCAATCAATGCAGTCGGAGTCGGCACGCCATCTTCGTCGAATTCATAAGTTCTTAGATAAATCTGACGGTCTTCGATATCCGCTTCAAGCTCTCCGGTCTCTTCATTTGTAACTGTAAGACGTCCGTTCTGATCAAGAACCGCAACTTCTCCTAAAATACCATCATGTACAAAAGGAACCACATCTACAATTCGATACTGTTTTCCGTCTTTACTCATTGCACGAACAGGAGTTGATGTCCAGTTCTCTGTATCATTTACATTAGCACTTGCCATAGCAATAGTTCTTTCGTTGCTCAACAAGTCTTCCACCGTCACATCTTCTTCTGTTGGAAATACATTTCTCTGATAATACACATAAACCATATCACCATTTTGAACTGCTTCCAGACCTCCGCAGAAAACAGTTGAATTCTGAGCAATTGCGAATGCTTCGCCCATAGCTTCTCCACTGTTCTTATCAAAGAAGCGGCCTTTTAAACTCATAGCATTCATGGCCTTTGCGATTTGATCTGCGGTGATATTTTCTAAATCTATATCCCCTAATACCTTATCTAAATTTGCTTCAGACCATGTCACCAGAATGCGATCCTCTAATTCAAATACATTGATATCGTATTGGAGAGACGTTGTAGCTTCTCCAATATTTTCGCTTACATAATCTACCTCACTCCATGTCTTACCACCATCACTGCTGATAGAGTAAGCCGCGCTGAGATAATTCAGACTTCCATCTTCTGCATGGTTGTCTGTCAGGAACAATACCATGATCTTGCCGCTGTCTAACTGTACCAACTGGACTTCTGTATTCATAAATACACCAGAAGCAATGGTGTCGCTAGTCATTGTGCCAGAACGCAATACCTGCGTACTCTGTTCTGGACGTTCCTTTGCACTGAAGGTTGCATTTTCCAATGCCTCTTCTAAAGTTTCATAGCTCTTGCCAGAAGAAAGTCGGTAAGACTGCAGTGCCGATGTATTCTCCTGCAAATCCTGAATTGTCTTAAGATTAGCAAGCAATGTTTCATTTCCAAAATCGTATGGATTTGAATTGTATTCTATCTCTGCACTGAATGCCATCAGATCCACACCAATGCCAACATCCCAACTGATCTGACCTGCAGCATCAACCGGTGTAAAGTCAACCGTGAATGGTGCCTCTATCGTACCTTCTGCAAAGATACTTGCCCAGTTATTATAACCGACACCGCCCTTAACGCCAAATTTCAAGATTGGAGCAGCGAAAAAGGCATTTACATCCGTCGTTGCATCCTCAACTATAGTTGTCAGTACCGCACCTAATTGTGTTCCCTCTGGAAGATTCATCTGTAACTGTATATAAGCTTCCGTAGTGAGTGTAATACAAACATAACATGGCACACCATATACTGTAAAAGGAATATTCTTTTTAACAGCCCCAAATATACCAAGTGCAAACTCAAATCCTGTCAGATAATGTATTAATCCTCCATTTCCATCGTCTGCTGTCTGAACGGTAAATTTCAGATAGAATACAGGAGCAATTTCAACCTGAGTTGCACTCTTCTGCTTCAAATCCGCTGCACCTTTTGGGTCGTCTGAAGATGCGCCTTCCAAAAGATCCTTGGTTCCTACTGCATCCTTGTATTTGTCTTGCAATGTGCCAGTACCATAGTTTGGCGTAATCGAATGTCCACATACAAGTGTATATGTATCACCGGCTTCTTTCCAGCTTCCGGTCTGAATAAAATATCCACCTGTCTTACTGGTCACACTCATATCCAATGTACCAATAATCGGTATATCCAAAAGACTGGTATCCGTCTCACTATTTTGTACCCCCGGAACCTCAGGAATATCCTGCTGAATCGGAGTCACATCTTCTATTATCGGTTCTGCAAGATTGTATCCCGTATTTACCAAATCTGTAGTGATTTCCGTAGTCTCTGTCTGTGTTCCATTGCTGTCTGTATAGGTATATGTCATCTCTGCTGTAACTGTAACATATAGATGCGTATCTTTTGGAAGTGCTGTATTATCATTTAAACTGAGTTTCCATGCTTCATGCTTATCTCCCAGATTGATCGTGGAATCATAAACAGCCTCCATCGTTTTCAGCTCATCACCATAACTATCTGAAAGATTTGACAAGAAATGATAAGTAACCTTCGTAATCTTGTAAATATCCGAATGCACATAAATATCTGCTACGAATTCTGCAGCACCCGCTGATGTCAGATAAATGTAGTTCTGATTATAGCCAACTCCGTCCACTGTAGCAACTACCTCTACTGGATAAAAGCTGCCAGCTACGAACTGTGGAAGACTCAGCGAATATTTCCCCGGTCCATTGTATGTAAATGTCACATAGCCGGTTTTGTCCTGATAGCTTACCGCCATGGAATAACTTCCGCCTACTACTCCCTTAAAGTTCTGAATTTCAAAATAACCGTTTTCATCCGTTGAACCTGCATAAGGATTGTCTTGAGAAACCGTCATCACATACTGCGAATTCGCCAAAACGATATCTGCGCTGGTTCCATTCAGCAAGTTTGTATCTTTTCGAGATAAATAACCAGAAATCGTGCCTGTTGAAAGCGTCACATCACTTTCTTTCACAAAGTCTACTGTAATCGTGTTATTATTCGCATTTCCATCAAGCTGATAATTGAAGGTATCTCCATAATAAGTTCTGCCATTTGACTCCCACACGGTAATATAACCATCATCTGCCTTTGCCTTTAATGGATAATAATTGCTGACATCATAAGTATCCTTATCTAAGGCCAGCCCTTCCGTATATAATATGCCATGTACATTTTGAGGATCTTTATATTCTACGTACAATTGATCCGAATTTGTATCAAATACGCCCTGGAACGTATAATGGCTATATTTACTGCCTGAAAGATCCATGGTAACCGTATCTCCAACCTTGCCGATCACCCCGTATTCTAGAATATCACCATTCGCACTTTGACGTTTTTCATAATGTACTCCAGTAAATGTTGCTCCATCTTTTCCTGTACCTGTAAATACTACTTTATCTCCCTGATGCAAGTTCTGACCAGAAGGACTTTGAATCGCAATGGTTCCAAGTGCCGCATCCTGCAGCTCGTATTCTACCTCGATTTTTGCAAAAACCGGACGAATTGTAAATGTGTTATAGCCGTCCGAATCATCATAACACCAACTTGACTCATACTTGCCCAAAAAACTTTGGTCAAATGTGATATAATCCTGACTCAACGAAATTGTATCTGACCATTTAGTACCGTTCTTTAATTGATAACCGACCAATTTTGCCGGATATGCACTGTCACATGAATAAGCCAGGTTAATATGTCTGTCCGCATCCATTGTATAATACATAGTAGTAGAACCAGATGTCAGAGCCGGTGCGATCGAATAACCATTGTAATCCAGAGCTTCTGGCGCCTCTATCCTAATCCTATAGGTTCTTTTATTCATCTTAAACCCATTTGGAGTATAAGCATTCCATCCACAATCCCAGCTTCCTGGAAGATCGGAATTACAATAGTAAATATACTTGCTTCCCTGATAATTATCCGCAAGCGTATATTTTAAATTCTGTGTACTTTTGTTATCATTCTCATATAATTTGTAATGGCCTACATTCCAGACACCAAAGATAACATCACAATATCCCGTGGTCAGATCTTCAATATAGACCGTACCTTCTATCGATTCGATACCAGTCAGATTATACTTTGATTTTGTACGTGAATACAAATATCCGCTGCTGGAACCTCCCTCGGTATTTAGCTTGTACATATTTTTATCGGAAACAAAACTGAGGCTTCCATCTGTGGAACTGTCGTCATATTCAAACAGGCCATTGCTGCTGCTTCCCATGACAATGATGCTGCTGTCATCTTCATAAGTAGAGGTATATTTTTTCGCCCAGTCTGGGAACCAGTTGGTATTACTAACCTGACGCACCGGTGAAATCACATCATACTGTGCCGGAACCGCATCCAATTCTGGATCTGCCCCTTCTGGAATCTCTTTTTCTTCCAGGCTGACCGTAACCATCTCTTCACTTACCGTATAACCACCATCAGACATAAGTGTATAAGTTCCAGGCAATGCTAAAACCACCTGTGTATCCTGATGTGGTGAAAAATCCACATATCCCATTGGCTCGCCGTCATATAAAAGCACTGCCGCTGTTCCTGTCGCAAGATTACCAGTTCTCTTAAATGTAATCTGCGCCATACCAGACTCTTCATCCGCGATCAGAACATCCTCACAATCAAATGCAACATGGACCGTTGGATCCTCTTCATCATCGATAATCGAGCAAAGTATCTGACCTGCCTCAAAAACCTCGCCTTCATCATCCAGTATCACTGCCATAAAACTTTCATCGTATTCACTGAAGCTGTCATCGATTATCTCCACTGTAAGCGGTACTTTTGCTTCTCCGGCAGGAAATGTTACTTCAAATTCCGCTGCCATTGCACCAAGATCCTGAATCTGTGCCAGCATATCCGCTGCACTGACTGACTCTTCCGTCTCTGCCGATTCATCATAAGTTACATATGCTTCGGCCGCATCTACCGGAAGATTACTTACAAGTTGGCCTCCATCACGGAATGCATCATAAATACTGGTAGCGCCCTCGATTTTTTCAATCTCTGTGCCATCCAGTTTGATCAAATAATCCATTCCATAGTTCGCGCTGTTGTCATAAATCTGCACCGTAACAGTAAGTGCATCCTTTACGTTTCCTGCGCGGCTAAGATTCAGCTCCTTACTTCCATCTGTCTCCTGATAAACAGGCGCTGTCTCTTCAAAATTTACCGAAGCCTTGTCTGAATATGTAATTTCAGATACTGCCTCTTCTTCCGTCTGCGTATCCGTATCTTCTGTCGCAAACGCAGACATTGGGATCATGCCGATGATCAGACACAGTGCCATCAACATACTCATTCCCTTTTTCATCCATGTGTTTTTCATGTTGTACCTCCTTCTCTCGTTCCTTATTCATACTGAACTGCATCAGCAATGTGCAAAGGCTCTCTCTATCTTCTCTGATGTCACAGGTTTTACTCCGAAATAGGAACAATCCAAACGATAAGACTGAGCCCCAAAATACTTGTCATCAGAAAACCAGATTACTTTCGTGCACGGCTGAACATGTTTGGCTGCAATTACACCCTCCATACCACCGGCTCCATTTGCTGTAACAAGTACCACATCAAATGCCTGCTCCTGTAAGGACTGTGTAAAATCTCGAAACTCATCATGCATCGTCAAATGTAATTGTCTGTATTGCAGATTCCCATGTCCCGTGATCATTTCCTCCAGATCAGAATGTTCATCCGCATGTGCATAAATCAAAATATTCATCCGCTTCACCTCCGTTCACCTTCTATTACTTCTTAACTGTAGTGTACTAAATTTTCTGCCCACAGAAAATAGCACCGACACAAACGGCAAAAAAATTACATAAGCGGTAAATGTACGCGTTCACTGACGCTTGTTTTCCCCAAAATACTGCTGTATAATTATTTCTAAATTGAGGAAATGAAGGTGACTTTATGAAGATTGCACTCGTAGATGATGATCATTGCTCCCTAGAACATCTGACAAAATTGATTTCCCGACAGCTCGACCTCATGGGGGATTCCCGCCGTCGAATCGATACATATTGCAGCGGCGAAGAATTCCTTGCATCATGGAAGTCAGGCGCATACGATCTTATTATTCTTGACATCTTTATGGGAGAAATTCTGGGAATTGATGTGGCACATAAAATCCGAGAAACAGACCCGGATGTACGTCTGGCATTCTGTACATCCAGCAATGAATTCGCTTGTGAAAGTTATGAGGTAAATGCACATTATTATCTGCAAAAACCGGTTTCTGAACAGAATATAAAACGTATGCTCGACCGCTTAAATCTGGAGATCATAGAGAGGATCCGTACTGTAAAACTTTCTGACGGTCAGGACATTATTCTTCGAAATATACTTTTTACTCAGTATTCTGGACATACCGCTCAGATTCATTTAAAAAATGGAACCATTCTGCGCGCCCGCATCACGCATAGCGAGCTGGAAGAACTGCTCTGCGAACACACTTATTTCTGCTGTTGTTCCAAAGGAGTCATTGTGAACTTTTATGAAGCAACCGGAATCCAAGACGCTGTTTTTCATATGACAGACAAAAGCCTTGTTCCGATCAGCCGCCGTAAATCCAAAGCAGTCACAGAAGCATACAATCGTTTTCACTTTGCACAAATGAGAAAGGATACTTAAATATGAATGAACCATTCTACCGTTATCTTGAAGTTGCACTGTACGCACTGCTGAATTTTTTGCCTTATCTGATCCTGGCACTGTATCCGTTTCGCAAGCAGCTTAGATTTTCTAAGCCTGTAATTATCAGCTTGATCTTTATAATCAGTATTCTTCAAATTTTAACCGGAATATGCGCTGCATTTGAAATCAACAATGCCATGCTGTCAATCCTCAGCACGGCGCTTTACGCTATTTTTTATTTTACAGCTACCAAAGTTTATTTTGGAAAGTCTCTCTTTACATTATTGATCCTTTCTAATATGGCAAATCTGGTAATGGTGTTTGCGAAATGTCTGGAAGGTATCCTTTTTGGATCCATGGCATATGAATCCTATCGCTGGACCAACAGTTTCTGTATGCTCATCGGACACTTGTTATTTACGACTCCGGTCGCTGTTTATTTTTACAAAAGCTACTCTGTCAGCATAAACAAACCTCACAACAATGTCTGGCGTTACCTCTGGCTGGTTCCTGCCACATTTTATCTTGCCTGGTACTGGCATCTATATGGACAGGGCAGAAGCAGCCTTGAAGTTGCATTGGAGCCTGTCAATACTTTGTTCTTATTGCTGATAGATATCGGATCTTTTGTGATCTATCACATGATTTTGCGCCTGATCCATGAGCTGAATAAAAATATGGAATTGGAAATGAAAAATCATCAGCTTGCAATGCAAACGCTTCAATATGAAAATCTACGGACGAAGATTGCGGAGGCACGCCGTGCCAAGCATGATATCCGCCATCATATTACGCTGATGCGCGAGTATTTGCACAACGGAAACCTTGATGAACTGGAACGCTATCTTGATCAGTACCAGAAATCACTGCCAAGCGACAGTGGGCTGGTATTTTCAAACAACTATACACTCAATACGCTATTATTATATTTTGCTCAGGAAGCTAAGAATTATGGGATTGATTACGATGTTCGAATTGATCTTCAGGAGAATCTTTGGATCCCTGAAAATGACTTGTCTGTTCTGCTTGGAAATCTTTTGGAAAACGCGATCCATGCCTGCGCAGAACAATCGAATGGCGAACGGAAAATTATAATCCGCGCAAAAGAAACGGAAAACACAATTTTTCTAACGATAGACAATACCTTTGATGGGGAATTAAAACAAAGCAAGGATGGAAGTTACCTGTCCACCAAATTGAATGGAAATGGTCTCGGTCTCATGTCAGTCCGATCTATTACAGAACAATACCACGGAACTTTTGAAATCGAAACGCAGGAGAACCTGTTCTGCGTGTCCGTTGCATTAAGCCGTGGATAAAAAAAGTGCGATCTATTACCGTCACTTCTTGTGATTTTGACGATAATAAATCGCACTTATTTTCTATCATTCCTACTTTCTAAGCAAGCAGATCTCTTACCATTTTTGAATTGAACACAACCTGTGATACGTGATCCACTTCGATCTGATACAATGCATTTGCTGCCAGATGCTCTGCTGCCTGTTCCAGATCACGGATACCGCTTGTATTTGCATAATGAGCTACGATCGTATCCAGTGCTTCATCTGTCACGATACACTCTTCTTCCTTTAATCCCATACGTTTCAACACTTTAGGAAGTGCAAATTTTGAGAAGATAATCTTCTTTTCTTCTGCTGTATATCCCGGAATCTCGATCACCGCGAAACGCGACATCAAAGGCGCACTGATCTGATCCTTGTCGTTGGCAGTCGCAATTGGATAAACACCGCTGGTCGGAATCATACATTCCATATAGTTGTCAGTGAATCCAAGGTTATCAAGGAGTGTCAGAAGCACGTCTGCCGGATTGCCATTGCCTTTCCCAGAAGCCGCTTTATCAAGTTCGTTGATGATAAATACAAGATTGGACTCTCCTGCCATTGAGAATGCTTCCATAATAATCCCCGGCTTTGCATTGGAATAGATTCTGGAACTTCCTGTAAGCTGCTCCGGATCATTAATCGAACTCATATCCAATGTAGTCCATGGCAATTTCAAAATACGTGCAACTGCATACGCGATCTGCGATTTTCCTGTTCCTGCCGGTCCAACCAAAAGAAGACCATATGCAGGCAATGTATGTGTTCTGTTGATCTGAATGATCGTCTCGATGATACGCTGTTTTACACGTTCCATTCCATACAATTCTTCGTCCAGAATCTGGCGCGCTTTCACAGGGTCAATAGATTCAAAATAGTTATTCTTCCATTGAATATTCATCATAATAGAAAGTGCACGCTGCGCATGACGGCGTTCTTCCTGTGTCACTTCATGGGAATGGGCAACTGCAAGATTTCTTCTTGCCCACAGTCTGATATTGTCAGGCAAAGTCTTTCCAGCACAGGTCATAAAATCTGAAATACTCTGCAAGCTGGTCAGCTTCATATCGTCCCCTGTCTCATCCAGGTCTTCGTCTTCCTCCAAATCATTCAAAGGTGCATTGCTTGCAAACAGACGCTCGATCATAAACTGAAGGAAACCATCTTCTGCTGAAAGCTTTCCCGCACCGCCAAATGCGATCTCACGAATCTTATAAACGGCATATCCATCTTCGCGATTTTCTCCGGAAAGGCGCACATTGATATGATTCTTTCCAAGCCATTTCAAAAGGTATACAAAACGAGAGTCAATCTGCAAAATATCTGCGCTGAATGTTCCGTCGTTTTCTTTAAATTCAAAAGAAGTTCTTTTAATTGGATTTGTAAAAATTCCGCAAGAATGGTGGCTCCATTTGCGTTCACTATTATCTAAAACCAGAATTGGTCTCTCTGGACTGGCTGTTCGTTCATTCAAATGAAACGTTGTATATGTACATACTGCATCCGCTTTATTATCTGGTGTATTGCTAAAATCAAATACTGGCATAATTCCACTCCTTTGTAAATATGATTATGTCTGGCAGACCGCCTTATCATACCATATTTTTCCGCAAATGAATACTTTAATCCGTAAAAAAGGCATCCTCTTTCGAGAATGCCTTATGTATCATAATTAGATATTTAATAAATCGCTGTATACTTTCAATGCTCCGTCTGTTTCATGAGCAAGTACTTTTTTCGCTAATACTTTACCAAGTTGTACACCTTCCTGGTCAAAGCTGTTTACATTCCATGTGAATCCCTGGAACATGATCTTGTTTTCGAAGTGTGATAAAAGTGCACCAAGTGATTCTGGAGTTAATTGATCCCCAATGATGATACTTGATGGACGTCCGCCTTCGAATTTCTTGTTAAGATCTGCATCATCTTTACCGCATGCAAAAGCTACGATTTGAGCTGCTACGTTTGCACAAAGTTTTTGTTGGCTTGTGCTTCCTTGAATTACAACATCACTTCCCATTTGGTTGTTTCTGAATCCAACAAATTGTAATGGAACGATATCTGTTCCCTGGTGAAGTAATTGATAGAATGAATGTTGTCCGTTTGTTCCTGGTTCACCGTAGATGATTGGTCCTGTTACATAGTTTACAGGTTCACCAAAACGGTTTACTGATTTACCGTTTGATTCCATATCAGCTTGTTGTAAGTGAGCTGGGAAACGGCTAAGTGCCTGAGAATATGGAAGCACTGCTGTTGCACCATAACCAAGTACGTTACGTTCATATACACCGATCAATGCATCAAGCATTGCTGGGTTTTGTAATAAATCTTTGTTTGTAGCAAGTTTATCTTCTGCTGCTGCACCGTCTAAGAATCTTGCAAATACTTCTGGACCAAATGCAAGTGATAATACTGCACCGCCTACACCTGAAGTAGATGAGAAACGTCCTCCGATATAATCATCCATAAAGAATGCTGCAAGATAATCTGCACTCTTAGCTAATGGAGATGTTTCACTTGTAACAGCGATCATGTGTTTAGAAGCATCTAAACCAGCTTTTGCTAACGCATCTTTTACAAATGATTCGTTTGTTAATGTTTCAAGAGTTGTACCAGATTTTGAAACAAGTACGAAAAGTGAATGTGCTACGTCGATATTGCTTAAAACGCCTGCTGCATCATCAGGGTCAACGTTGCTGATGAATTGTGCTTTCATCTTTAATGTGTCATTTACTTTAGCCCAGTTTTCTAATGCTAAATACATTGCACGAGGACCTAAATCACTTCCGCCGATACCGATCTGTACTACTGTAGTGAATTTTTCGCCTGCTGCATTTGTGATTTCTCCAGCATGTACTTTGTTTGCAAATTCAGCGATCTTCTTTTGTTCATTCACATAGAATTCACGTTTATTAACGCCATCTGCAATAACGTCTTCGCCTAATTGTCCACGTGTTAATTGATGAAGAACACGACGTTTTTCACCTGTGTTGATCACTTCACCATTGTAAAGTGCTGCGAATTTTTCTGTAAGCTGAGCTTCGTCTGCTAATTTTGCAAGAACTGCTAAGATATTGTCATCTACAGCTTTTGCTCCATAATTGAAAGCAAGTCCTTCAGCCATTGGTACGCTATAATTCTTTACGCGCTCTGCGCCGTTTTCTCCAGACATAGCTTCTACAAGATTTACTTGCTCTACATTTAAAAGTTCTTTGTAGGAAGCAAGTGTATCTAAATTGTTCCAAGTAATCATATCAGATTCCTCCTCATTGCTGCTATATTGTTTTGTAATATGTTCTAACAGGTGAATTATACTATTAAACCTTGGTAAATTCAAGCAAATCTGAAAAACGCATTGCTAACCACTAAATTGCTCCATCACCCAACCTAATATTAATTCCTTTATTGTTATTCGATGAATCTACAGTGATAAATGGTGCAAGTTTACGAGCTGTATTTGAAATAGGCATGCTCTGTATATAAACTTTACCTGGTCCTGTAATTACTGTGTTAAAAAAGCCTTCGCCGCCAAAGAACATATTCTTTACCCCGCTTACCATTTGCACATCCATTGTACAAGTTTCGCTCATTGCCGCAAGATATCCTGTGTCAATCACGATTCTTTCTCCTACACCGAGTTCATATTCTTTGCAATAACCGTCTATTTCAACAAAAGCCGTTCCATTTCCAGATATTCTTTGCATGATAAAACCTTCGCCGCCAAAGAAACCGCCTCCAACATTTTTCTGGAAAAATACGGAAACATCAAGACCTTTTTCCATCGCAAGAAAACCTGCTTTTTGAACGATGATCCCCTGTCCGTTTTTTAATTCAAAAGGAATGATCATTCCTGGGAAAGTCGATGCAAAAGCGATCATACCATCACCGCCCTGCGCTGTATATTCATTCATAAAAATAGACTCACCAGAAAAAAATCTTCCGAACGCTTTTTTAAATCCGCCTCCTGTATTCGTGTCCATTTTCATATTTGGACTCATCCAGCTCATCGAACCACTCTCTGTACAAATTGTCTGTCCAGCCTCTGGATAACAAATTACAACAGGTAAATTTCCTCCTTCAATTTCATATCTAATCATACATTCACTCCCTTTTTTCTATATTCTATTGAATTGATAAATAAAATTCATACGAAGCACTTTCGCCTGCGATTCTGACTGAAACATTCCCTTCCACATCTTCCAGTTTGAACTGCTGTGACATTTCTTCCAGATCAAAATCATGCACGATTTCATCATTGTAAACTACCACGAGTCTGAAATTACCTTCTTTTACCATGATTGTACTTAGATCAATGACCACCTCTGACGCCATGATACGGTTTACAAAACAAATTTCCTCTACACCTGAAAAGTTTTTAGAAGAATATTTCACGACTTGCGAAGCATCATCTGAAGAAGTAGCAGAACCAGATGCACCCAGGTCCATATTGATAATATTCTCATCTGTGATTGTTTCCAATGAATAATCATCCGGGCCATTTGTATCCTCAATCTCAATACCGCACGCTGTAAGACTTAACATGAATGAAACAGTTAATAAAAACACTAATAGTCTTTTCATAAGTAACCTCCTCTCTGCTGATGAAACTGTTTAATTATGTATACCTTCTGCTTACATTTTAATGTCTAACCCTATCGAAAACAATACCTCTTACGCGAACGGTCTAAAATGATACACAAACGGTACGGTATCGATCCTCAAAATAAAATTAGAGTGTCAAAAGATTTATAACCTCTTGACACCCTCTCTTTACTTCAGAAGTTCATCACTTAATGCGATAATCTGATCTGCATATTTCTTTTGACGTGAACCAAGGATTCTTTTATAAATCGGATAATTCACAATCGCCATCACCAAACCAACTACACCAATGATCACTCCTGCTTTCATTGCTGCGTCAGCACCTAATCTTCCTCCGATATCGGTCATAACAAGACTCATTCCTGTGCCCATGATCAATGCACTGATTGTTCCAAATGTATATGAAAACACATTTGCAGGTCTTTTCACTTCTTTATCTAACTCTTGCAGTTTCTTAAGTCCTTCCTCTTGTCCTGTCACTTCTTTTTCCATGTATTGTGTACGAATCTTCTTAATTAAAAATTCCTGGTCATTTTTATTCATCTTAGATATCCTCCCTATTTTTACGTCCTTTTCGTTAAGTTACAATCGGAGTATAGTAGGGAGATGTTTGAGATATTTTAACGAAATATTTACGAAATGTTAAAGTGCATTTCTTTTGTAGTTCGCACAATCATATAAACTGCCATTGTAATTACGATTACACTGACACCCGCTCCGGTCAGCGCGATCATAAGCCTCTGATCCTGCAAAGACATTTCCTCACCAAAGCTAGAAAACATAGCCGTCTCCAGCATCAACATAGAAATAAGTGCTGCTGCCATTTTTATCACCTTAGATATAGAAAGAATCGGATTATGATACTTTCGATATTTTCCAAGATCCTTGATTGCAGTAACCGTTACATAAAATGTATACAACGCCATCACATAAATCAGCATTCCGTCATATTCATAGCCTCTGTCCTGGTAAAGAATCATAAGTACGGCACTCGACAATACCAAATTCAGGGTTGTCAGAATGACCGCACATAGGCGAGCGCATCGTAGTTCCATAAAACGTTTCTCACCCAGTTTGTTCTGGTTGATGTATCGCACCAACAAAAAACGCATAACTGCCAAGATCATATAATATCCGGCAAAAATACTAAACCATACTGTCTGATAAAACCATGCAGAAAATGCGTTTATTGCTACATAAAGTACGTTCACTATCAGAGAACAATATAACGAAACACGATTTTTGAATTGTATATCTGTCATATAACGGTTTCCAAGCGGATTGTCATATACTTTCTGTTTTATTTCTTTATAGCACTTTGGCAAATGCATTCCACAGCAAATCCCCAGAACCGTGACCGTGTAAAACGCCACAACGTAAATGACATAAGCAGCCGGATTTTCACTCAGACCTTTTAGAAATACAAATACAAGCGCTGCGCTGCTAAGCACAGTCAGAAGGAGTATTACCCAAATCGGGGGAAAAAGCAGTCGTTTTCCTATTTTCTTCCAATCCATCTTATACGCTCCTCCCATTTTATAGCATTGGTGCAACGATTCGTACCACTGCCCGAATCACTCTCTGCCACAAATTTGTTTTCAGCATCTCTGGTGTAACTTCAATGCATTTTAAAAGAGTATCTTCCATATCCATTTTTAGAGTTCTCACCGCTTCGCACCGATACATCCATACACCATTTTCAAAGTGGTGCACCAAACTGCGGTAATCCAGGTTGATCGTACCAATCATCGCATACGCATCGTCCACCAGATAGCTTTTTGCATGAATAAAACCTGGTTCATATTCATAAATTTTCACCCCTGCGTCCATCAATCTTGGATAGAAACTCTGCGTCATACTGAAAATGATCTGTTTATCCGGTATATGTGGAACAATGATTCGCACATCAACACCTCGCAGGGCAGCGTTCTCGAGATCCGTACACAAATCGTTATCTATAATAAGATAAGGAGACGTCATCCATGCATAGCGCGTCGCACCTGAAAGCATATTTTGAATGACCCCTTTTCCTACTCTGCGTTCATAGATTGGATGCGGACCATCCCCAAATGGAATAATATAACCCGGCTCCGCAATACTCTTCTGGGCAGGATACAATTCATTTTGAGCTACCAGCACTTCTTTTTCGTTGAGACCAAAATCTACAAGAAAGAGTTTCGTCAACTCCCATACAGCTTCCCCTTCCATGCGAATGCCGGTGTCTTTCCAATGTCCGAATTTTACAGTCTCATTGATATATTCATCCGCAATATTCACACCACCGGTATACCCGATCTTACCGTCAATCACTAATATCTTTCGGTGACTGCGGTTATTAAATTCGCTGTCCGCATTTCCTCTCAATCTTGAAAATGGTATTGCTTCAATGCCATACGTTCTGAGAGTTTGATAGTAATTGCCCGGCAAAGTCATCATGCACCCAATATCATCGTACAGCACCTTGACTTCGACACCATCAGCCGCTTTTTGCTTCAGAATATCCAAAATCGAGTTCCAAAACTTTCCTTCCTCGATAATGAAATATTCCATATAAATAAATTTTTCGGCTGCCTGCAGATCTGTCAGCATCCGGCGATGCATCTTCTCACCAAGTGAAAAATATTCCTGCCTCGTATTTGTAAACAGATGGGTTTCCGCAATATTGCAGAGCATAGTTGCCTGCGCTGCTGCCGTAGGATTTTCTTCTCTTAATTCTTCGAATAGTTTGCTGTCATTCTGCTTGTAGGAATGTCTTTTCAAATCGCCTAAGCGTTTGATAAATTTCTTTTGCAGTGTTCTTGAATAAAACATAAAGTACAGCATAAATCCAGCTATTGGAACAATCAGTACAAAAAGCAGCCACGGAACTTTGTAGTCAGGATTATCGTCTGAAGCGATAATACGGATGACGCAGAATATTTCTGTCGCCCATGCAGCAAGGTAAAAATACGGAACATAGTAATATAATGTACACACAATGCCGAGCACTGCAAACACTTCAAACACCGTGATCAAAATGGCAATGATGTACCGTATTGGTACATAGTTTATTTCACGTTGCACTTTTTCTTTATTTACATCATAAGTAATCGTCTTTTTCATTCTGCACCTCACATAACCAGCAATAGCGAGGCATTTCTGATGCCTCGCTTATTCATGATTTTCCATTTCCCCAGTCAGCTCTGCTGTAAGTTCAAGGATTCTCGGCGTTAATTTTGCCTTCGTTTTACCAAAAACGGAGCAATAAACAGGGTATGCAACAGCCATGCCAACTCCACCGATAAAAGCGAGCAGTATCCCAAAAACGACAGATAAAATCCCGCCTCCAAGTACCTGCATAGCCAGGCACATACCTAACCCGAAAATCAGGCATCCTCCGATCCCTGCACACAGAGATTCCAGTGTACCGGAGGTCTGGACACATCTATCCAGACGCTTTAGTTCTTCCAGCTTACTTTCATTTTGCGGAAGATATTTCTTTCGGATTTCCAGTATCTCTTTATTTTCCTTCGCAGAATAACTGTAACTGAATGTTATATTTGGATTCATTATTTCCTCTTGCATTGGACCACTATTTATTACTGGAAAGTCTTTCCTTTGCCTCCTGAACGTTTTCCCCTTCTTTTGCAAAAAGTTTTTCTACACATTTATCAGTTACTTTACCAAATCCTTCTACGACACCGGCTTCTATTTTCTTATATCCACCGACAACACCGTCTTCAATCTTTTTGTATCCTTCCACAACAGCTTCTGCAATTTTTTCATTTTTTTCTACTAACTTAGACATTGTAATAATCTCCTTTTCAAAACTTTATGGGTGCATCATATCCCACAATTGCTTATAAGTTTTTTAAAAAATGTTTCTATTTTATTAATCTGCGCATCAATCCACCTGTATTTGCGTTATATGATGCATCATGTTATAATTTCTTTACTTTTTAACACAAAACTATGCTAACAGCAACAATCGGTCAAGGAGGTTTTACATGAATAATCCTTTACTACATGAAACGAAAATTCATGGAACAATTGATTTTCCTTATATCGTTTATCATGGGAAAATTCCTGCTTTTATAAACTCCTATCCGCTTCATTGGCATGATGAAGCAGAATTCATATATATTTCCAAAGGTCAGATCAAAGTTACAGTCTGGTCGCATACCTACCTTGCACAAGAAGGAGATATTATTATCCTTATGCCGCATGTGATTCATTCCATTGAGCAGATTGGTTCCAGTGATGCAGAGTATTTCAATATCGTATTTCATTTTTCTATTTTGGAACAAAGGGCTGATGACTCCTGCTATGAAAAATATCTCAAGCCTTTCCTGACGCATGAAAAGACGGTAAACTGTTATGAAAAATCCGGAACGGAATTAAATACACTTTTAACTCCCTTACTTCTTTCCCTGATTGAAAACAGACGGAGCAGTTATACAACACATGAATTTCTGGTCAAATCGAACCTTTTTATGATCATGCATTATTTGAATCAGTTTTGCGTCAGCTCAGATGAAAGCGAACTGTCTATGCAGCTAACCTACGATAAACTGAAAATAGCACTTTACCATGTTCAAAACAGTTATGCAGAGAACATCACTATAAAAAGAGCAGCCGCATTATGTGGTTTTTCCGAGAGTCATTTTATGAAATTGTTTAAAGAACTGACTGGTATGAGTTTTACTGCATATCTGATCGATTACCGCCTAGAACTTGCGGCAAAACAACTACTGGAAACCGATCAAAAGGTGATTGATATTGCAAACAATTGCGGCTTTAACAATCATTCCTATTTTACAAGGTCCTTTATGAAAAAATATGGGATTACACCCGCAAAATACAGAAATATGGGCAAAAAATAAACACCTATCATCAAATTGATAAGTGTTTACTAATTGAACTTATTTGAGTTTATAAATAAACCTACAAATATCTCTATCCACGCCCTGATAAGAACCTTTGCCTTCGAATTCTTTTGTAAATCCTGATTTTTCAAGCACCTTTATTGAGGCTATGTTTTCAGCAACACAGATGCCAAGAATTTCTGTTATATGAAGCTCTTTCATGATGACAGGCAGGAAGGCGCTTACTGCCTCGGTAGCGTAGCCTTTACCTGCATAAGCTTTTGCTATGTGATAGCCAACTTCCCATTCATCGTCATCCATCGGTACAGCCTGTACATAACCGATGTTCGTGCCGTCTTTAAGTAAGACAGGGTACACCAGAGGGCCATCACCGTTTTCGTAGACGCTCATGAGAAATTCCACTGTACCTTGCGCGTCTTCGATCGTTTCGAAAACCTCGTCAGGGTTGAACTTTCTGTTGTCTTCGTCAAGAGAGTTGATATGTACCGCCTCAACCATATCAAGGTTAAATTCTGTTACTTCAAGTCTTTCTGTTTTTATATTCATAATTTTCTTCTCCTTTATTAAAAAATTTATCTGTGAATGTATAATCTTGTCATTTCGGGCTCACCGTCACCTTGTGCCATACAGAAAAATTCCCAGCCGTATCGCTCGTAAAATCCTGTGTGATCCGTAACGAGATAAACGGGAGAAATGCCTTTTGATTTTAAATCGTCTACCACCATATTAAGAAGTACACCTGCTATCCCCTGTTTGCGGTAGCTTTCTTCTGTATAAACGGCACAGACATTAGGGGTCAGGTCTTTGTGGTCGTGGAAATCGTTTTCGATAACACCCATTCCACCGACGATATTGTCGCCGTCCAGGCAAATATACCAGCCGTATTCCGTCTTACCACTGAGATACTCCTCCATACACTCAAGATATGCCTCTTTCGGCACACCCCATTTGCTGTTAAACCACTGAGCTGCCTTGTCCATAAGCTCAGGGTTCTCTCTTAATGTTATATATTTTAATTTCATCCTATAAATTCTCCTTCCATTCCTATTTGTTTCTGTTTTATAGTCGATATACTCAAGATCATCTCACAATCTCAACAATCAGCTCGGAGAATATACCTGATGTGCTGATTGTGTTTTCGGCGGTTTCGTTTTCGCCAAGCTCAACTGATTCGCCGTTTTTGCGAGTAATGAGTTTACATTTTCTACCTTTATTTAAAAATTTGTAGTTATCTGCACTTTCAAGGTGAACCACTGTCTTTGCCTTGAACTGATTTACATCAAGCTTTGTGCAGTTGCCTGAGATAAAGATTTCATAGTCAGTCTTTGAGGTAAGTTCCAGACTTCCCTCTGTGTCGCGGATATAAACCTTCTCTGCGTCGCCGTCGTACTCTAAGCGGCTGAGGCGTAAATCCTCAATAAAAAGTTCCTTAACGCTTGCCGAAACCTCTGTGTGTTCGGTGAACTTTTCAGGAAGCAGGAGCGTAATATCCACACTTTCCTGAGCTTCAAAACGACTGACACCCTTTTTGTTCACAAGTTCCACATCTAACTTATTACGCTTTTCATCAAGCTTAACCTTGAAAAGAGAACCGATGTCAGTAAGGGTTTCAGAAGAAAGCAGAATGTGAATTTTCTCGTCATTCCCTGTTTTGAGTGTTATCTTTCTTGCACCGCCTAAGTTTATGTCGAAGTGCTTCTGAGTGTCGATGTCATAAACCGTTTCGCTTTCGAAAATCGTGGTTTTTTCTTCCTGCTTTTTCACCTCTTCAAGCACAAGCTCGTCAAGAGTAAGCTTGAAAAGCTCTGCAAGAATAATCATATTTTCAACATCAGGAAGACCTCTTTTAGTTTCCCATTTTGTTATTGCCTGACGGGACACGCCGATTTTCTCTGCCAACTGTTCCTGAGAAAACCCCTCTTTTAATCTGTATTGTTTTAATTTATCACCAAAATCCATATTATTCACCTTATTCCTTAATTAATGCATATGCTGAAATTTTTCTGATCGGCATGCACAAAATGATACTTATAATTATATTTACTAAAATCTGAACTGCTGCAAACAGCATTAAAAATCCGACTGAGATTTCAATATTGTTTTTCATAACGCCAAGAGCTTCAAAAATCAACTGATAGATGCACGGCATATAGAAAATAGCCAGAGCACTTGAGAGCAGAGTTGCTGCTATTGACACAGGTAAAAATGAGCCTGCGGTCTGTAAGATCAGCTGAGTACTTGTATAGCCCAAAGATTTGTAAATGCCTAATTCCTGCTTTCTTTTCACAAGCAAGGATTTGATTACTATATACAAGATAAAAAGTACAATGAGGATTGTTACCGTAAAGATTGCTGCTACAATCACCACGGTGATACCCATATACATATCCTGTGCTTCTTTTTGAAGCTTGTAGGCGTTTACTGAGTCTGCTACCAAGTCTGGGTATTCTGATTTGTATTCTTTCGTAATCTTTTCGGCATCTTCAAAGTCTGCAAGATACACATAAAGAGATGTGGTCTGCTGCTCTGCGAAAAAGCTCTTGTAGCCAGCTAAACTGAGCTCACAAAATTCCCCCTGCAAGTTTACACTCTGAACAAAACCTGTTACCTTGAAGCTTTTTGTAGTGTCATTGATGCTGACAGCAACTGTGTCGCCGATTTTAAAGTTGTCTTCAAAAGCACTGCCCAGAGCGATTTCGTCAGCCTTTTGAGGATTTCTGCCCATATAACACACATCATTTCTAACTTTTGAAAAATCCTCGCAGGCAAAAGCTGTAACCGCCTTATCTTCCACTTTAACATTGCCCGACATATATTGCAATGAGTGTTCTACACGATTGTCGGTATCCAGCACAGCTTCCAGCTCACTTACACTGTCGCTTTGAGGAACAATGATCACATCTGCCACTTCGTCTGACAACGCTGACATAAAGTTCTCAGGTTTCACTGCCACATTGTAGAAAAGTGTACCCGAAAAAGCCACAAGGACAGTCAGCACAAAAGACACGAAAAAGAGCATAATATTCTGCTTTTTTGAAGCTATCATCTGCTTTAACACCAGCAAAAGTTTGGTGTTTCCTTTGGTTTCTTCCAGAGGCAAATGATTCTTCTTTTCACTTTTGGATCCTGTGTTACCCCTTAAACCATCAATCGGCTGAATCTTTTCGATTTTTCTTGCGGAAATGAATGCGAAGAAGGTCGCAACTCCTGCAAGCACACAAGATACACAAATATAGCTCAGTAAATCAAATCTGATACCAAACGAAAAGCCCGACTGAATAGTAAGCACCGAGCAAAGCACAGGCAGTAAAAAATACGAAAGACCAACGCCAAGGATTGCAAACAGCAGTGCAACCAACCCGTAAGGCAGGGTGATACTCGCTATAATCTGTCCGCTTGTATATCCCAAAGCTTTAAGTACGCTCATATTAGTAATTTCAGACTCAATGGAATTCTTGACCTTGAAATTACTGAGAAAAACGCTGACCACAAGTATGATAAGTGCAAAGGCAGTTAAAATCAGGATAAGCAGATCGCAGACCATTGTGCGTGTGCCTTTTACGCTTTCACTGTCAAGACTCGAAAGCAACATCACATTCTGATTCTCAAGAGTATTGCTTACAGCTTCTTTCACCTTGTCAATATCTGCATCTTCACTGAGGGTCATTGAATATTCAGTAACTGCCTTATTTTCAAGGGCATCTGAAAGCTTTTCAAATTCAGCCTTTGGCAGATAGGCACAGAGAAGAGCTGATCCGTAGTTGCCGTACTGCATTTCTTCAATTACGCCTGCTACTGTGAAGCTATGAGATTTACCTTCAATCGCATAAACAATTTCATCACCAACGTCAAATCCCCCGAATTCAGAAACATAAAGAGGAATATAAATGGGATTATCCACACTTTTTTCACTCTCAGCTACCACCATAAAGTTGTTGAGTGTGCGTGCGTCATCCATATTGTAAAACACAGTGTTCATTGAAAAATCTGCACCGTTGAATTCCTTGACGGTAGCCTCCATCATAATAGCCGTATGGCTTTCCGTTTTCTCCACCATTTCAATCTCATCAATCGCTTTTTCAAGTTCACTGCTGCTCTGAACCTCGGGAACAATTGTGTTAAGAGTTGCGGTACTCAGGTTTTCAAACTTTTCATCATAAGCATCGTCTACTTGACGCATCAAAACCGCCGCACAGTTTAGGATCAAGGCAGTTATCAGAATGATAACGCCGAAAGATATAAAGGAAGATTTCTCCTTTTTTAAGTTGTATAAAATCTGATTCAGTATTTTTCTCATATTACCATCCCATCTCCGCTAAGAAGCTGTTAAGCTTTGTTTTTCTTTCTTTACTATCCTCTGAGTAAAACCCAAGGTCACATTCTCCGTACACCTTACCGTCTTTAACATACAGTACTCGGTTCCCCCTTAAGGCAGTTTTCTTATCGTGGGTTACCATAATTATGCTCTGACCTTCCTTATGAAGTTTTGTAAAAACATCCAGTACCGCTGTTGAGTTGTTCGAGTTAAGAGCACCTGTTGGCTCATCTGCAAATAACACCTCTGGACGATTTATAACTGCCCTTACAATACCTGCTCGCTGAGCTTCACCGCCCGACACCTGAGACGGAAACTTTTTACTTGTTATTTCAGAAATGTTCACAAGTTCAAAAAGCTCCTTGGCATGTTTTATCGAATCTTTCTTACTTTCTCCTGACAACGCACTTGCGGTAAGCACATTGTCCATCAGGCTCATCTTATCAAGAAGATAAATCTGCTGGAACACAAAACCGCAGTTCTTTCTCCTAAAAATCGCCAGCTTGTCATCATTTAAAGATGTAATGCATTTGCCGTTAAAAATAACCTTGCCTGCGGTAGGTCTGTCCATTCCCGAAAGGGAGTACATAAGAGTAGACTTGCCTGCACCAGAAGATCCCATAATCACAGTGAAGTCACCTTTATATATATTAAGGTCGAGATTTTCAAAAATCGTCTGCTCTGTATCTCCTGTACGAAAACTCTTTTTAAGTTTAGTCGCTTTTATCATGATTTCTTTTTTGTTGTTCATAGTATTACCTCCGTCTATGTCTTTCCGACATCCACACCTTACACAAAAGCACAAGGTAGCACCACCAACACCCGTTTACAAATGCAAAAAACGGACGCTACTTTCCGTAGCATCCGCTTAAAATCAAGGTTTTTCGGTATTTTCATTAAAGATTTTCAATATAAGGAATCAGATACTTATTGATCAATTCCATTCTCGGCTTTGGATTATATACCAGAGAACAAGTCATACAAATAACGGTATCAATCTCTGGTATCACTGTCACTAAGGAACCGCCTACCCCATTCATACAATAAGAATCATACTTGCCTGTACTATATTCCTTTCGTAGGATCTTAACCATGTGTTTCTTCTTATAAATCCACCACAAATATCCGTAGCTTTCTTCTCGTTCTGTAAGCATCTCATTAATATATTGCTCTGAAAGGATTCTCTTACCCTTATATAAGCCTTTATTTAAGACCATCACACCGATCTTCGCAAAATCATCTGTTGTCATCGACAAGCCCCATCCAGTTGTATAATATCCACTTGGATCCTTTACCCAGCCTCGGTTATCTCTTGCCTTGTAAAATTCTTCCTGAGATGCCCTGTCATAAACATTTGCATCAGGTACATCTTTAATTTCCAGTGGCTCGAAAAGATACTTTGCAGCAAACTCCTTCAAACTCATATTCGCAGCCTTTGCAATAATGTTAGATAATACTTGAATCCCAAGGGTTGAATAGTGGAATCTCTCTCCGATCTGTTCTTTTCCACCGACCTGTTCCAGCACCTTGCCTCCCCAATCTTCACTGGTACAAACCTTAGTCCAAGGCTCACTTTTATACTTATACGGAACAGTCATTGTAAGGAAGTTTTCGATGGTTACATCTTTTAACTGCTCTTGATTTCTTTTTAATTTGTATTCAGGGAAAAAGTCTAATGCCTTTTGGTGAACGCTCTCTAAATACCCTTTATCAATGGCAATCCCCACCAGTATCGCCACAATACTTTTCACTATCGAAAATGTATGCACTGATTCATTCTCATGGGAACCATTAAAATACTTTTCAATGACTTTTTCACCATTTTTATATGCCACAATACCAAGTGTGTTGGCATATTCTTGAGCTACAATTCTTCTGATATTTTCCATCATCTTATACCTCGTATATTCTTAAGATTTGGACGTCCATATATGAGCCTAATTTAATTAGAAATTTATTTCAATAGTTTTGCAGAAAAAAGTTTCTATATTTTTTACAGTACTTCGCTTACATTCTTGGGTAATTCTTTTACTGTTTTTAAAAAGTACATATTCTTGCCACATTGTTTGACATCCTCTTTAACATAAAGTCAATATTATTTCTTTTACAGCCATACACCAATCACTCTCCTTGCCTTCTTTTCTACACCGAGTTTTTCAGCGTAAGCCATCAATCTCGCAGCATCTTTATTATTATCAGTTACATATCTTTGAATTATTGTATTGAAAATCTCTCCATCCATCGTATTTACATGTCTCAGGCAATCACAAATAACCCTCTCTCTATCATAAATTTTCACAGTAATTCCATCTATATTTCCCTCACTCATTCCTATATTCAGTCTATCTGTATTAATAAAGTGAGGCTTAATCTTCGGAAAATCCAGTTTAAACTTGTTTCTTGCAGATTTATTATCTACTGCATAGTTAGTTATAAAATATCCCCACAAAAAACACCATCACTCATTTTTAATAAGTAACGGTGTCTTCTTTTTATTATTGTACTATTTATTTGTCAAGTGTTTTCATTGTCGGGATAGAGCCTCACATTCTCTACTTCCTTCTGTACTATCCCATATCTAAAACTTTTACAAAGTATTTTGTTTTCCAATCATCACGTATTATCAAGTATTGTGTCTAGCAATTTTGTTGCACTTGTGTAGCAGTAAGATAATTTTGGGGCAGTACCTCACGCCACTATTGACTAATCAAGAATTCTTCCTCAAAAATTTAATCATTAAACTTCTTTCTCATCGTTAAACTTTTTGGTAAACTTTTTATTTAACAATTCTATAGAAAGTATCCTTACCATTTTTATCGCGGAAAATCAATCTTTTTGTTTCTAGACGATTAACTGCCTTTAAAGCTCCCTGTTTGGTGGTAATCCTTGTAATTGCCATGATTTGTTCCAACGTGATAAACTCATTGGTTTTTACATAATCGTAGATTTGTCTATCTGTTTTGTTTAATGTCACGTCTAATACTTCCAAATCCACTATAGAAACTTGTTCATCTTGCATCACATAATCAGTATTCACAGAATACGTTGTCCATCGTCCCTTCCATTTAGCGATTAACATATTCTTTTCAACCAATTCAGCTAAAAGCTTACCGACTTCTGTCGAATGTAAATCCAACATAGATTGAAGTCTTGTATTTGTAACCTCTTTTTCCAACTGAGCCGTAGCCAATACTATCTGCTCATTCGAACTCAAATGCTGATATGCCATACCAAACAAACGCTGCAAATACTCCGTACATTCAGCTGGCATTAAAGAAATCATCCATAATTTTAAGTCCACTTGGTGCAACTCTGGATTCTCACTTAAATCTGGTTTTCTCCAATTTTCTTCGCCCCATGCATTTAGAATCGTAGGAAACCCCGATCCTATATTATCACCAAGACCTATCATACGAAACATTGTCTGAATTCTTGGGTTTCTCGCTACAGAATGACCGCCTTCATAAATAGTATTAATTGGTAACTTTAAATTCCCTGGATTAGAAAAATAGAATCCGTTGTTTCTTTTTACAACCTTCAACACACCTGTAATCATATAATCACTATGAATCATCATATTTACCACAGATTCACGTATTGCTCTGTGCACTGGCGTATCATCTACACGAGTCATACCATCTAATTTAAAAGGTCTTTTTAAATCACTCACTAATTTCGGAACAATTCGTTTTATAAAATTATAAAGATTATTTTCCCACATACCATCATAAGTTAATCTGTCGCTCCAACGACTTCCAGGCAACAAATCGCTCTCATCAATATAATCCATACGAATATTATCAAATCGTTCTCTGATAGCAATCCCCTTTCCGAACATTAATAATCCTGCTGTTGTCAGCCCTTCTCTTCCTGTATTTCTCTCTTTAGCATATGCACCGAGATTTCTTAAAAATTCTTCATTATCAAGACTATTCCATACATGCTCTGGATTCCTTAATTCATATTCTATTCTGTATGATTTCAAAGTATCATAATCTATATCTTCCAGCGTGTAACCATCTAAGATTCCTCCATCATTACCAGAATCACTTGCGTCTCTTAGCATCGCTTTCACTTCTTCCTCTGTACAATGATAATCTCCTTCATGATTACGCTTATAACTACCTTTTAAAGGATTTCCATTAAGAAAAACTGGTTTTTGCTTATATGAAGCTTGTGGTACTTCTATCCAGACTACGGTCTTTCCTTCTATATTACATTTTCCAACATTAGAATCCATCAAAATATTAACATTTACCTTTTCGCTATTAATGGTATTCCAAAAATCAGAAATAATTTTATCTGCATTATTAATATCGTTGATTACAAATCTCTTACTTATATCAGTCTCAGTTTTTTTTCTTCAACACCAAAAAGAATAGTTCCTCCAGTTGTATTTGCAAATGATGAATACGTTTCCCAAACAGATTTTGGCAAAATAGATTCTGCTTTTTTACATTCTAAATTGATTCTTTCACCGTATTTCGGCAAGTCCAAAGATGTTCTTAAATATATTTGTTTAAGTTTTATGTCTTTTTTGCCGTTATTTTATTTCTGTTGCATATATTATTTTGGCTCGCTGATTTTCTGTTGCCATTTTGTTGCCACTTCATTATAACCAAAATGAAAATATTTAGCAACTGCTACTTTATCGTGTAAATCAATAATCTTTCAACACTCATTTTCCATCCGTAAATACTTTTCATTATTGGCATAAAAATATATTTTTCGCACAATGTTTTCCATAACATTTTTAGTGCTGTTTTCCCATCTTTCATATTCTTGATCTGTAACACCATCTGTTTTGCTTCCATGTGCGATATTATTCCTTCTGTTCATGGTATTTTCCATATCTATTATAACTGAATTCTGAAAAAAATAAAACGATTAAACCACTTCGATCTAATCGTTTTATCATGCTAATTTCACTCTTTGTAATGATTATACATTAAATTTTCCTGCTTCAATATCCCGTGTCAGGCCAATACGGTTTGTCTTAAAGTGGAAAAACGGTCTCTCCGGAAGAGCAATAATATCAACAGGCTGCATGTACGCCTCAAGACTTTCCTTTACCTTTTCCCTGATATCATCTACCGTATAACCTTTATTCAAGACCACAAACAGGTACGGAACAAAACATCTGTGATGCTCCGGATCCGGAACGATCACAAAAAATTCATCATCTATACCCTCTACCTCCGCATCTGCAAGAAGATTCTCCATAGGCAGTGTCGCCAGAGAACCTCCGCCGTATCTTGGTGCTTCACCTCTGGTTAATGCATAAATTGTTCCATCCTCTGTCATATAACCAATATCCCCTGTATGAAGCCAGCGGCTGCCATCTGAATGTATTTTGATTGTCCTTGCCGTCGCTGCCGGATCATCATACCCTACCATTGTTCCCGGTCCGCATTGGCAGATTTCACCCATCGTATTGTACGTCAATTCTTCATCTGTTCCCGGCTTAAAAATAGAAATGGTTGTAAGCGGCATCGGTATCCCCACATTGCCGTCTTTGATTGGATGTGCTGTTAAAGGCAGTGACATATTCGATCCCGCTTCACTGCATCCGTAGCCAGTCGTAAAACGTGCCTTACATTGATGATCCTCCAGGAATTTCTGTGCACGCTTCAGCTGATTATTGTTATAAGCCTCGCAGCCTGCACCTGCTGAAAATAAATGAGACATATCATAATCATCCGGGACACGGCCATTTCTCATCACAATTTCAATAAACATCGGAATCAGCGGCCAGCAATTCGGACGATAATGCATCATTTCCAGATCTACATCTTCTGCCGCCACAAAAGGACTAAGTATCAGCAATTTATCTGATGCCAACGGCATCAGCAGCATCGCAACAACTACCGCAACCAAAGAAGGGGGCAGCTGTGTAACCATCCATGTCGGTCGGAATTCCGAAGATGCACCATAAAAATTCATCTGATGCATATTGCCGATCATCGTATGGGCAGAATGAATGACCTGCTTTGACGGACCCGTGGAGCCGCTTGTATAAGCCCTGAATAACGGTCTGTCAATATCTTTCGGTGCCTCCACTTTCCCTGTAAACTGATCTCCGATTGCCATAAAAGCCTCCCAGGACATCGTGTACGGACCGTATGCCGGATAATCTGTATAAAGAGATTCCAGATAATTCCAACAATAGTCCGGTAGCCCCGTTCTCATGGCGCTGCGGATCGGGCTTAACAAAACAGCACCTCTGATGCCGGCTTCCTTTCTGTAACGATTAAGTTCTTCATGAGAAAGGAAGTCGTGGGCGATGATCATCTTTGCACCTGATTTCTTAACAGCCTCTATATTCTCTTCAAGCGTATTGTCTCTGCACAAAACAGAGGCTCCTATTTTCTCCGCAGCAAGCAGCAGGTAAATAAATTCCGGAACTGCCCGCAAAAATATCGGTATCTGATCTCCCTCGCCAAATCCAATGGCACGCAGCGATCTGGCAGCAAGATCCACCTGCTCTTTCAATTCTCTCCATCTGATGTCTCTGCCATAATAATGGATGGCCACAACATCATCTCCCGGACACCTTTCCATTAAATACTCATAAACTGTCTGTGCAGGAATTGTAAGTCCCTGAATCAGCTGCGGCGGATAGTACTTCATCCATGGTTTATCAATACTCGGTTTTCCTGTCACTTGTTGATTCATAACATTTTCCCTCTCTTTCTATAAGATGAGGTCAGTTTAACATGAAAACAAATGAATGGGATTGAATCATCATGACAAAATACATTAAAAACTGAATGAAATTCCTGACTGAATTTCTGTACTTTGAATCATATGGTCGAAAAAATGCTTAATCTCTGTAGATTCTGACAGACATTTTCCATCACTGCTTTCCCATACTTCATCAAAAAAACGGCCAAAAATCTCCGTCATATCCAGATGATTAAATAAAGCCAGATTATTTTCCCTGTTTTCTGTATTGAGCCTAAGATAAGAAATACTGTCTGAAATGAAAATACATTGTGTCATTTCATATTGATAATCCTTCACAAATTTGCCTATAGCCAATTTTACTTCCAGGTTCAAATGTTTCAGACATGTATGCTGCAGGCATTTTAAATATGTCTGAATCTGACTCAATGAAAGCTTCAGTCTGCATCCAAAGAAACTGATGGTCCTGCCTACCACAAGATCCGACAGCGCATCTTCATAGATAATTACCCGGATATGACTTTCCTCCAATGTCTTCCGGGTTAATGCATGCAGGTATCTCAATTGTGTCACATCCATCTCCAGGTTCATTTCTTTTGTCGCATGCACTAACAATTCTTCAAATAATTCATCCGGCAAAAAGCACTCCGTCATATGCCCTATATACCATCGCTTATTCATAGAAAGCATGGAATATTGATATCCCTGTTCCTCTACCAAGCTTCTGATTGTTGACGGGCGATAAAGCAAAGCATCCCTTGTGCACAATTCACTCAGTTTTTCAAACATCCACCGGCAATTATCTTCTTCTGTGCTGATATTGACAGCCATGCAGCGCTTATCATCTGCCAGCATGCCGCTGATCATAAAATCATCCTGTACTGAAAAAATCATTCTGCCTGCCGCCTGACTGTTTTTGTACAGTCTAAAATCGATTCTGGACATATCTGATATCATATTCATTAAAAATACAGTATCTCCGATGACATTCATTTTGTCTGGTTCAATCTGAATAATAAGCGAAAAGTGAACATCCGGATAGGCCCGGTAGACTTCCCGCCTCATATTGCCTTGTACAATCTGCATCCGGTACTCATGCCTTAATGCCAGCAGATCCATTTCCGCTGTAATATTTAACCGTTTCACACGCCTGAGAATCGGATGATGCATTTTTGCAATATACTGTGCCGGACTTAACGACATAAAAAAGCTCATCTTCGGTGCAATGAGTGTACCATATGTTTTCTGCAATTCCAGAACATAATTATACTCCGCTTCCAAATGATCATAGATCACCGTTTTGAGTTCTTCGCAGTCTGATATCTGATAGTCCGCACACAAATTCTCCAATCCGCTCTGCGTACTTTGTCTGACAATTTCCTGGCTGATGCCTCTGAGTACTTTCCGTTTTGTCTTTTCAGCCGGAATCATCCGACCGGTAATCCATTTGCTGATATAGCTTGCATCATATCGAAGTGCTGCTGCCAAAGATGCATTCTTCACTTCTCCTGTATTAATCAGCTGCTCAAGTAAAATACTAAATCGATTCTTTTCTGTTGTTTCCATATATGAACCCCTTTTGCATATTTATCATTTGCATGATATTTTTATCATATCACAAATGTCTTCCCTATCCAGCAGCTTCAACAAATATTTTTATGCATCTAACTCAGATTTTAATTTCAAAATTATCGAATTAATATGGCAAATGCTGATAATATCTGATAGAATACTTAAATGTACGTTAAGATTAATTTAATTTTCGGAGGCCGCAAATGAACCTTATTATTTTGCTCTTGATCATATTTCTCCTGATGATCTTTCTGACCAGTTTTTTCCTGACCATGAAAAAGCGCCTGATCAATTGTAAATATAAGTAGTTTGTCAACAGATCCAAAGTTTCACACAGTCGCCTTATTTAATTCATTATTTCTTCAAATAAAACCTGATATGATTTATCCAATGATACAAGCATCAACATATACCACATTTTGATTGAAAATGCGCCGTTTTCGATACACCAAATTTTGTAGTGTTGACTTCGGCTTTCCGTATAGGTATCAATTGGTAAACCATCCTGACTATCTTGATATTTTGATTGATATATATCATTGCCATATTGATTCTTAGTAAAATCAATATGTGTAAATATGTTTTTTTCTGGGTAATACATTCCATGTAAGAATGTGGTCGTATACGTACCCTCATAACCATCTTTTGGATACGGAAGTGTTTCTATTTCAATATGCCAAAATGGCTCACTAATAATTTGATCAAAATCTTTTTTGATCACCATAAGAAGTTTTGCCATATTCTTTGGATTAATATGTACAATAATTGTTTTGGGATCCTTTAAGGTGCTTCCGTCAAATTTAAACTGTGGTCCATAAAATTTTTCAAATTGAAACCCTGTGTAATCTCGATATTCTGATTCTGGCATAGAAAGCCTTTCGTCCAATCTATATAAAATATCAAAGTCACCTTCTGCATCAGTAATGATTCTCGCAAATGCAGGCATACTATCCATTGCACTTAGTAAACTTTTATTCGTATATACATTGTAATAATACCCCTTGCCATCATAAATAAGACCATCTTTTCTAAAACTTGCTCCGTTTATATTTGAAAGACCATATTGGTTCACCTCATACGAAAACACTTCGTCTTTAACAATTTCGCTAATATCAATTTTTCTTGAGGTTAAATTGTCAAATACATAGGAAACAACAATTAGCGCAAATGCATCCATATCAACAGAACAAACAAAAGGAGAAATTATCTGATATCGTGCTATTGCATCATAATATTGATATTTCTTCATTCTCTACCAAAAAGGATTTCAACTTCGGTATAGAACTTCCCCATAAGGAAAGCCCAAACACCATGATTGCTTCTTTTTTTCTATCATAAAATCT
>CAZUVY010000004.1:0-68116 GCA_964623905.1 uncultured Faecalimonas sp.
AAATGATGAAAGTTGATGAAATCAACTCAGCGACAACTCATGTAATCATTAACAACTAATTTTGTGGAAGCTACAATATCTGTGTCTCCTTGCAATATCATATATGGAGCCTTAATATTCGTCAGTTGCTCTGTAAGGTCAATCTGTATTATCTCATTCCACAACGAATTATTCTTCATATAGCCATTTACCATAATAGCTTTAAAATCCTTCATTTTGTAATCAGGACTCGTCAATAATCCTTTTATAATGGTTCCCATTGGAGCTTTCTCGCCAATTTTATTTTGATATGCGTATAACTGAATTTTCGCTTGTTTTACCATCAACTGTTTATAAAAACATAATCGATATTGTTCCAAATAAGTTTGCAAGAAAATGTGCTATTGTACTGATGAAAGCATTATCTGTTTTCTTAAAAATAATTCCATAAATCATAGCATTTATAAATATAAAAACCAAATCATATATTACAACGATTGCACTCCCTTGGTTAAAATGACATATGGAAAACAATGCTGATGAAACAATAAGTGACGGCACAAATGGCAAACTCTTAGACATTTGCTTTTGAAAAAAAGCTCTCCATGCTATCTCTTCACCCAATGCTGCAATCACAAGTTCAACAATTAACACAGGTATCATATTAAATGCAAGAAAATCTGTTCTTGCTGTAAGGTGCTCCACAAACTCTGGCACGAATAATTTTGCAATCAAAAGACTAATAACATTCATTATCATTGGCATAAGAATCCAAAGAATCATACTCTTACTTTTCAATGAACTTAAAATAGTTTTATGGTTCAATCCTTCATCTTTATCCTCATTCGTTTTTCTTGTAACAAAAAATGCTACAATACCAATAATTAATGTGAAGGATGCAAGTTGTAACCTTTCTCCTCCAATCTCAATCTTTAACAAACATAACAAGGATATCATTATCATAATAATTAATGGAATCATTACGGATTTACTTATCTTTTTCATATTTTTTTTCTCCTTTCGTAGCACACACTGCTCCTTCAAATATTTTTTTTAGTGCTTTTATTACATTTGTCTCATCATAAACCATTGTATTATTCGCATATAAACTGGCATATCCATGAATAAATATAAATAGTGTGCTAAACACATCCTTTGTATCCTCCATAGACATATTCAATTCATTTTGCAAGACGGTAAGCATTGGTAATAATTCCTCGGATTCTAACAAATCTAACAAACTTACTCCCGAAAGCTCATTAGTTTGAAATAAAAATCGAAAGAGATTTCTTTCCTCTATTGCAAACCTGATATAATTCATTCCCATTGTTAACATGGGATTTCCATAATCCTTTTCCCCACTCATAAGATAAATCGCATGATATTCATCCGATTTTGCATATACCCTCTTCTTAATCTCTTCGACTGTTGGAAAATAATACAGTACCGGTTGTGTAGAACATTTCAATTGCTCTGAAATTCTACGTGCAGTAACCTTATCTACTCCTTCTTCCCGAACAATTTCGAAAGCTGCATCTACAATCATTTCTTTTGTGATTTTTGCTTTTGGTGGCATATATATCCTCCTTTTATAATCATTGTTATATAACATACATTATGATTCATATTTTGTCAACAAAAAATGGAGTATATGCTATTTTTACATATACTCCATTCAATAAACGAATGCTAAATTCGAGTTTTTCTCTTATTTTAACCCACTAAGTCTAAGTATTCTACCAACATTTATCAAAATCACCAACTATCCAAACTATCAATTGCAGACAGCCAAGCTTGTATTTCTTTATCTAAAGCAATTTTAATAGCAAAAATCGTTTTATATCAAAAGGCAAAATATGATTTAAACAACTCTTTTTATGTTATATTTTTACTTTTCCAATAATCTATTACTCCAGCATAATGTGTTGCATTTTTTATAACAAATGGTTTGATTCCGATTTTAAATATAAAAAATTGCTTAATACTCTGTAATACATATTTACGCTTCACTTTGATGTCCTGATATAATGTATTAGCTAATTTTTGTATATATTTATTTGATTGATGTTTTGTCATCGGATTAGAAGGACTTTTCTTGCGAAATATTATTTTTCCACTAACTTTTGCTCCTGAATACGATAAAAGCCTATTCAATATTTTTGCAGTATCCGTACCACCATAGTTCTCATATGTAGCCACACTTATTGCGTACTTTCCATAAAGCAATTGCTCCATGACGAAATGCCCTCTGTCTATAATTGTTTTCATCTGTGCTGATACATTACTGGCATAAGTTGGTGAGCCAAGGATAATACCATCAGCACTTGCAATATCAGATGAAAGGACTTCTACATCATCCCTATATATACATTTTCCGAGTCTGTAACAAGTACCACATCCCACGCAGTAATTTAATGATAAATCGGCTACGTGGATAAATTGTACATCTACATCATCATATTTTTTTAGTTCTTGAAATAGCTCATTTAAAATTAAAGCGGTTGAACCATTTTTTCTATGACTTCCGTTTATGATTATTATTTTCATAAGCACATTCCTCAATTCTTTGAATAATATATTTACTATTTAATTTTATCCATGTATACTTGCATTGGAAAGTATGCACTTTTTTGTAAGATACTATCTAAAAGGAGAGTGTACGAATGGAAAAGGAATTTTGTTATCTTAAAGATTTTGGGTATGAGAAATTTGAAAAAGTAGTTAATATGATTGGTGGCAAGTGGAAACTACGGATAATCTACGTATTGGCATTTAATGAGATATTACGATATGGAGAATTAAAACGAATACTTTCACCTATTACCCACAAAATGTTGACTACACAATTAAAGGAACTCGAAAAAGACGGGCTTGTTAATCGTAAAGAATACCCACAAGTCCCTCCAAAAGTAGAATACTCATTGACACAAATGGGAAAAGATTTAGAGCCTGTAGTTAGAGAAATCCATACATGGATTACAAAATACGACATTTATTGAGCGAATTTTGTGAGCAAGGAGTAGTTCTTAATCCATCCTCTGCCTTATTACAATCAATCCGCAATATGTAATTCTCAAATGTGGTTACATCAATACTGTTTGTTTGAGGATTATAATCTGCATATATCAATCTCATCTTATCAGTCCTTTCATGGAAATGTATTATAAGTATTTTATCCAGTTCCAACTGCCATTTTCATAATTTGTTATAAGTTGTTGCCAGATTTTCTTTCCCTTATTTTTTCCCTTATCAGAGGTCATAACCAAGGGTAAAACGATATAACTCGATACAAGATGTGACAGAGAGGACACCCACGAAAACTTTAGTATTTTCAAGGGTTTGACGAGATTTTATAACAAGATATAACAGTTATTAAATCCCTAAAAATACCTCAAGTGAGAATTCAAAGCTTTAAGTGCTTTGAATCTCTCTGCAAGACTGAATTTTGAGCGTGCCTACTTCATTTTTCTGGTTTTCCTCTCCGGTAATTCCGAATACATTTCTTCCACCATATTCTGTAAAGCTACTCTATCATCCAAAATAGTTACCGGTAACATAGATTTTGCTCCTTCATATGGTGGTTCCGGTTCACTGTCTGGCATATATTTTTTACTAGCCTCAGTAATCTTTACAAGAAAACCATTGCCATAAATTCCGCCAAATATCCGCTCTTTATAATAGAAAATATATCCACCCATCATAGGAATATTTCGTACATTTCCTAAATCGGATAATTGATCCATTATGTAATCTGCAAGTTCTTTATTTTTTGACATAAATATTTCTATTCCTTTTTCAACGCTTGTACTCTCATTGCTACATTTTCATTAAATTCCTCATCCGAAAACTTCGGATCTCTGGTATCAAACCATATCTTGCAAGGTACTTCGCCACATTTTCCGCAATTTAGCATACCTTTACTGTTTTTAACACAATCATAAATCGGACAGGCTTTTCCTTCCGGCGCATGAAATACTTTTCCTTCACAGGAGTTGCACCCATTACACATTTTTCCAAAGCAATAACACACATTACAATCCGTACCGCAGACACTGATATTCTCTTTCATTGTTTTTCACCCTTTCTACCAATCAGAATTTGAAATCAATATACTATAATCCGTTTTAAATATCTTGTATATTTCCGACATTTTTGAGTGCATGAGCCTTAGCTTTATGTATATCCATGGAATGATATCTCTTGAACTCCCGTAACAAGTGAGATTGGTCAACATAACCATATTTGTGAACTGCACTCAGCACATCAAAATCCCTATCATTCAAAATATCTCTCCATAAGAATTGATACCTCCAAAGAACCTCTATGTATCAAAATATTCTGTATCGTATCGTTAACAATTGTATTCTCCTTCACATTGGACAGCCTTTTCATCAATATTTGTTCTACAAAAGAAATCTTTTCCTGCAAAGTTTTTAATTCCAGTAATTTAGGTCGAAGTATCTTGTCCAACCATTCAAATCTCGAACTAACATCAAAGTATCCATTAAGTGTTGATTTCAAAGAATCATCCGCAAATGCATACACTCCCCACCCATAAAAACGAATCGCAAAATTCTTTAGGTTAGAATTTACAAATGTCTATACTATAAATTTAAAAATGCATTTTTCTGTTTCGCCTTTTTCTCCATACAGAAAATGCTCTAGTTATCACTCCACTCATAGCACGAACGCCCACCTTCGAAAGTGCTTCGCACTTCCTCGGTGTTCGTTTGACTCACATGCCAGAAACAAAAAAAGACATTCTACTGCAAGCAAGCTTGCGTATCCTGTCTTTTTAATTTCTGTCGCGTTCGTGCTATTCGTTCATGTTAGCGAGCTTAGCTGCCTGGTCGGTTGCTATGCACATACGTTGCTTAATTTTAGGGTGTGTACATATGCGTCGATAGAAAATTTAGAGCTATACGCATACGTTGCTTTTTATAAAGGCAATGTACATACGCTACAATATTTTTTCAAGGTGTATACATACGTGGCAATGAAAAGCCATAGGCTATACGCATGTGCGTCAATATCTTTTCTTCTGCTTTTGTCCGTATTCTTCTCTTGCCATGTTCATTGCAAATACATAGGTATCTGTATCAATCAGATTTTCTTTAAACAGTTGCTTCAAAAAGAATTGAACCATTGCATAGCTACTGACTAAACACTTGTTGTTACTGGATTCCATATCTTACCACACCTCCTTTGTCTTAAAGTGTGTGGTATGTTAGCATACGCCTTCCAATATCTCAAGCCATATATTTCTATTTCAACAGTAATTCTTTCAACTGAAGAACGTTCTCTTCAATCTGACCAATTACTTCTAAGAATACTTCATCTTCCATTCCCGTAGGGTCTTGTAAGCCCCAGTTATAATTTTGCTTTCCTGGCACCTGGGGACACACCACATTACATCCCATGGAAATGTATATGTCAGCCTCTGGAATATCATCTATTAATTTTGTATACTGCTCTTTTTCCATATCAATTCCATAATGCTGCTTCATAAGCCTGACTGCGTCTCGATTTATGTGCGTTTTCATTTCTGTTCCTGCTGAATAACAGTCACATATATCCGACAGATACTTTTTACCAAGAGCCTCCGCAATCTGGCTTCTACAGGAATTATGAACACAGATAAATGCAACTTTCTTTTTATCTATCACTTTAAATTTCCTCCTAAAACCCCAGATTATGAAACAGTTTTTCCACATCAACTATTTTTAACACTTTTCCCATTGACACCACCTTTTCATTTACTACAATAGCAGGCATGCTCATAACACCATATGTCATAACTTTTTCCATATCTGTTATATATTCTACTTCTACAGACATATCTGATTTTTTCACAGCTTCTTTTACATTTTCATATTGTGTATGACACGATTTACACCCTGCACCAAGCACCTTTATACTTTTTATTCCACTACTTGAACATTCACAGCACCCTTCTTGCACCCCTACACCTTCTCCACAGCAACAAACACTTTCCTTTTCTTCTACTGGTACACCACATACACACATTGTTTCTTTTTCTTCCTTCTTTTTCCCAAAATTAAATAATGCCATTTTAAAATCCTCCTAAACTAATAAATATTGTATCGCATTAAAGAAATAGCCAACAATAATAATTCCAATCGTACATATTCCAACAAATATTCCAAGCAATTTTTGTTTTACCGCTTTCTTTAACATAATGATTGATGGTAAAGATAATGTTGCTACCCCCATCATAAATGAAAGGACTACACCCAATCTTGCCCCTTTTGCCAACAATGCCTCTGCAATCGCAATGCATCCAAAAATATCTGCATACATAGGTATCCCTATAACCGTTGCCATAATAACGCCAAACGGATTTCCTGTACCAAGAACCTTTACAATAATATCCTCTGGAATCCAATTATGAATAACTGCTCCTATCCCTACACCAATTAAAACATACGGTGCTACTTTTTTTGCTGTGCCTAATACTTGCTGCCATGCAAATTTCAATCTATCTTTTTTTATAAGTTCCTCTTGTGGAGTATCTATCGTATTAGCATTTTTTATAAATTCGTGTACTTGATCTTCTAAGTGTAATTTTTCAATTAGCGTACCACCTGCAACAGCAATAATCAATCCTACTATTACATATACAACAGCAACTTTCCAACCGAAGATACTCATGAGTAAAACTAATGAACCTAAATCTACCATTGGTGACGAAATCAAAAATGAAAAAGTAACTCCTAATGGTAATCCTGCACTTGTAAACCCAATAAAAAGCGGAATAGATGAACAAGAGCAGAATGGTGTAACTGTTCCAAGTAATGCTGAAATAATATTTGCTCCAATTCCTTTAAATTTGCCTAATATTTTCTTTGTTCTTTCTGGCGGAAAATAACTTTGAATATATGATATTAGTAAGATTAAAATTCCAAGCAATACCATAATCTTAATAGTATCATAAATAAAAAACTGGATACTTCCACCTACTCTTCCACTTGTATCAAGTCCTAATAATTCTAGTCCAGAACCAATTAGCCTATTTAACCATTTCATTCCAAGAATTTCATTTTGGAAAAAATCCCATACTAAATGCATAATGTATCTCCTTTATATCTACATATTGAAATTTATCTATGTTTAATATTCAATATAAGTCGCATTAATTCATGCGACCTTTATTGCTACCCTAATTCATTTATCATCTGTTCCACCATAGCTGTGGCACATTTTATCATCTCAGGGCATGTAGTTTTAAATAAATCTAATTCCTTTATCTTTGCCACATCTTCTTGATTTGAAACATCATATCCCAAAAGCTCCCTACAAACAACAGTTCCTTTTTCTGCAATAAACCGATTCATAAAATCCTCCGCAATCTGGTAGGCTTTTCCCTTTTCTTCTATATCTTCTGCATGGGAATGACCATACTTTAATCCTAATACCATCAAAGCACCAGATACAGCCCCACACATTTCACCCTTACGGGCACCACCACCAAATTGTGTGGACATTTTTAATGCAGTTTCTTCATCCAAGCCTAATTCTGTGGCATACGTTGTAAAAACTGCCTGAGAACAATTAAAATTATTACTGTAATATTTTACTGCTTTATCTACATGATTCACAATTATTTCCTTCTTTCCTAAGATTTTTCTTCAATTCTTCAACAACACTAATTACTGTATTTAATCCTTCTTCCGAAATAGAATAATACATCCACTTTCCTTCTTTTCTTCCATTTACAACTCCAGAATCACACAATATCTTCATGTGATGAGATAACGTTGGTTGTGTTATTTGCATTTCATCAAGCAATTTACAAGCACATTTCTCTCCGCCTTGTAATATGGATATAATTTGTAACCTATTTTCATCACAAAAAGCTTTGAACATAATAGCTGTTTTTCTATTATCCAAAATCATCCCTCCATTCATTGAAGTTTATCTATATGAGATTATATGTCTCATATAGATGTTTGTCAAGATGTTTTTTGCTAGTTTTACAACCTATTCCCATCCAACTCCCCGAAATTCTCCCCACAAAAAGTGCTTTACCTCAACCACTTAAAGTCAAGGTAAAGCACTCAATTTCTTCAACTCAATATCAAATTTTCAATCTCATACCAGAAATTCCCCAATCTTCCCTAGTTCTCGTTCATCTTGGCGAGCTTCGCACTTTGATCTGCTGCGATCAGGCTGTCGATGATTTCATCAAGATCTCCATTCATAACATTGTCGATCTTGTATAATGTCAATTTGATACGGTGTTCTGTTACACGTCCTTGTGGGAAGTTGTATGTTCTGATTTTTTCTGAACGGTCACCTGTACCGATCTGACTTCTTCTTGCTTCTGCTTCTGCAGATTGTTGTTTTTCTAATTCTAATTCATATAATTTTGCACGCAGTAAACGGAACGCTTTTTCTTTGTTCTGTAACTGTGATTTTTCTGTCTGGCTGTAGATTACGATACCTGTTGGGTAGTGAGTCAAACGTACCGCAGAGTCAGTTGTGTTGACACATTGTCCACCATTACCTGAAGCACGCATAACGTCGATACGGATATCTTTTTCATTGATCTCTACGTCTACTTCTTCTGCTTCTGGCATAACAGCTACTGTGATTGTCGATGTATGGATACGTCCGCCTGATTCTGTTTCAGGAACACGCTGTACACGATGTACACCACTTTCATATTTCATTCTTGAGTAAACGCCCTGACCGCTGATCATGAATACAACTTCTTTGAAACCGCCAATACCATTTTCATTGAACGAAATCAATTCTGTCTTCCATCTTCTGCTTTCAGCATAGTGTACATACATACGATATACTTCTGCTGCAAATAATGCGGATTCATCTCCACCTGCACCTGCACGGATTTCCACCATGATGTTCTTATCATCGTTAGGGTCCTTTGGAAGAAGGAGAATCTTTAATTCGTGTTCTAATTCTTCTACACGTTTTTTTGATTCATATAATTCTTCTTTTGCAAGTTCACGCATCTCTTCGTCAGATTCCAGCTCTAACATCTCTTCACTGTCGATGATTGCCTGTTTTGCATTTTTATATTCTGTATATGCATCAACGATTGGAGTCAGGTCTGCCTGCTCTTTCATTAATTTGCGGAAACGTTTTTGGTCATTTGCTACATCTGGCTCTTGTAATTCACTTAAAATTTCTTCAAAACGAATTAACAAATCGTCTAATTTATCAAACATGATATTTCCTCCATTATCTATTCTTTCATACGATCACTATTTTATACAACACACGAACAGCAGGCCGAAAACTGTCTGCTGTTCGCAAAATTCCATTAAATATTATACATACCGGAAACCACTCGGTCAAGTCCTGCCAAATCTTTTTTCACGATTACATCCACAAATCCGACATTTTCCATAAGCGATTTCACATCCTCACCCTGATCATGACCGATCTCAAAATAAAGTTTTCCACCTGTTTTTAAAAATGCTCTGCTTTTTTCCACAATTTCACGATAGAAATACAGACCATCCTCTTTTCCATCCAGTGCAATAAACGGATCATGACATTTTACTTCTTCTTTTAGTTCTTCGATCACCGCAGTCCGGATATAAGGCGGATTTGACACGATCACATCATATTTACCTTCTACCCTTTCAAACAGGTCACTTTGGATCAGATTTGCTGCCACATGCATCTTTGCTCTGTTTTTCTCTGCAACTTTTAAAGCATCTTCCGAAATATCTGCTCCTGTTCCAACAACTCCCGGACCAAGTTTCAGCAGACTGATCAAAATACATCCAGAGCCAGTACACATATCCAGTACATGCATGCCGGACTTTAGTTCTTTTAAGACCTGCTCCACCAGAACTTCTGTATCCTGTCTTGGCACCAGTACATGCTCATTCACATCAAACTCCATTCCCATAAATTCCTGCACTCCCGTAATGTGCTGCAAAGGAATGTGAGATGCTCTGATTCGGATATATTCTCGATACTTTTCTTCCTGTTCACTCGACAACTGTTTTTGCATCTCCAGAAAATACAGCGCTCTGCTGATTCCTGTGGTAAACTCTAACAGATACCACGCATCCACAGACGCATCTTCAATGCCAGCCTGAATCAGCTCTTTTTGTCCATATTCATACGCTTCACGCAACGTCATATTATTTTTCCTCTTCCATCAGGAATTTCTTCCAGTCAAATACTGCTTCTACTGCTTTGATCGCAACTTCGATCATAGAATCGTCTGGTTCCTTTGTTGTCAGATTCTGCATTGCAAGTCCTGGTTTACTCAAAAGACTGATCACTGGGTTTGTACTTCTGCCGGCAAGTCGGATCAACTCATAAGAAATCCCTGCGATCACTGGCAATAATGCAATACGAATGACTACACGAAGTACCGGAGACTCTACGTTAATGAAAAAGCATACTATAATACTTACAAGCACAACAAAGAATAAGAAACTTGTTCCACAACGCTTATGTTGTTTTGAACTGATTCTTACGTTTTCTACAGTTAATTCCAAACCATTTTCAATACAGTTGATGCATTTGTGTTCTGCACCATGATACATGAATACTCTCTGAATATCTTCCATCTTGGAAATCAGCAATACATATCCAATAAATAAAACGATTCGGATCAATGCTTCGATCACCGTCTTTAAAAATCTTGACTTTACAATTCCACCAAACAAATTGGAAATAAAATATGGAAGCACCATGAAAAGTCCCAGCGCAATAATGACAGACGCGATCATCGTAATTGTCATAATGAGATCTTCCTGTTTTTCTTTCTTTTTTGCTTCTTCCGCTGTCAAAACTACACTTTTATCTTCCTCTTCTTCATAAAAACTTGCAGAGTAAGTAAGTGTTTTCATACCAAGTACCATAGAATCAATAAAATTGAAAATCCCACGTATAAATGGAATCTTTGTCAATTTTTCCCACTTGATGATACTTTTATATTCATCTACTTTCACTTCGATTTCACCATCAGGCTTTCTTACTGCAACTGCATACTTCGGACCATTTTTCATCATGATTCCTTCTAATACAGCCTGACCACCGATATTTGATGATTTCATACGCCATCTCCTCCTACTATTAGACTGATTTCTAAATCACGAGTGTGCCTTCTTTGCACATCGTACCTTCTTATTTTACAGGAATAGACTCGCAGAGACAATATCTTGTAAAATGAAAAAAGGTTGAGGTCTTATCAACCTCAACCCGTAAATTCTGGATTCTATAATTATTGAATACCGTATTTCTTGTTAAATTTATCAACACGACCACGAGCTTGAGTAGCTTTTTGTTGTCCTGTGTAGAATGGATGACATTTTGAACAGATTTCTACGTGGATATCAGATTTTGTAGATCCTGTAACAAATGTGTTTCCGCAGTTACATGTAACTGTTGCTTGATGATATTTTGGATGGATACCTTCTCTCATGATTTTCACCTCTCGTTAAATTTTATTTCTGCGTAGGCCATCGTCTTTTCTATATGCAACATCGAAAAACGATGCCTGCGATGAGTTCTACTTCTAAACAGCTTATTTATTGTACCACAGATACTGATATTTTGCAAGTTTTTCTCTAAACTTTTTTTCTCATAAATAAATACAGTTTTTTACAGCAATCTTGTCTTCTTGACTAATTGCACAAATTCCTGATTGTCATTTGTACGTGCAAACATATTTAAAATATTATCTACCGCTTCATCTGGTTTCATACCATTGAATGCTTTTCTCATAGAATATACAGCTTCCTGTTCTTCTGAAGTCAGAAGTAAATCTTCTCTTCTTGTTCCAGATTTTACAATATCGATTGCAGGGAAGATACGTTTTTCCTGTAACTTACGGTCCAGTACAAGTTCCATGTTACCTGTTCCTTTGAATTCTTCGTAAATTACATCGTCCATCTTACTTCCTGTATCTACTAAAGCAGTTGCAAGAATGGTAAGACTTCCGCCTTCTCTCATATTTCTTGCAGCACCAAAGATTCTCTTTGGCATATGAAGTGCGGCAGGGTCAAGACCACCTGATAAGGTACGTCCACTTGGTGGAACTGTCAGGTTGTATGCACGTGCAAGTCTTGTAATACTGTCTAATAAAATCATAACATCTTTCTTATGTTCCACGAGACGTTTTGCTCTTTCGATCACCATCTCTGAAACACGTTTATGATGTTCTGGAAGTTCGTCAAATGTAGAATAGATTACTTCCACATTCTTTCCTGTGATTGCTTCTTTGATATCTGTTACTTCTTCAGGACGTTCATCGATCAAAAGGATCAGAATATGCATCTCTGGATTATTTTTAAGCACAGACTGTGCTACCTGCTTTAATAATGTCGTCTTACCAGCTTTTGGCGGCGAAACGATCATACCACGTTGTCCCTTACCAATTGGAGAGATCAGATCTACAACTCTCATTGCAACACTTGATTTGCCGCTTTCCAGACGCAGTCTTTCATCTGGGAAGATTGGTGTCATATCCTCAAAATTTGCTCTCTTCACTGCTTCTGAAGGATGTACTCCGTTGATTCTTGTTACATATAATAATGCACTGAACTTTTCTTGTTGTGTTTTGATTCTGGTATTACCAGAAATAATATCCCCTGTTTTTAAACCGAACTTTCGAATCTGAGATGGCGATACATAAACGTCATTTTCCCCTGGAAGATAGTTCGCACTACGGATAAATCCATATCCATCTGGCATAACTTCCAAAATACCGTGAGCGGCCACTCCGCTATCTAATTGTTCAATATCTATTGCTCCTGCTTTTTCGCTTTTGATCTCTTCTTTTACTTCTTTTGCTTTATCTTTTTCATCTTCTGCAAGCATCAACTCAATAATTTCTGATTTTTTCATTGTGCTTATGCCTTTTAAATCTCTTGCTTTCGCAATATCTCGCAATGCAACTAATGAAAGTGATTCGTATTTTTCTCTCATACCATCTTCCTTTCTCTATTCAGATGTAACTTGTGGGATTGAATGTCTGATTTGACAACTTGAATACATTTACGTATTATACAACATTTTTCTCCGAAGATAAAGTGTTTTTTGTACAATCTATTTTTAAGTTGATTTGAATTTCCATCGATGCTATGATTGTGACATAAAATGATCGCATCGGGAATATAAATACAAGGGAGGGCTCATTATGTCGACAAATGAAACAGCGTTGCCTATGCATCCGATAAAACACTGGGGAGAAAAACGCTACTACTCTCTTGATTATTATATTAAAGAAACATTTGGAGAAAAGCTATACAAAATATCACTGAACGGAGGTATGAGCTGTCCAAACCGTACAGGTGCACTCGGAAATCGAGGCTGCATTTTTTGCAGTGCAGGTGGTTCTGGCGATTTCGCGGCTGACAAAACACTTCCTATTAAAGAGCAATTGGAAGCCAGTAAACGTCTTATCCAGCGAAAACACACTGGTTCCTCTTATATTGCTTATTTCCAGGCTTACACCAATACATATGCTCCCGTTTCCTACCTAAGAAAAATCTTCACGGAAGCAATTGAAGAACCGGATATCAAGGTTTTATCCATTGCCACCAGACCAGATTGTTTTTCTTTGGAAATTCTGGAACTTTTGGGAGAACTCAATCAGATAAAACCCATCTGGATTGAGCTTGGACTTCAGACAATTCATAAATCTACTGCTGACTTCATTCGACGTGGTTACGAACTTGACGTTTTTGAAAAAGCAGTTTATGATTTAAAAGAGAAGGGAATTTCTGTCATCGTACATACAATCTCTTATCTTCCAAATGAGACAAGAGAAATGATGCTGGAAACCATTTCTTATTTAAACCAATTACCGATCGACGGTATAAAATTACAACTTTTACATGTTTTAAAAAATACAGACCTTGCAGATTATTATGAATCCAATCCATTTTTCCTTCCAACATTAGAAGAATATATGGAGCACCTTGGATGTATGATCTCCCATCTTCGTCCGGACATCGTCATCCATCGTCTCACAGGAGATGGTCCGAAATCCCTGCTGATCGCGCCGCTTTGGACGGGCAATAAGCGTCTTGTATTAAACAGTATTCAAAAATATTTCAAAGATTCTGATATATGGCAGGGAAAAGAATATCTCCCTCCCGTCTAGAAAGGAGTATTTATGTCAGAAGCATTTACACTATACAAATTGATTATTTTATATATGTTGGAAAAAGTTGATTTTCCTCTGACAAATGGTCAGATTTCGGAATTTATTTTAGATAAAGAGTATACAAGTTATTTCACATTACAGCAGGCGATTTCCGAGATGGTAGAATCTGGATTCATCCGCGAAGAGTCCACACATAATCGTACTATGTATCACCTGACAGAAGAAGGAGCCAATACGATTCAGTATTTTAAATCCAATATTTCTTCTACAATCCGTAAGGAGATCGATACTTTCATTTCAGAAAAAGCATATGAATTGAAGAATGAAGTAGCTGTAAAAGCAGACTTCTATCCAAACAATGCAAATGAATATTCTGTGCGCTGCCAGATTTTTGAAGGTTCAGCCGCTTTGATCGATCTGACGATCAGCGTACCTACCAAAGACGAAGCTGAGACAGTTGCAAACAACTGGAACCGCAGACATCAGGAGATTTACGCACAGATCATGGCAAATTTATTATAAAATAAGGAGCGAATGCCTGGCATTCACTCCTTTTCTTTTACTCATCTTTGCTTCTCAATCTTTCAAGGCGTTCTTTGATCTGCTTTTCATATCCATTCACTGTTGGCTCATAAAATCTCTCATGCTGAATCTCATCTGGAAGATACTGCTGCTTCACATAGTGTTCCGGATAATCGTGTGCATATTTGTATCCAATTCCACGTCCCAAGTTTGCAGAACCTTTATAATGAGCATCCTGCAAATGTACTGGAACGGTTGTCTTTACATTTTTTACATTGTCCATTGCCGCAAAAATCGCATTGCAGGCCGCGTTGCTCTTTGGCGCTCCTGCAATATATGTCGCAGCCTGGGATAGAATGATCTGCGCTTCCGGCATCCCTACGCGCTCTACTGCCTGCGCTGCGGATACGGCTACCGTAAGTGCATTTGGATCTGCATTGCCCACATCTTCCGATGCACAGATCATCATTCGTCTTGCGATAAACTTAATATCTTCTCCCGCATAAAGCATCTTTGCCAGATAATAGACAGCCGCATCTGGATCTGACCCTCTCATACTCTTAATGAAAGCTGAAATCGTATCGTAATGGTTGTCTCCCGTCTTGTCATAACGCACTACCCTTTTCTGGATGCATTCCTGTGCTACCTCTAAAGTAATATGTATCTTTCCATCCTGACTTCTCTCCGTTGTCAAAATACCAAGTTCAACCGCATTCAGCGCATTTCGTGCATCTCCACCTGCAATATCTGCAAGAAACTCCAGTGCATCCTCATCAATCTCTGCACGATAGCTTCCCATGCCTTTTTTCACATCATAAACAGCTCTCTTGATCACCGTTTTTACATCTTCTACCGAAAGCGGATGTAGTTCAAACACACTGGAGCGGGAGATCAAAGCACCATTGACTTCGAAATACGGATTCTCTGTCGTTGCCCCGATCAAGATCAAAGTTCCATCCTCCACAAATGGGAGCAGATAGTCCTGCTGTCCTTTGTTAAAACGATGGATCTCATCAACGAATAAAATCGTCTTTTTTCCAAACATTCCAAGATTATTCTTTGCCTGCTCTACAATCTGTTCCATATCTTTCTTACCGGCAACAGTTGCATTGATCTGCTGGAAATCTGCGCTCGTTGTATTGGCAATCACCTTTGCCAGTGTTGTCTTTCCTGTCCCCGGAGGTCCATAGAAAATAATGGAACTGAGCTTGTCTGCCTTGATCGCACGGTAAAGCAACTTATCTCTTCCAATGATATGCTGCTGCCCGACTACTTCTTCCAATGTTGTCGGACGAAGTCTGGATGCCAGCGGCGATTCTTTCTCTGACTTCTGTTCTCTCATATAATCAAACAAATCCATTATTCCACCTCCGCTATCTCACGAATCACTTCACCCGCAATGATAAGTCCAGCTACCGGCGGCACGAAAGAAATGCTTCCCGGAAGCGATCTTCTCATTCCCTTTTCTTCTCCCGTCTCCTTGCCAGAGGTATCAATTGGCTTTTCCTTGGAATAGAGCACTTTCAGGTGTGAGATTCCTCGGTTCTTCAATTCTTTTCGCATCACCTTACAAAGCGGACAAACGGAAGTCTTTGAGATATCTTCAATCTCAAACATCTCCGGGTGCAGCTTATTTCCGGTTCCCATACAACTGATGATCGGGATATCGTGTTCCTTCGCATACACGGCAAGCGCCAGTTTCGCTGTCACTGTATCGATCGCATCAACAATGTAATCTACTTTTCTTCGAAAAATCTCATGGAGATTTTCAGGCAAAATAAACATCTCGTGTGTAAATACTTCTGCCTCTGGATTAATGTCTCCGATACGGTCTTTCATCAGCTTTGTTTTATATTCTCCAACTGTACTTTGATAGGCGATCGACTGACGATTGATATTGGTCAGACTCACCTTATCATTGTCAACCAAAATCAGTCTGCCGACTCCACTTCTTGCCAGGGCTTCAATACAATGCGACCCCACTCCGCCAACACCAAGTACCATCACTGTTGCATTTTTCAGATTTTCCAATCCTTTTTCGCCGATCAATAATTCTGTCCTGGAAAATTCATTTATCATAATCATTCCTCACTTAATCTATCAATAATTCATCTACTGTTACAAAACGGAACCCTTCAGCCTGCAATAAATCTACGATTCGAAGTGCCGCCTGTACAGAACTTTCATAACAATCATGCATTAAGATAATATCATTTTCCTCAGCCTGCGTCACTACTTTGTTCACAATTTCATCCGCATTTTTCGTAGTCCAGTCCAGCGTATCTATAGACCACATCACGGACAGCATATCCAGATCATCCAGCTCCTCTTCCCAGATTCCAAATGGAGGACGCACATACTCAATCCTCTTTTGCGTCAGATTTTCCAAGATTTCATTCGTCTTCTCAATCTCTTCTCTGGCTTCCTCTACGTTTAGTTTGGTAATTTCCACATGATTATATGTATGATTTCCTACAATATGTCCTTCTTTTGCCTCTCGCTCTACGATCTCTGGATATTCTTCCGCACTTTTTCCGATCACAAAAAAAGTCACCTGAACGCCGCGCTCTTTCAGTCCATCCAGCAATGACTCCGTATAAATACATGGTCCATCATCAAATGTCAGCGCAATTTTAGGCGGCTCTACGATCTGAACTGTATCCTGCGTCTCCTTTTCATAATTGCTGCATAAGAAAATTACCAATAACAACATATAAAAAATCTTTTCTACTTTATCATTTTTCCACTTTTTCATACTATCCGACTGCTCTCAAAATAAGCGAATTGTTATTTACAAAATATGCTCTGAACAAATTGCATATGAATACTATTAATGTTAGAATGATTATGTATGAACAAAGGAGGAATATTTTATGTCACAAGAAATGGTAAAAGAGAATAAAATGGGAACCATGCCTATTCCGAAGCTATTGATTTCCATGTCCCTTCCCATGATTATTTCTATGCTTGTACAAGCCTTATACAACATCGTAGACAGTATGTTTGTTGCACAGCTAAATGAAGCTGCCCTGACAGCCGTTTCCTTAGCATTTCCAATCCAGAACTTAATGATCGCCGTTGCTGCTGGTACAGGTGTCGGTATCAACGCACTTCTCTCAAGAAGTCTTGGGGAACGTAAATTGGAAGATGCCAACAAAATTGCTTCAAACGGTGTGCTTCTAGCATTATTAAGCAGCCTTGTATTTGCTGTGCTTGGTGGATTTGGATCTCACTTCTTTTTCGCAGCTCAGACAAGCGATGCTCTTATCGTTGAGTACGGAACACAATATCTTACAATCATCACAGTTGCATCCATGGGGGTTTTTCTTCAGGTAACTTATGAACGTTTATTACAGTCTACCGGAAAGACAATCTTCAACATGATCACACAGGGATCTGGAGCGATCATCAACATTATCTTAGACCCGATTTTAATCTTCGGATATTTCGGATTTCCAGCAATGGGCGTAGCCGGTGCCGCTCTTGCAACAGTCATCGGACAATTTTCAGCGACACTTTTGGCTGTATTTTTCCACAATAAGTACAACAAAGAAATCGTAGTTCGACGCAGAGGATTCAAGCTCGATAAAACAACGATTCAAAACATTTACAAAATCGGAGTTCCATCGATCATCATGCAATCTATTGGTTCTCTCACTACTTTCTGTATGAACAACATCTTACTGATGTTCTCTTCTACAGCAGCAACTGTATTTGGCGTTTACTTCAAATTGCAAAGTTTTGTATTTATGCCTGTATTTGGTCTTACAAATGGTATGATCCCGATTGTTGCTTACAACTACGGCGCACGCAAAAAGAAACGTATTTATGGCACATTGAAACTCAGTATCTGTATCGCAGTTGGCATCATGATTCTCGGAGTTGTAGTCTTCCAGTTATTCCCAAAGACGCTGCTTGGTATGTTCGATGCTTCAGAAAATATGATCGCAATCGGTGTTCCTGCACTCCGTACAATCAGCCTCAGCTTTGCTTTCGCAGGCTATTCGATTATCTGCGGTTCACTTTTCCAGGCACTTGGCAACGGTGTTTACAGTATGATGGTTTCCATCGCAAGACAGATCGTAGTCATTATTCCAGTTGCATTTATCTTTGCTAAACTCTTTGGATTGGACATGGTATGGTGGTCATATCCGATCGCCGAGATTGTATCTGTTGTGATGACAACAATCTTCTTGAAACGTATCTTAGCTCAAAAAGTAAAACAGTTACCAGACTAGGGTAGTATAAAAATAGAAGGGTCTTTACGAACCCTTCTATTTTTTATGTTTCTTTGTTTTCTTTTTTACACTATATCCAAATGTTCCGATTTTTTTCCCAAGTCCAAGATACTCCCCATGAGAATATGCCAGAAGTCCTGCCTGATTCAGACAGAATTTTCCAGTTTCATCCATATAAGAATCTTCAACCTGCACAGAAACTACTTTCGCGATGAACATATGGTGACTTCCAAGTTCTTTGACCTCTTCCACCTTACATTCTATATTAACCGGACATTCCTCGATGATCGGTGCAAATGCAAGCTCATTTGCTTTGCCTGGTGTCAGCTTTGCCTCTTTCCACTTATCCACATCTCTTCCTGAACGTACTCCACAATAGTCTGTCGCTTTTGCGAGTTCTTCTGTCGTAAGATTTACAACAAACTCTCCCGATTCGCGGATCATCTTATAGGAATGACGCTCTGGTCTGACTGAAATATATAACATTGCCGGATTGGTACAAATAGTCCCCGTCCACGCAACCGTAATAATATTGGTATGTCCTTCCTTATCACCCACGCTGACCATGACCGCTGGAAGCGGATACACGATGTTGCCTGGTTTCCATGTCTGTTTTGCCATATCCTTCTCCTAACTTTTTATTGTTGCAGCGAAACTACAAATGTAGGAATCAGTTGCTTTTTACGAGATACAACACCTCTTAAATGTACTTCTTCTGTATCTGCCGGCAGATCAAATGCCTGAATCACCTGCTCTTTGGCACCTTTTCCATAGCATAGAAGTTCTGTAGACTCCTCAATAATATTGGTAAGCATAAAGAATACCATATCTACTTTCTGTCTGTAAGCTGCTGTACTCAAATATGGTACAAGATTTTGCTTGATATCTGCCAGTTCTTCTGCATTCATGGAATTGATCTGACCTACACCAAACTTAATATCATTGACTGTAAACTGTTTAAAATCCTGGAAGCAGATTTCTTCTGCTGTCTTTCCTTTGAGATTGCTTCCTGCCTGGAACATATTCTGTGCCAGTTCTTCCATATCAAGTTCAGCAATCTGCGCCAGCTCTTTCGCAGACAGCTCATCAATCCAGGTACAAGTCGGTGATCGGAATAATAACGTATCTGAAATGATCGCTGCACAGAGAAGCGAAGCCGTTGTCTTATCTGGCGTAATCTGATTCTCTCTATACATATCATAAATAATCGTCGCTGTACAGCCTACCGGTTGATTTCTAAAATAGACAGGACCAACTGTTTCCAATCCACCTAATCTGTGATGATCGATAATCTCCAGAACTTCTGCCTCTTCAATTCCATCTACCACCTGTGTCTTTTCATTATGATCGACTAAAATCACCTGCTTTTTACTTGCATCCATCAAACGACGGCTAGAAATGAGACCGTAAAAATTCCCTTTTCTGTCGATAACCGGGAAGTCTCTTGTACGCTTCTTGGCCATTTCCCGTTTAATCTCTTCTACATAATCTGTTGTATTAAACACGGTAAGTCCTTCCTGATTCATAAAATGTTTAACAGGAATACTCTGATTGATCAATCTGGCAACAGTAAACGTATCGTGTGGTGTTGTGATCACAACGACGCCTCGTTCTTCTGCCAGCTTTTTAATCGTCCTTGCCACCTGCGCTCCCTGACAGACCACGATACAGCTTGCCTGAAGTTCAATCGCACAAAGCTGTACTTCATAACGGTTTCCCAGAATAACAAGGTCATCTTGCTCTATGAAAGTCTCCATCATCTCAGGACTGGATGCTGCTACAACAACCTTCCCTTTTGTAAAATATTCTTCTGCATCTCCCGTCAGGATCTCGCCATCTACTGTACTTACGATATTCTGATATTGCGTCTTCGCAGTCGCAAGTATGTGACTGTCATAAACGTCCATATAAGATGTCGCAATATCCCCAGTTGTGATAACGCCCTCCAGCTTTTGATTCTTTGTCACAGCAATTGTAAATGCCTTGCGATCCTTCATCATCGCCCAGGCTTCTTTGATCGATGTATTTCCCTTAATACCAGGTGTTCGGTTCACATCTACGTCTTTCACCTGCAAATGTACATTCGATAAAAGCTTTGGTGGTTCTACCCCGAAACGATTCAGAACATACTGTGTCTCCTCATTTAAAAGCCCCGCTCTCTTGGCTATGTACTCTCCACTTGATATTTTGCGCTTTAAGTCTGCATACGCAATCGCAGAACAGATGGAATCTGTGTCCGGATTTTTGTGTCCTACGACATATATTTTTTTTCCTCTTTTGCTCTCCATAATGCCACCCCTTTGCTATTAATAGCGTGCCATTTTTTCCTACTTTTGTCAAACATTTTTCCATATTTCTTGTTAAACTTTCACAAAATATGCTATACTAAAAACACTAAATTTAGAGGAAAGTTGAAGAGGTAATGAACATGAATGAGGAGTTATTACAAACAGAAACAATGGCAGATTACGAAGCACATTTCGATGATGCCAATCCATGGAACATCGTAACAGATTACATGGAAAAAGGAACAATCCTTCCAGTCAAAGTTGAAGGCATTGTAAACGGAGGCGTGATTTCTATGGTAGAAGGACTTCGCGGATTTATACCTGCCTCTCAATTATCTTTATCTTACATTGAAAACTTGGAAGACTATTTATTACAAGATATCAACGTTCAGGTAATTGAAGTAGACCAGGCTAACAACCGTCTTATCCTTTCTGCTCGCCAGATTTTAAAAGAAAAAGCAAGACAAGAAAAAGAAGCCTTAATCGCAAGCGTAAAAGTAGATTCTGTACTTACTGGAACAGTAGACAGCATCCAAAACTACGGTGCATTTATCCGCTTTGAAAATGGTCTCTCAGGTCTGGTACACATTTCTCAGATTTCTGACAAACGAATCAAATCTGCCAGTGATGTACTCAAAGTAGGAGATTCTGTCGATGTAAAAGTAATCGGCATCAACAACGGAAAGATCAGCTTAAGTATGAAAGCACTTCTTGAAAAGAAAGAAGAAGTAGTAGAAGAAGAGATCGATTATGAGATTCCAAAGGCTGAAAATATCGGAACAAGCCTTGGTGATTTATTCAAGAACATCAAATTGTAAAATACGGCAGAGCAATCGCTTCCTATATTTTACTGCAAAAAACGACCTGCAAAATCAGACTTTCCAATCTGACTTTGACAGGTCGTTTCTTTTTGATTGTTATTCATCAAATCCAACTACCAGATAGAACCCTCTTTCGGTTTCTCGAATTTCATTGATAATTCCTGTTTTGGATTTGATTCTCTGATTACTTCGGTAGATGCCAGACATCGCTACGGAAGGCTCCACCAGATAGCTGTAAAGACTTCCATTGATTCTTTCTGTCACCTTTACTTCCTGCCCCTCTGTAACCAATCCTTTTCGTTCCATTTTAAACAATTCTTCACGCATATGACATCTTCCTTTGTATGTTTATTTCTGACAAAGCATTTCTGCTCTCTCTAATGCTTTTTGGATATTTGCACAGAAGTTTTCTTCGCCTACTTCAGATACAAATCCAGATTTTTCCATCATTTTTCTTGGCTGTTCTGTAACATGTGAAAGGAGTAATGTGATTCCTTTTTTCTTACATACTTTATATACTTCTTCTAATTTTTTGAAAGCACTTACGTCCATCGCAGGTACACTTCTCATACGAAGAATTACAACCTTTGTATTTTTATCTACAGAAACCTGCATAAAATTATCAGATACTGCAAAGAACATTGGTCCTGAAACTTCGTAAACCAGAGTTCCCTTTGGAACCACTGTAAATCCATCCTGCTCTGTTTCTACATATTCCCAGCCTTTTACTTCAGATACATCTGCCATTCTCTTTAAGAAAAGAATCGCTGCGAGTACAAGACCTACTTCAATTGCAACTACAAGGTCAAATACAACTGTCAGTACAAATGTAACGAGCAACACATAGATATCGCTCTTTGGTGCTGTTTTGAGCAAGTTTACAAATTCTCTCCAGCCACACATATTGTATGCAACCATGAAAAGAATCGCTGCGATTGTTGGCATTGGGATCAATGCTGCATAAGGCATTAAGATCACTAAAACAAGTAATAACACTACTGCATGAACCATACCTGCAATTGGTGTACGTCCGCCGTTTTTTACATTGGCTGCTGTTCTTGCGATCGCACCTGTTGCTGGGATTCCCCCAAAAATACCAGAAGCAATGTTACCTGCTCCCTGTGCGATCAATTCTGTGTTAGGGTTGTGTGTATCGCCAACCATTCCGTCTGATACAACGCAAGATAATAATGACTCAATTGCTGCTAAAATTGCAATTGTAAATGCATCTGGCAATACATCTTTTACCAGTGCAAATGTAAACTGTGGCATCGCCGGAGTTGGAAGTTTGTTTGATATTTCATAAAGACTTCCGATTGTATTTACATCTAAATCCATCACTTGGACAATTACAATTGTTACGATTACCGCAATCAACGAAGCTGGAATCTTTGCATTGATCTTTGGCCAGATGATCTGAATTGCAAGTGCGATCAGTCCGATGATCAACGCTGTCACATTCATTGTATGTATTGTTGCAAAACATTCTTCCAGCTTTTCCATAGTTTCAATTGGTGCATGTGTGAATGTAAGCCCCAAAAAGTCTTTGATCTGTCCAATAATAATTGTTACCGCAATACCGCTTGTAAAACCAGTTACGATTGTATGTGGGATAAATTTGATCAATGCTCCAAATTTAAATAATCCCATTAATACCAAAATGATACCTGCAAGGATTGTTGCCGCAATAAGCCCTGCCATACCTTTTGTCGCTACGATACCTGCTACGATAGTTGCAAACGCTGCTGTTGGTCCTGAAATCTGTACGCTGCTTCCGCCAAGAAATGAAATTACAAATCCTGCTACGATCGCAGTATAGATTCCCTGTTCCGGACTAACACCAGATGCCAATGCTAATGCGATCGATAAAGGCAATGCAATAATTGCAACGATAACACCAGCAACGATGTCTTTCACAAGCTGTTCTTTCGAATAACCTTTCAACATCTGAAATACCTTAGGCATTCTGTCTTTCATCTTCTGTTCCTCTTTTCCTTATTCCTTTTTTCATTTTTCACCAAAATCATTATATCCTTTTTTGATCAATTGTAAATTGTTTTTTATATTTTCTCCCGATAGCATAAAAAAGCAGGAGATAATCCCCTGCTTTTACGTCAAAATCATGATTCAAATTTTAGAATTGCTCTGCAAATTCTGGTTGGCTTACACCTGGCAATTCCACTGAATCTGTAATGCCCTTCTGGAATGCTTCTGCTTTCAGCGCTGCATAGAACTCTGTATACGTAGCATCCATATATGGAGCTGTCCAGAAAAGTCCGACCAGACCAAATGTAATCGTTGAAAGAATCTGCCAGCCAATGAATGATAATCCAAGTACAAATGCATCCCATTTGTGTCCGTTCATCATCCCTTTACTGATCTCAAATGCGCGATCATGCGAAATCTCTGGATTCTCTGCAAGAATATATGGAATCATCATATATGAGAAACTCTTTATAATTCCAGGAATGATCAAAAGTAATGTCCATCCAAAAATGTAAAGCTCCTTGCAGAACATGATCCATACTGTGTGTGCAAATCTTCCGTTCTTAAAATTGTAAAGTAATTGAGAAACTGGAGTCTTATGTTCTCTGTTCTCCAGATAATACCTCTTATGACCAACGTTCACCACGTTTGTGATCAAAACATGAAATACGACCGCACCTACTCCAATCACAATTGCAGCAATGATAAAAATAGGCGATGCAAGTATTTTCAGCACCGAATTCAAAATATCCGATACAGTATCGTTATATCCATATAGATCATCAAGATAAACCTCACCGTACTCAGTAGAAATAGATGCTCTATTCTCTTCATACTCGAACTCCAGGCTACTGCCGCTTGCTCCTACTCCCAAAAGCATCGCGATCAAACTTACTAAAACACAGAGCCAATAATTTCTTTTAAATGCAATCTTCGCATTCTCTTTTAGCAATTTTCTAGTCCACATAGTCATATCCTCCTTAAGCTTTTACTTTATAACTTGCTAAATATTCAATTTCAATCGGATCAATTGCGTCCATCGGATTCTCCAGCATAGATTTTCTTCTTCTGGCGCGTCTCTTAATCAATTCTCCTGTATGATTGTAAATCCAGAATGAATAAACCAGTATCTTGCTTGCCTTTCCAAGCTTGTCTTTCAAAGTTTTGTTATACAACATACCACCAGCCTGAATCTGTGCTTTCTTTCGAATCAATTCAATCAATTCCGTCTCACAAGTCACTGGCTCTGGAAGTTCTGTGTACCCCATAGAACAGCTATGTGCATTGTGCGCATCACTGCCTCCAACTCCTGGTTTTCCATACTTAAATGCCAGCTTCGCAGCGTTCTCATTGGATTCAATCGGCTCACAGGCATTGAATACTTCCACAAAATCAAATCGCTTCATAATCTCCGGATTCTTAAAATAGCGCTTGGTATTCGCAAAGCTCATATACGCTTCTCCGCAAGGATGTGCAGGTCCAAGCACGCCTCCATTCTTGTGCACGAAATCGATCAGCACAGAAACCGGCAGACCTCTAAGTTCTAACAGTCGCATCTTTACGCCCTGTGGCATGATCACCAGAATATGTCCTGCATCACAAGTATCATATTCAATCCCTTTTAATACCACAAAGTCCTCGTGTTTTTTCCCTTTTATTGTATTTTTCCAATGGCGGTAGCCATTGTAAGTATCATGGTCTGTAACCAGCATCCCGCCAAATCCATTTGCTTTTAAAATTGTAATATATTCATCAATACTAATCTTACTATCCGGTGACCCTTCTTTTACATGGCAATGCATATCAATCTTCATAAAGCGGCCTCCCCTTCTTTTTACTTTAATATTATTATACATAACCATTCCGAAAGCCGCAATGTAAATATTTGGATAGTTGCCAATAAAAAAAGATTGCAAAACGCAATCTTTTTTATCAGTCTATTCTTTTCCGTCAAAGCAATATGTGCAAAGTTCACATGGTTTTAAACCAATTGATTCAATCAGGTCGTCTAAACGGTGATATCTCAATGTTGTGAAATTCTGCTGCTTACGAATCTCTTCCAGCATATATGCGTAACGATCACTGTTTGGATCTGCATATTCTGCCAATGTCTTTTCTGCATTTTCTCCTTCTTTATCCAGAATGATACGACGTGTGATCAGGTCTAATTCTGATTTTGAACGAGAGAAGTTCAAATATTTACATCCATATAACAATGGAGGACATGCTGGTCTTACGTGTACTTCTTTTGCACCACTTCTATATAAGAACTCAGTTGTCTCACGGAGCTGTGTTCCACGAACAATCGAGTCATCGATCAAAAGCAGACTCTTGTCTTCAATTAAAGATGGAACCGGAATCAGTTTCATTCTTGCTACAAGTTCTCTCTGTTTTTGATTTGTTGGCATAAATGATCTTGACCAGGTTGGTGTATATTTAATGAAAGGTCTTGCATATTGATGACCAGATTCATTTGCATATCCAATCGCATGTGCAAGTCCTGAATCAGGTACCCCTGCTACTAAATCAAGATTTACTGTACCTTTATCTCTCTTTGCAAGCATCGATCCGCATTTATAACGCATTTCTTCTACGTTAATTCCTTCATACGAAGCTGTAGGATAACCATAGTATACCCACAAGAAAGAACAAATCTTCATATTTTTTCCAGCTTCAGAAACTGTCTCTACACTCTCTGGTGTAATAAATGCAATCTCTCCTGGTCCTAACTCTTTATAATCCTGGTAGCCTAAGCTGTTAAAAGCAAAGTTTTCAAAAGAAACCGCATAAGCATTTTCTTTTTTACCAATTACAACAGGAGTTCTTCCATAACGGTCTCTTGCTGCATAGATTCCTTCTGATGTCATAAGCAGGATTGACATAGAACCGTCTACCACTTCCTGCACATACTTAATACCTTCAATAATAGAATCTTTTTTTGTGATCAAGGAAGCAATCAAATCTGTAGCATTTACCTGACCACTTGTCATTTCCTGAAAATGTGTATGTCCATTTTCATATACATATTTTAATAATGTTTTTGCATTGTTAATTTTTCCAACAGTTGTAATTGCGAAACTTCCTAAATGTGATTGAATCAACAGTGGTTGTGGTTCGTAATCAGAAATACATCCGATACCAATATTTCCCTCCATCTCATTTACATCTCGCTCAAACTTTGTACGGAATGGAGAATTTTCAATATTATGAATCGCACGGTCAAATCCCTTCTCCCCATGCACTGCCATACCACCACGTCTTGTACCTAAATGTGAATGATAATCAATCCCATAGAATAAATCCAATACACAATCCGACTTTGAAGCAACGCCAAAAAATCCGCCCATATCTTTCTCCTTCTTTTCATAAACAAAATATTGTGCCATTTTCCAGAGATAGTCTAGCACGATTTTATAAAGAACGCAAACGGGAACGCTTTATTATTTTTAAACAACTTTTATAAGTCCAATTAATAAATATCAACTGTATTTAAATGTTGTAAGCCTTTCAAAAATTTAATATAATAGTAATGTTAAAAAGAATTTACGAAAGAAAGTTGGTGGACAATTGAAGCTCACACAAAACAATACCTATAAAGTTGCATTGGAAATGACCGGATGTAACGGTATGGAATGGCCATTTTATACATCCAAGATCGTAGAATGCAACAACCTCGAATTATTACATTCCATTCTGACCTGTGGCATGCCGTCACAATTTTTATCACCATGGCATCACGAAAAAAGAACACAGGAATTTATTTCTAAGATCTCAATGGTTGAGACGAATCTGACCGTCAATGACGGATATTTGTGTAAGTCACCTTCTACCGAATATCTTGACGCCAGCGAAAAAAGTGTAAATTCTTACTATCTTGGACTGATTTTTACCAAATTGTTCAGTATGAAAGAATTTGAGATCGATTATTTTCTTCATACTACTATTTTTGATCAGGTCTATGGAAAAGATTCTTTAACTTGCAGCGGACGCAAAAAGCCATCTTTTGTAGGATATAAAAAAGATACCAAAGAGTGGAGCATCTGGGAATCTACCGGAAAGCGCGACCACGCACCAAAAGCACTCGATGACGCATACAACCAGGTACTCGCGATTAAGACGGTCAACGAACAGTCCCCTTCTCTTGCAGTTGCCTGCATGACATACTTTGATACGAAACACGGCGAATTGCAAGGAATCATCCGCAATGCCAAAGAGGGAAAGAAAGCCAATATTGTCTTTGATAAAGAACAGTTCTTCCAATTGTATTATCGTCACATTTGCGAGATTTTTGATGAATCCCTTCGCCGGAAACCATTTGACAGTGTGATCGACTATATTGAAGGCTACCTAGAAATCGAACTGGAATTATTCGGACTCAATGTCGAAAATGCAAACAAGGACGAATATCTGAGAAAACGCCGCATCAAACTGGGTGTCCCAAAAGAAATTCTGGGGTATTTCCAATATAATCATGGCCGCTACTCTGAAAATACAACGATTACTTCTATCCTGGAATCTCAGAAAATGGCTTCCTATGATTTGCAAGATGACAATTTTTTCATGGGCAGAGATGGAATTTACTTCCGAATTATATAAATTTTGCCCAAATATTTGGTTTTTTTGGAAATATTCTTGGCAACACTGCTATCAAAAGTTGTGTTATAATCCCACCTGTAATGTTTTTACACAATTTCTAAAGGTCACTTAGACCTTACATAAAATGTATGAACTTTTAAAGTAGTAGGAGGTAATATAACATGGCTACAAAGAAAACAGAAAAAAACACAGTTGTTACTAATACAGAAGAAACAAAGGAAGTTGCTAAAAAAGCGAAAAAACCAGCTATGCAGTCTTCATTATACGTTCAGTTCGGTGGTAGAGAAGTAAAAGTAGAAGAAAAAGCTATCATCGCTTCTGTTAAAAAAGTATGGACAGCTGAAACAGGTAAAAAAGTTGGAGAAATCGCTACAATGGATTTATACTTAAAACCAGAAGAAGCTGCTGTTTACTATGTAATCAACGGTTCTGAATCAGGAAAAGTAGAATTATAATTGAGAGGATTTCAAAAATCTCAAGAAAGGTTGTGACTTAAGCACTATGAATCTGACACACCTTATGCAATTTCAAAATATGTGGAAAGATTTTACATCTCGTCACCCAAAATTCCCATTATTCTTAAATGCCGTATCACAAAATGGCATTGTAGAAGGTACAATTATTGAGGTGCAGATCAAAAGACCAGATGGAAAAGAATATTCTACTAATCTGAAAGTTGCGAAAGAAGACTTGGAATTATTCCAGAGCATGAAAAACATGAAATAAAAATAACCAACTCAGAACACATAGTTTTGAGTTGGTTATTTTGTTTATGATTTATTTTTCAGTCCAAAAATCTACTGGTTCATAATCCTGCAGTTTTGCAAGGAATCCTCTCTTTTGCAGTTCTTCCTGAAGCAGATCCAATGTCTGTTCATCTTCAGCAGTAATTGTGTGGTAATGATAATTTGATGTCAGATTCTTTAAATTTGTAGACTTTCCACTGCTAATATCTTCCATATAGCGTTTCACATCGCGACGTGACTTGATGTTCATACTCGCTTTGATCACTCCATATACCTTGTGATATACAAATACATCTTCTACTTTACCGCCATGATCCACAAATAGATTCAATTCTTCCTCCACTTGTTCATCGGTATGAACAACTTTGAATACACGGCTCACGCTCTTTTCTTCCTGAACAACATATCCTCTGTTTGTAGAGACGATCTCAATCCCATTTGCTCGAATCAAAGCCATATCCTGAACAATGACCTGTCTGCTGACATCAAGCTGCTTTGCAAGTTCTGTTCCTGCAACCGGCTTATCACTGCTTTTCAATATCTTCAGAATCTGTTCTCTTCTTTCCTTTCCACTCATTGCCATTCTTATATCAATATCCTTCCTACTTACACTGCGTGTAGATTTTTAAGCGAAATATCCATAATTGGTGCAGAATGTGTTAAAGCACCACTTGATATATAATCTACACCAAGATCAGTCAATTTGGCAATATTTTCTTTCGTAACATTTCCAGAAACTTCGACTTCTGCTCTTCCATCAATATAGTCGATCGCTTCTTTTAATTGTTCATGAGTCATATTGTCAAGCATGATGATGTGTGCACCTGCTTCTACCGCTTCTTTTACCATTTCAAATGTCTCTACTTCTACTTCAATCTTACGAACAAATGGTGCATATTCTTTTGCCATTTCAATTGCCGCTTTCACGCTTCCTGCTGCACCGATGTGATTGTCTTTCAAAAGAACACCATCTGAAAGGTTGTATCTGTGATTATTTCCGCCGCCTGTGCGAACTGAATATTTTTCAAAAATACGGTTATTTGGCGTTGTCTTTCTTGTATCAAGAAGTTTTGTCTTTGTTCCTTTTAATAAATCTGCAACAGAACGAGTATATGTAGCGATTCCGCTCATTCTCTGTAAGTAATTGAGTGCTGTTCTTTCTCCGCAAAGTAATACACGGATATCTCCCTGTAATTTACCCATAAGCTGTCCCGCTTTTACCAGATCTCCATCTTCTACATAGAATTCTGCTTTTGTATTTTCATCTAATAATGTAAAAACACGTTCAAATACCTGAAGTCCACAAATTACGCCATCCTGCTTACAGATCAGATCTACCTCTCCTAATTGTGGTTTCTTCATAATACTGTTTGCTGATACGTCCTCACTTGTAATATCTTCTCTTAATGCACTTAAAATAAGTGGGTCTACGTTTAATTTTAATGTTACTTGATCGTACATATTTTTTCTCCTTTAATTTGTCATTCTATCAATTTCCTGTTTTACTAACATATGATTTTCATTTGAAATTTTCTCAGTATCTGCATACTGTGCCAGGTCAATCTCTTTTAGTACCTGCTCTGATTTTTTCACCGAATCAAGATGAGATACAATATCTTTTGCCGCACGTTTTGCAAATACAAGGCTTTCCAAAAGCGAATTGCTTGCCAGACGATTCTTACCATGTACACCATTGCATGCTGTCTCTCCGACTGCATATAACTGTTCCATAGAAGTTTTACTTCGATGATCCACCCATACACCACCCATAAAATAGTGTTGTGCCGGAACTACAGGAATACATTCTTTTGTAACATCATATCCCATCTGTCTGCAATGCTCAACTATATTTGGAAAATGTTCTTCTAATTCCTTATCTGGAATTGTTCGCAAATCTTCCCATACAAATTCTGTGTGATCTTTTTCCATCTGTTTCCATATTTCTTTTGTCAGGAGATCACGCGGAAGCAGCTCATTTACAAAACGATTTCCAGCCTTATCACGCAAAACGGCGCCTTCTCCTCGAACCGATTCCGAGATCAAAAAGCTTCTTCCTTCTTCTGAATAAAATGTAGTTGGATGAATCTGAACATATCCTACATCTTTTAACTTCACATGATGCTTGATCGCAACAGCGAGAGCATCCCCTGTCAGGTGAGAATAATTTGTAGAATGTGCGTACAGACCTCCAATTCCGCCTGTTGCCAGAACCACCACATCTGCTTCTGCCTTTTCCAGACTTCCATCTGCATTTTGTATCACTGCTCCATAACATACATTGTCTTTTACGATGATATCCAGCATCGTCGTATATTCCAAAATTTCAATATTTGCCCGATTTTTAGCTGTTCTAAGAAGCGTGCTTGTAATTTCTTTTCCTGTCACATCTTCATGGTAAATAATACGCTTGGAAGAATGTGCTCCTTCCCTTGTAAAAGCAAGACTGCCATCCTCCTCTTTCTGGAAATCAGCTCCCCAGGAAACGAGATCCTCTACCACATCTTTCGAAGAACGAATCATAATCTCTACAGATTCTTTATCATTCTCATAATGACCGGCTTTCATTGTGTCCTCAAAAAAGCTCTCAAAATCTGACTCGTCTTTCAGCATACACATACCACCCTGTGCAAGAAAAGAATCATTGCTCTCCGCATCTGATTTTGTGATCACTGTAATTTTCTTATCCTTAGGCAAATGCAATGCACAATATAAACCTGAACATCCACTTCCCACAATCAAAATATCTGTTTTCATTTTACATCTCTTTTCTACTTTGCAAGCTCCAACATTCTTTCCAACGGAGCAAGTGCTTTTCTTCTCAGTTCCTCTGAGACAACCATTTCATTTGTCTCATTTTCAAGTACAGATAAAATTTTCTCAAGTGTGATATATTTCATATCCATACAAAGCTGTTTTTCCGACAGAAGATAGAATTGTTTTTCTGGATTTTCTTTTCGAAGTTCATATAAAACACCTTCTTCTGTTCCGACGATATATTCCTTCCCACCGTCTTTTTTTACAAACTGGATAATTCCAGAAGTACTTCCTATGTAATCTGCTAAGTCGAGAAGTTCTTTTGTACATTCTGGGTGAACTACAAACTTCGCTTCTGGATGTGCTTTCTTTGCTTTTAAAACACTCTCCTGTGTCATAGCAGCATGAATCGGACAATAACCATCATTCAAAATAATATTCTTTTCTGGTACCTGCTCAGCTACATAGCGTCCAAGATTTCCATCTGGGATAAAGAAAATGTTCTGATTTGGAAGATTTTTTACTATTTTTACTGCATTTGCCGAAGTTACACATACATCTGAATAAGTCTTAATTTCTGCTGTTGAATTGATATAGCAGACAACGACCAAATCTTCATATTCCTGTTTCATTTTTTCCACGTTCTTCAAATCCACCATATGTGCCATTGCACAATCTGCTCTCATATCCGGCATCAATACCTTTTTATCTGGATTTAAAATCGCAGCACTCTCTCCCATAAAAGATACGCCACAAAATACGATCATATCTGCATCTGTGTCTTTCGCAACTTTACTCAGGTAATAAGAGTCTCCAATATAATCTGCAATCTCCTGCACTTCATCTGCAACATAATAGTGTGCCAGAATAATTGCATTCTTTTCGTTTTTTAGTTTTTTGATTTCTTCGATTACTGACATATAAACCTCCGTTTTTCTCAACAGGTCGTATTATAGCACTCATCTTGTCATCTGACAAGACAGTTGTATATTTTGGTGTAAAGTGTACAAAAAAAGATTGTGCATCGCACAATCTTTCCACACTTTTACAATGAACGCTCTAATACGCAAGTGCCTCTTCTCTCGTCAGCCAGAAATGAATCCCCGTCGTTGAGTCATACCATCTATCTTCGTTAAAATCTAAGACCTCTACCCACTGCCCTTTGCGATAAACAAAATTCTCATCTACCAATGACCAGGCTTCGTCAAACTCTTCTTTGTAATCAAAACTTTTGATCGTCAGCACCTTCGCCTTGCTGCATCTGCAACAATTCATGGTTGCCGAAGATCGCTTTGCATCAGCCGGGATCAAAAGCTGTACCAGTCGATCGTTAAAACACTTTTTATATCCAAGAAATGCCCCTTCCTCCGGACAGTATAGTTTAAAAAATTTTGTCTCATCGTCATGTACAATTCCATCCAGCTTTGCATTTTCCAGAACTGCTGCGAATAGGTTTGCCCCTTTGATATTGGCACCTGTCAGATCATTGTACCGCATCGCTGCACTTTGCAGATTGGAATGTTCAAAATTGACTCCACGAAGCGAACAATGATCAAATAATGCATTTTTCACGGATCCATAACTCATATCGGCCCCATCAAAACAGACATTTTTAAAAATACAAAGCGTGAAATCCATGAAACTCAAATCCCATCCGCTTAAATCCTCATTCTCCATTTCGATCTCTCCTGGGCAAAATACCTCTGGTTTTTGTCTCTGCTCCAGCAACGCTTTTAGTTCCTTTGAAGTAATCCGCTTCATCCGACACACTTCCTTTCACATCGCCACTTCTACACCGGTGTTCCGCACTCCATGCAATATGGAATATTAGGATCACATTCCATTCCGCACACTGGACAACATTTTACTTTCTCTTCCTTTGTCTCTATAATCGTAACTGCCACACCTTCCTGCAGTTTTTCCACTACAGAAGCTGCATAGCCATTGATTTTCGCATTCTGCTCACTCAGTTGTAATTCTGGATATGCCAACCGCAGCTCACTTAATACCGCATCGAATTGATTTTCATCTGCCAAAATCAAAGATGCACTGTACACTTTTCCATTGTTTACAATAAAAACAATATTCTTAAGCTGTCTGCAGTAAAGACAGGCATGTAAATCCAATCTCAGATCAATCTTTCCTGCTTCCAGAACATTATTTTCTTTATCCAGTATCATCAAACAAGTACCGTCACACTCGATCGCACCTGCCATTTGAGGCTTTTTATTCACAATATATAAATTTTTCCCATTTAAAATCAGGCTCATGTTTCTCCTCCGGCATCATCTTCTTTCTATTATTATACCGTTCTCTCTTCTATTTCTCAATGAAAAAGATTTTATCAAAATATTTAGTTCATATTGATTTTTCCCAAAATTTTTACGATAATAGTTATAGTATTTTTAGAGGAGGAATTTTATGAATTATGATAAAGAATTTAAGTTTGTTCAAAAACTGCTTGCAAACTATTCTTTGGATGTCCACTTTATTACAAAGGACTCTGATGATCTGCTCATTCATCCCGTAAGCGAACATCTTCACGATTCACTCCGCAAGATGTGGAATCCCAACAACTTGCTTCAACTTTTGATCAAAGAGTTTCGTCCCAATACTATTTACCAAATCCACGATGTTTTTTCTTGCAATTATATTATTTTTCAGCTCCCTGTCGAAGACGAATTACCAGTATATGTGTATATAGGTCCATACACTAGTAAACTACTTTCAAAAGAAGAAGTTCATGCAGTGATTGAAAAACTCGAATTTAATCCAAAAGCCACAGCACAATTTGAACAATTTTATCTTGCAACCCCATTGATCACCGATGAGACAATGCTTTTTTGCATTCTGTATACGTTAGGTGAATATCTCTGGGGAGATTTAGATAACTTTTCATTACAATTTGTAGAAAATCCTTTTATTCCAAATGTAGATTCTCTGCTTTCTGATGAGATTGCTTCTCCAGCAAGAGAATCTCTGGTTGATCTTGGAGTCGCAGAAGAACGCTACAAGATTGAGGTTCAATTAATGCAGGCTATTTCTATCGGGCAGCTACATAAAGCAGAACTCTACTTATCTCATCTGCTGCATCATCAGTATTCAGCCCGTATTACCACTACTCCGCTTCAGACAAAGAACTATGTGATCGCCTTAAACACACTTTTTCGTCTGGCGGCACTCAATAGCTCTGTACATCCGCACAAAGTAAATGAACTCTCTGTGCGCTATGCTGCTGAAATCGAGAAAATCCAGACTACGGAAGAAGCAATCGAAAAGATTCAGGAAATGATGCAGCAATATTGCCTGATTGTAAAAAACTATTCTCTGAAGAATTATTCTCCATTGATTCAAAAAGTGATCACTCTGATTGATTATGATTTAACTGCCGATTTAAGACTGAATACTCTGGCTGATATCGTTCAGGTCAATCCTTCTTATCTGTCAGTATTATTTAAAAAAGAATCTGGTGAAACTCTTACAGAACATGTAAATCGTAAGCGCATTGACCGCGCAATTTTTCTTTTAGGATCTACAACTTTGCAGATACAGAAGATTGCCCAATATTGCGGAATTCCTGACGTAAATTACTTTACAAAAAAATTCAAAAAAATGACCGGCAAAACGCCATCAGAATACCGCAACGAAATTTCAGGAATATAAAGGAGGGATTTCATGGAGCTTTTAAACTTTTTTCCAATCTGGAATCAATTAACAAAAGCCGAACAGGAGCGATTATGCCGCATTTCCCAAAAGCGCATCATTCCAAAAGGTACTTTGATCCACAATGGCTCTGCAGACTGTGTCGGATTACTTTTGATCGAATCCGGTCAGTTAAGGGTCTATATTTCTTCTGAAGAGGGACGCGAAGTTACACTCTACCGCCTGTTTGAGCGTGACATCTGTCTGTTTTCTGCATCCTGCATGATGCCCAATATCCAATTTGATGTTTTTATTGAGACAGAAAAGGATTCGGTTCTCTGGGTGATCCCACCAAAAGCCTATCGTGAGATGATGGAGAAGTCTGCAGCACTTGCCAATTATACCAATCAGCTCATGGCATCCCGTCTTTCCGAAATCATGTGGCTGATCGAACAGGTCATGTGGAAAAGTTTTGATAAAAGACTTGCTGCCTTTTTAATAGAAGAAAGTGTTTTAGAGGACACCAATGTTCTCAAGATCACACACGAAAAGATTGCAAATCATCTCGGAACAGCACGAGAAGTTGTGACCAGAATGTTGAAATATTTCCAGACAGAAGGTGTTGTTTCTCTCACACGCGGATCTATCGAAATTACAGATACAAATAAATTACAAAAATGGATGTAGCCAGGTTGACTACATCCATTTTTTTACTCTCGTTTTCCAATCGCTGCTGCGGTCATGATCGCTGCTGCCGGTATAGACATCACTACAGCCATACTACTTATCAGGCCCTTCACAGCTTCCACCACAATAAAATCAGAATTCACCAGACTGATCACCGGCATACAGTACATATAATAAATCACCATCAGGTTGATGCTGCTTCCTGCAAAAGCAAGGATCAGTGTATTTGTCATGGTTCCCATAATATCTTTTCCGATGTTCATTCCGCTCTGTCGCAATTGTCTTGCCGTGACAGATGGATTCTGCTCCTTGATTTCATAAAGAGAAGACACAATCGACATACAGGTGTCCATAACTGCGCCCATAGCTGCGATCAAAATTCCAGCGGTCAAAAGGTTATCGATGCGAAATTTGGTATTCTCTGTAATAAACAGCAAATCTTCTACTTCTGGCGTATTCAAAGTCGAAATACCGCCAATCTGTCCTACCAGCCATGCCAACAGTCCGGCAAACGCCGTACACAAAGTACAGCAGATAGTCGCGATCAGGCTCTTTTTACAGAATCCATTTAACACAACCATGGTATACAAGGTCGAAAGCAGCACTACAAGAATTGCCGCAAGGATGGACGGTACTCCATTGATCAGCATTGGAATAAACAAAAATACCACATTTAGAAGCGTAACAATCAGAGCTGCGACTGCCGCAACACCTTTTTTTCTTCCATATAAAATCACCATGGCAATAAACGCAAATACAAGTACCATAATGATTCCGCTGCGTTCGTAAGACATAATATTTGCTGTTATATAGCCATCATAGCTTCCTATGATATAGCGCGTTCCTACTTTTCCTTCCATTTGTGTCGTTCTTGTCACAAAATTGATGGTTTGAACAGTTTGCCCTTTATATTTTCCAGAAAGGATTTTCAGATTCATCGTCTGTTTTCCAATTCGAATATAAGCATAATCCGGATCCTGCCCCATACTGTCTTCCACAATTTCAACGACTTCTGCCTTCGCATATTCAAGCCCTTCCGGATAATCTGCCGGCTTTTCAAATTCCAAGATTCCATTATATCCAAACAGGAATAGGATATAGCAAATAATAAATGCGATATGATATAACACTTTTTTCATAATACTCTCCATTTTATCTATTTCTCAATAACCGCACATAACCTGCACCTCCATTTTCGGGAGTGCAGGTATATTGTACTGGTGATTGATTCGTTATTTTATACTTTATTAGCGAATGTAGCTTGCGATGATAACATAATCCAATGCATTTACTACACCATCAAGGTTGATATCGCATGTTGTTTCGGCTGTCTGATAGTAAACTAATGCAATTGCTAAATCTGCGAGTGTAATTTCTTCATCTTTATTAATGTCGCTTGCTTTCTTGTAAGAATAGATTGTGGTAACAGCTTCGTCTTTGATCATCGTAGATTTTACGTCTTCCGAACCTACTGTTTCACCATCTTGAAGAACCTGTACGGTATCTGCTTTTGTAAGTGTTACCGCTACTTCATCCACATCTACACCTTCTTTGAGACGGAATGTATATTTGGCAACTTCTACTTTTTCATCTGATGAAAATGGATTCTGTACCCCTACCATGATGTCAGATACACCATTCTCTGTTTCAACATCTGTAAAAATTGTATCATCAAGGCAGCTTTCTACACTTACTAATTCCATTACAGATTCATCGTAAGAAAGTGCTGTTTCAAATGCATTTGTATTAACGATGTTGTCAAATGAAACTGTGTATTCTAATGTATCTTCTTGTTCTTTTACAAGGAGTTCTGCACCATCTACATATGAAGTTGCACAGTCAGCTAAATCTCTTTCCACAGTGAAAGAATCGTATACATATTCTTCTGTTGTGATAGTGTCTGTATCCGTGTCATATTTGAAACATGTTGTTACAACGCTGATTTCTGTGTTTGATACTTCAAGCATTGTGATTACTTGTTCTTTCTTCACATCACTGCCTGTATCTGTTGAGTTTACGTCAAGGAATTCATAATTTAATGTAAGTGGGTCGCCTTCTGAAACTGTATAGTTCTTCTTAGAGTACCATTTCAAACCACCTGCATGTCCACCTACCATATAAAGTGGTGCGTTATCTGGTTGGATAATAGTTCCATCTTCTTCTACTTCTGGATTTGCATTTTCACCGTCTTCTGTTACAAAACCTCTTGAATATACGTGGTCATGTCCTTGAAGAACGAGATCTACATCCAGTTCTGCAAAAATTGGTGACCAGTATTTTCTTGCTGCAACGATATCACTGTCTGTAATATGTGATGCACCTGTGTAAAGAGATTTGTGGAAACCTACGATTGTCCATTGTCCATTTGCTTTTGCATCTGCAACTTCTTGTCTTAAATATGCTTCTTGTTCTGCTCTTGCTGTGTCATCTGATTTTGCAGCTTCTAAGTTCAGGATAATGAATTTTGCACAGCCATAATCAAAACTGTACACGATTTTTCCTGCTTCTTCTGGAGCATTGATGTGTTGATACATTTCGTTGTTATCGTGATTTCCTTGTGTTACGGCGATCAGATTGTTTGCAAACATATCTTCTCCGCCTGTAGCATAAAGACCATCATTGTTGAACAGCCATTCCCATTGGCTTTCATTGTTGTTTGTATCTGTTACGTCACCTGCAAGGTATACAAAATCAGGATTTTTTTCATTTACTTTTGCTAAAGTTGCTCCCAATGCTTTTGCATTGCTTGCATTTGAAACCTGTGTATCTGCAAGGTAGGCAAATGTAAATGTTGTTTCATCATTTTTTGCAAGTGCTGTTTTAAATGTACCGTCATATGTATTAAAACCATCACCTACTGTATAATTGTATTCTGTGTATGCTTCCAAACCAGTTACGGCGATTTCATGGATGTACTTTCCACCAATTCCCTGATAAGAAGTTCCTTCAAAATACATTGTATCTCCACCTTCTGCTTTTTGGATGGAAACTACAGTTGATGTGTCTGTTACTGTTGTATAAGTGATATTTACTTCTGTAGCTGCATCATCACCTACATGCACATTAAGTTGTGCTGGTACTTTATCTTCATCCACTACAGAATATGTGCCAGCTTGTTCTTCTGTTGCAGTACCTTCACTTGTATCTGCTGCTGAAGCTGGAATCACTTGCATCATCATTGCTACAGCCAATGCCATAGCGCCAATTTTCTTCATGTTTTTGCTATTTATGATTTTCTTGGAAAACATTTGTTTCTTCTCCTCTCTTTTTCCTTCTATATATCAACACAATTGCCACTGCTGCCACAATCACCATAAAAACAGCGAGCAGTACAATCATATTAATACCACCATTTTCTGCCGAATCTTCCATACTCTCGGTTACCAAATCTGCATTCAGATTTACGATCATTCCACCCTCCAAAGCTGTAGATGTGTAATCCTGATCTCCAACTGTATAAATCTTGATATCCTGGATTACGATCGCGGACTCTGATCCCGGTTCATAGCTGCCTTCTACTTTCACAACCATTTCTCCGCTAAAGCTGTCTTCTCCTGCAAAAAAACCAAACCATACAAGGCCGTTTGCTTCCTTGGGACCCGTCATCGATTCCGCGCTGCTCGAAACGGAAGTAATCTCCGTCCCCTGGCTGCAGATCACACCAAATTCAGCGCCTGCATAATTTTCAGTTGTATCTATGCATATTTCAAAGCTGTATTCTCCACTTTCTTTGTCTACCGAAATCTCCTGAGTTGTGATCTGATACTCTGGAGCAGTTTCTGTTTCTGCTGCCATAGCTGAAATCGGCAGGAATAAAATGAGACTTGCAGTCAGCATAGCTGCGAATGCATTCCATTTTCGTAATAGATATTTCACTTTTTCATCTCCTCTTCCTTTCATTTCGGATGAGACTACTTTAACAGGGGAATGTAAAGATTATTGGCATGGGAATGTAAAAAGAAAGAAAAATGGGGGATTTATTTTGTGCGCATATACTTTGATAAATGAAAAATGTGGCGCTGCGCGCCAAAGTTTGTTGGCTTAGGTGGGGGTGAATTGCTTGGGTGAATATAAAAATAGTTTCCAGAACTCTACTTTTTCTGTATAGAAACTGCTTTTTTATATTGACATTTTTACCCTGGGTATATATAGAATTTCGCAAATCCGCTGCCCAAAAAGCTTGCTTAAAAAGACTCAAAATAATCAGATTGGACGTATGTATAAAAACAAGTGAATGCTACCGTCACTTTTACCGAATTCATGGGCAGTATTAGTTCCTTTTTTTACATTTGGAAAAAACACATCATTTAGAGCTATTTTTAGCAAGTTTTTTCGGCAGTGAACTTGAAAAATTCGATATATACCCAGGGCATTTCTTACAAGCTGAACTTTTCTCACATATGCCCACTCGATTTACAGCAAGCTATACTTTTCTCGCATATGCCCACGCAATTTACAGCAAGCTCTGCGCTACAAAAAGCCCCACGAAAAAAGTAACCATAAACTGACTACTTTTATTTCTATCACTTAGATAAATCCCCTATAACGCACGAATGCCACAGACATTAAATCTGTGACATTCATATTATCATTCCGTTTTTCTTTTTTAATCAGTAACATAGCTACACTATTTCCGTGCATCGCCACCTGTCAATTAAGCCTTTTTTGCCGCTCTTAACTCTTCATTTGCTTTTTCAACTTTCATTCTAGACATAATAAATGTGATGATAAGAGTAATCACGACTGGAATCCATAAGTACATTGTTTGTAACATGCTGATAGCTGAATCTGGCTGAACTGCTGATGTACCATTATATCCAGCAAATTGTAATAACCATCCCTGGATAGCTACACCAAGGCCACCACCAATTTTTACACCAAGAGATGTACAAGAATACATAGTTCCATCTACTCGTTTACCTTTTGTTAGGTATGTATACTGAGAACATTCTGCGATAACAGCATTCATATCTCCCTGCCATGGTCCCATACCAAATGCTGCTACTCCAGTAAACAGGAACATTAATGGAAGATTACCCATATATGCAGCTACAACTACTAATGCACGACCAAGTGTACCAAGCGCATATCCCCAGAAATTCAACTTATACATGCCCTTCCATTTTTGAACAAGGGATGGCGTGATAACAAGTGCGATGATAAGCGGAATGTTGATTGCCCATGCAAAGTATGAGAAAAGATTTTCATTACCCATTACATATTTCATATAATAAGTACCAACACCAAGCATTGCACCATATAACTGCTGAAGAATATATGTTACACAAATCATTACATAATACTTATTTGCAACTAATAACTTCGCAGCATCGATTAATGAATATTTTTCGTCAACAGTAGCATCATTTGTTGTTTCATCTTCTTCTCTGAGTTCTCCTTCAGATAACTCTTTTACAGAGAATACTGAAAGACTGTTTGAAATCACACCAATAATAGCGTATACAATGGCTACCATTCTCCAAGCCTCAGCTCCGCCACCAAGTTTTGCAACAAAACTGATTGTGATAGCCTGGATCAATAAACTTGTTGAAAATGCGAAAATGAATCGGAAAGAACCCATTTCTACACGTTCTTTGTTATTTTTTGTTACCAAAGATGTAAGTGCTGAGTATGCAATGTTGTTTGCAGTATAAAAAATCGCATTTAATAAGGTATAGCAGATAAAGAACCATGCATACTGTGCTGTCGTTCCAAGACTAGCTGGAATAGCAAAGATTCCTACTAATGTAACCGCACATCCAAAATAACCGTAAAACATCCAAGGTCTGGCTTTACCCATTTTGCTCTTTGTCTTATCAATCATTGCGCCAAAGAATAAATCCGTTACGCCATCGAATAACTTTGAAACTGCAATCAATGTACCTACAATACCTGCGTTTAATCCTACTGTGTCAGTCAGATAGATCATTACAAATGATGTAAGGAATGCATACACTACATTACCAGCAATATCACCTGAGCCATAACCGACTTTGTTGTACCATTTTAAATATTTTTTTTCATTCATTTCCGTTCTTTCCTCTCTCAATTTATTTTTTTGTATATTTTTTAATTTTAAATCTATAGCTTACTTCTTTTTCAGAGAAACGGTATTTTTCTGATAAATCAGGTCCGCAAGACGCTGTTCCAAGACCTGAAACTTTGTAGTCAATACGTACATGAACATTTCCATCTGGATGTAACTCGTCCGTATGTTTTGCCTGATCCAGCTCTTCAATCGTATATTTTGAAACATTACATTCAAAACCATCTTCTGATTGGAATTCTAATTTGCCCAATGTAAGTCGTTTCACGTTCATGTGATTTCCATGTTCTTGTGGAAATACATAATTTACATACTCAGAATCCACATCGCTTTCGTATGCACCAATACTTGCACAGTGGTTCATATCACAATAGTTTTCCCATGGTCCTCTGCCATAATAAGTAAATGTACTTGCCTGTTCTGCCAAAGTAAATTCCATACCTAATCTAGGCATCCATGTTGCATCTTCACGAATCTTGCCGTTAAATCCAATTTCTACAGTTCCTTCTACCGTAATTCTAATTTCCATATCATATAGCAGCACCGGTTTTCTAGAAATTCCTGCTAAAGATCCTTTCAGAAGAATTTTGTTATCACAAATATTGCATTCATATACTTTTGTAAATGCACAATCAAGATTTTCACCCTGCCAGATATTTACATTTGCCCAGAATGGTCGCATCTTTGCGTCATTATCTGTTGTTGCACGGAACATTGAGATTTTGCTTGTTCCAGCTAATTGTTCTACTCCATCTACAATCATGCTTGTAAATCCACCATAAATTTTAGAAAATACATAGTGGAATCCTTCTCCTGAAGCGTAAATATGATACTGATCTTCTGTTAATGTAAGGGATGTTTCACTTACAGTTTCTTCTACTTTGTATGGAAGTTCATGTTGTGTTTGTGCATATTCTTTTTCTGCCTTTGTTAATCTGATATTCAAATACACTCCATATTGACAAACTGTTTCGGTATATGGAATTTCCAGTGTTACAGTTCCATGAGGTACTACATCTAGATTCAGAGTTACCTCTTCTCCTTTTACTCCATCTACTTCAACCCAATATGTAAAGTCGTATTCATTAAGGTTTGTAAAGTCAAGGCGGTTATATACGCTAAGGAAACCGTTTTCGTATGATGTACGAATTGGTTGGAAAGCTGCTTTCGCCTCCATCGTTCCAGCTTTGAAGGATCTGTCAGCAAATACAAGACCATCACAACAGAAATTACCATCATTTGTTAATTCCCCTTCAAAGTCTCCACCATATTTAGCAACACCATCTACCATAACGACATGGTCTGCCCATTCCCAAATACATCCACCAATTAATTTTGGATATTTATCAAAGATTTCATTATATTCATATACGTCCCCAGGACCATTTCCCATCGCATGAGAATATTCACATAAAAATACTGGCATACAAATATCATTTGTGACTGCTGCCTTTTCTAACTCTTCAAAGGTGATATACATTCTTGAATACACATCCGCATTATGGATTTGTTCTTTTCTAGAAGCATCTTCACAATGAATCAATCTGGAGTTATCACGGTTTCTTGTCCAACGAATCATGGCCACATGGTTAACTCCATGACCACTTTCATTACCTGTAGACCACATAATAATGCTGGCATAATTCTTGAATGTTTCTACCATTCTTTCCATACGTTCTATGTGTTCACCTTGCCATTCTAAGGTAGATGCAGGCCAATCATTTGAGTCCATATCAAAATGGTATTCTACATTTGGTAAACGACGAAGAAATCCATGAGTTTCAATATCTGTTTCACAGATTACATACAAGCCGATTTCATCACACATTTCCATGAATTTTGGTGTTGGTGGATAATGTGCAGTACGAACACAGTTCATATTTAAGTCCTTCATCAACAACAAATCTCTACGAAGTTCTTCGTCTGTCTGGCACCATCCATTATATTGATGTGTATCGTGATGGTTTACACCATGAAGTTTTACTGACATTCCGTTAATCAACAATTCACATTGTTTAGAGACTTCTATTTTTCTCATACCAATACGGAACTTTAATTCTTCTCCATTTCTCTTTAATATAACATCATAAAGAGCTGGTTTTTCTGCATTCCATAAAACTGGATTTTCTACTACATAAGTAAATTCATTTTCCATCTGTGTTTGCACCAACACTTCACCTTCAAAAGCAATGGATACATCGCTAACACCCTCAGACACAATATGAATTATTTTTTCATTTGGAATAATTTGTACGTCTTCTATGTGGCCAAATGGTCTTTGTAAAATATAGGTATCTCTGAAAATACCATTAAAGCGAAGGAAATCCTGGTCTTCCAAATAGCTACCACAGCACCATTTCAAGACTTTAACAGTAACTTTATTTGTTCCCTCTTTTACATAATCTGTAATTTCAAATTCTGCCTGTAGGTGGCTACCTTGCGTAAATCCAACATAGGTATCATTAATATAGAGGTATGCACAAGAAGAAACTCCCTCGAACAGGTAATATATCTTGCCCCATTTTTTCTCAAGTTCGAATTCTCTTTCATAAACCCCACAAGGATTATCCGTTGGTACATATGGTGGATCACAAGGATATGGATAGTTGATGTTTGTGTAGTTTGGATTATCATATCCATATAACTGCCAACAAGAAGGAACTGTTATCTTATTCCACTGCTCAATCTTTTCTGGCACATCGATATCTCGATTAAAATATGCAAATTTCCATTCCCCATTTAATAGTAAATATTGGGAACATCCACCTGGGATATAGTAACTTCTTGGTGATTTTCTATTTTCACTTGTAAATAGAATATTTTCATAAGCTCTCATCCGCATTTTCTCCTTTTTTATTGTTTTATATTATTCTTTTGAAGAGAGGTTCTAAATATATGCATTTTTTTCTATCCCTCCCTATCTTTCTATATTTAATATATTATTTAGTGGAAAGTAATTCCATAAATTGCATTAGACAAAACATGCACAAAATGATACTATGACAGTAGGATTTATAAGTTTCTCATGCATTACATAAGAAAGAGGTGACACTATATGTATACCGACTCAGCATATTGGCATAATAAGGTTTTGGACTTTAAAGACAAAAGCAAACCAATCATGGTATGTAGCTGCGGCACATATCATTTATTCACTCGTCCCAAGCTTCCTACTCATCGTCCCCGTGGACGTTTGGACTGGCAGATTCTTTATATTGCATCCGGCAAAGCACATTTTTACTTCAATGGTGTAGAAGAAATTGTGACCGCCGGAAACATGGTGATCTATCGTCCAAAAGAAGAACAACGCTACTATTATTACGGCACAGATCATACAGAAGTATATTGGGTTCATTTCACAGGTGGAAACGTGAAAAACATTGTTCGTTCTTATGGCATTCAAGATGACGTTCATGTAATTCATACCGGAACTTCTCTAGAATACAAAAGAATCTTTAGTCAGATGATTCAGGAACTGAAACTGTGTAAGGAGGATTATGAAGAACTTTTGGTTTGTTACCTGAAACATCTTTTTATCATGATCCATCGTCTGATCAATGTGAAGCCGAAATCTAAGACCCATGCTCTTATGGAAGAGATGAATACTGCCGTTCGCTTCTTCCATGAAAACTACAATAAGCCGCTTTGCATAGAAGACTATGCTGCCGAACATCATATGAGTGTCAGCTGGTTCATACGTAATTTCAAGGAATACACTGAAATCACTCCAACTCAGTACATCCTTTCGCTGCGTATATCCAACGCACAAACTTTATTGGAAACTACAAATTATAATGTTACGGAAATAGCAGATATTGTTGGGTATGACAATCCACTGTATTTTAGTCGAATCTTTAAAAAGCAAAGTGGAATGTCCCCAACCGAATTCCGAAATCAACTCAAACACGAAGGGGAGCCATAGGCTCCCCTCAGTTAGTTGTCTCTCGCAGTTTGATTTTTTATTCTAACCTTACTTTCAATAGTTCTCCGTTTCCACAAACACATTCTCCGAATAATGTCTTGCGCCTTCAAGTAATAAAACTATTTAACAGATCCAGTAATACCTTCAACAAAGTTCTTCTGCAATGCAAAGAATACAATCGCAGTAGGTACAGTAGTAATTAATACCGCAAGCATTAACATACCATAGTCTGTCATGTAGCCTGATGTAAGATTTGAAATCAACATAGGCATGGTCTGAGTAGAATCGTCTGACATAATAACTTTTGCCCATAAAAAGTTGTTCCATGAATTCATAAATGTTACAACTCCTGCTGCTGCAAATACCGATTTCATGCTAGGCATATACATTCTGAAAAATATACCAAATTCTGAAAGACCATCTAATCTCGAAGCCTCAATAATTGATAGAGGAAAAGCTTTAGCATTCGTTCTAAACATCATAATCAACAGAGGGGTTGCAAGTGATGGAAGCATAAATCCTAATACTGAATTTAGTAGTCCAAGCTTAGAATACATTCTAAACAAAGGAACCATCAATGCAACGAATGGAATCATCATTGTCATGAGTACTAATGCATACATTTTCTCTTTCAACTTATCTCTATATATTTCAAACCCATAACCTGCTAGAGAACTTACAATCAATGCAAATATAGTAACTGCAATAGTATATTTACAAGAATTCCAAAAACTACTCCACAATGGTTGTTGCGAAACTAACGTCTTATAGTTCTCTATTAAATTCATACCTATCGTAAGTTTTCCACCAATAACATCTATACTCTTATTTGTAGCTGCTACTACCATCCAAAAGAATGGGAAAACAGAAATAATTGAAACAATTGATAACAAAGAATACATTCCAATCTTTTTTACTCTTCTAATCATTATCTTCACCTACTTTCATTTGGATAAATGCAAGTACTGCAACCATGATTAAAATAATAAATGACATAGCAGAAGTATATCCGAAATTAGGAACCCCTTTAAAAGCAGTCTTATATATGTAATGCGACATTGTTATAGAAGCATTTCCTGGTCCACCATTAGTTAAGTTCAATGATTCATCAAATAATTGAAGTGTACCATTTGTTGACATAATTGCAGTCATTAAAATTGTTGGCTTTAATAATGGTAAAGTAATCCTAAAAAATGTCTGAATTGGAGAGGCTCCATCAACTTTTGCTGCCTCATAAACTTGCGAATCTATATTCTGAAAAGCCGCCAAATAGAAAATCATATTATATCCTGTCCATCTCCAAATTAATGCAATGATAATCACAAATTTTGCACTAGTAGGATTTGCCAAGAAATTATACGCCTCATCCAAAATGCCTATTTTCATTAGTATCATATTGATAAAACCATCTGTCGCAAACAAGGATCTAAATACAATTGCATATGCAACTAAAGATGTTGCACATGGAAGAAATATACATGTTCTAAAAAATCCACTGAATCTTAAATGGGGATTATTAAGTGCACTCGCAAGTACTAATGCTAAAATAAGCATTATAGGAACCTGGATAATCAGATAAAACAGACAATTCAGTATCGATTGTCTGAATACATCGTCTTGGAATGCTCGAATATAATTGCTCAGTCCCGCAAAAGTAAGTTGTATTCCTGTACCTGATTTCAATGACATAATAAAAGCACTAATCATTGGGAACAAACTAAAACTGGAAATCAAAATAATTGCTGGAAGCATAAATCCCCATCCCGTGAGATTTAATCTTTGATTTTTGCTTAATTTTTTACTAATCATATCTGCACCAAATCTTTCCTATTTACAAGGGAACTTATTTATACCCTTTTTGTTCCCTTGCAACGATTTTATTTTATTGTCTCATACTAAATTCTACCGTTTCCTGTGCTGTTTTTAATTCTGAATCAATATCTGCTCCTCCGAGAATGTTTCCAACTACTGTAGCTAAAGCAGTATTAGCTTCTGTATAATAAACTCCAAGATCAACCGCTGGTACTTTTGAAGCAAATTCCGCAATCAATCCGTAAACAGCCTGTCCACCATAATATTCTTGTGGTTCCGCATATACTTCACTTTTGCTTGCTGGAAGCCATGTAGAGATTGCTCCTGCTCCTGGAAGAATTGTGTCATATAATTCTGTACTTCCTCCAAAAGTACTTCCAAGGAAATCTGTAGCAAGTTCTACATTTTGACAATTTGCTGTAATAGCCCATGTAGAGCCACCTTGATTTGTATAATTAGTAGCACCTTCTACTCCTGGTAACGAAGGAACATTAGTAATAGCCCACTTTCCTGAAAGCTCTGTTGCACTTTGAAGCTGAACCATAATCCAACATCCATTAATAACACCTGCTGTTTTTCCACTTGTAAAAGTAGCTACATATTCATCCCAGCTATTTCTTACATCCATTACGTGTGTTTCAGCCATTTCCAAATAGATTTCTAAGCACTGCTTCAAATTTTGATTATTTGCAATGTTTGGTGATCCATCTGCGTTCCATGTACTCTTTCCAGCTGATTGCATCATTTGATAAATGATGTCAGATCCACCAGTTTGAACCGAAAGAAGAGAATATCCTGTCTTAGCATAAACATCCTTACCAATTTCGATAAATCTATTCCAATCAATGTCAGTCAAGTCTTCGATTGTGTATCCTGCTTGTTCAAGTATATCTGTTCTATAAATAGCAACATCTGTACCATTATCAAATGGAACTCCATAGTTTTTGCCATCTACAACAGATGCTGTCAATTTACCTTCTGCAAACTGTGAAAAGTCAATTCCACAATCTGTGATGTCTTGGAACATGCCATCATAAATTGTCACATACTTCTGATATGCATAATCTTGCATTAAACAGATGTCTGGAAGTTGTGAGTAGTCCCCAGATCCAATAATCGTCCCTAGTTTTGTTTGTAAATCATCCCATGTAATTTCAACTGTTTCAAGCTTGAAATCTGGATTTTTCTGCTGATAAATTTTTTCTGCTTCTTCCATAGCGTAAAGATTAAACTGAGCATCCCAAGCCCATACAGTCAGTGTATTTTCATCCTTATCCTCCCCATTATCAGGACCTCCGCAAGCAACCAATCCGCACATCATAGCGATTGCAATACAAACTGCGATAATCTTCTTACTCATTTTTTTCATAATAAAAACCTCCTCTTTTTTTATTGTTAAGTCCCTTACATATAAGTGGACTAAACAAACCTTTTGTTAATTTTATCAGACTATTTTTTTTGATTGTTTTCATTTTCAATACACTTTTTCTCATTTTCACTTCATTCTATTTCAGGTTAATTCTTTAACTCAAAAAAATCTTTTGTTCACAAATTATCGTTTTTCCACTGAAATGGTTTGCATCCTTTTTGTCGTTTGAAATTACGATAAAATGTTGCAGTGGATTGAAATCCAACTTTAGAAGCTATCACATCCATTGAATAATTCTTGTTTTTGATTAATTCACACGCTTTATTAATTCGAAACTGATTAATATATTCCGAAGGCGAAACATGCATACATTCGAAAAAAACTCTTCTAAAATAAGATTCGCTAACATAACATGTCTTCGCCAATGTAGATATACGTATCGTTTCTATGTAATGCTCCATGATGTACTGGAGTGAAGGTAAAATAGAATCAAATTTATTTCTTCTTCCTTTTTCTACGTCCAGCTCACTCATTTGCAAATCGCTAAACACGAGTATTCGATTCTCTTCTTTATCAGTCTTCAATCCATCTATCTCTATACATTCCCACACAGTATCACACTCACTTTCGGACACGACCATATAAGAAACATTCGAAAAAAGCAATAGATAGTCTCCCGTGTTATATGGATAAAAGATTCCTTCTGACTCTATATACCCATGTCCACATATACACCTACTAATTTTCAGCCAACCAGAATAACCCAGTATTACCTTATTTTCCTCTGCTTTATGGCTTTCTCTTACAATTTCTAAATTTGCATTAAATTCCTTAGACTGGTTTAAGATTTCACAACAATTATTCTTATTTTGCTCCGCCATTTTCCATATTCCTAATCAGTGTATTTTATCTGTTTTGCTTCAAAACAATAGTCCCGAAGCTTTCCATTATACTACCTTTGTAGTCACCATAAATAATTTGAGAATTTTGTGTGTCAATTTCCATTTCAACCGCATGATTATTGAAATTTTGAACAAAAATATATTTACTGTCCTTGGATATTCTTGTCGTAACTTCCACACCATTCGGTATTTCATTTATAGGTACAGTGAGTTCTGTATCAATTACTATTTTTTTGTATACTTCATCATAAAACGCCTGTTCAAAATCAGCACAAATGTAATATGCTTTACCTTTTCCGAACAGATTCTTGGTAATTGTGGGCAAACCCGCATAAAAATCTTTATCATAAGTAGCTAATATTTCTGCGGTAGAAACCTTGACAAGATCGCAAAGATTTTTACACTTCCATCTTTCTGTTAATCCCAAGCTATTCCCGTAAATAGGAACTGAAAGATTACTTTCCCAATCATATAATGCATCAATTTCTGTGCTTCGAAGTCCAAATACATCCATTAATCCATGTGGTGTTCCTCCGAGATAACACAAATCTTTATCATCTACAATTCCTGACCAGTATGTCATTATTACAATTCCACCATTCTCCGTATATGTTTTTATCCTGTCAGAAAAACCTTCTTTAAACATATACATCATAGGAATTGCAACAACAGAATATTGATCTAAATCCTGTTCTGCACTTATCACATCAACATCTAATCCCAATTTTCTAAATGCGTAGTATGATTTTTCTACAGCTTCTTTGTAAAAGAGACCCTCATTTCTTGGTCCTTGTGCGTCTTCCATTGCCCATCGGTTTTCCCAATCAAACAATACAGCAACTTTTGCTTCCACTTGTGTCCCAACTACTTCTTTTAATTGCACTAAAGTTTTCCCTACACAAGTGACTTCTTCAAAAACTCTTGTATCACTTCCACCATAATGATCAATTACTGCACCATGGAACTTTTCAGAAGATCCTCTACTCTGACGCAATTGAAAATACTGTACACTATCTGAACCATGTGCAATTGCTTGCAAAGATGCAAGATGTAGCATACCTGGTTTTTTCAATTTGCTCACTGGCTGCCAGTTCGTCGCCGCTGGACAGCTTTCCATCAACAGATATGGAGCTTTTTTAATACTACGCATAATGTCATGTTGCATACCATTATCCATGGCAGTTAAATATTCAGCTTTTTTGTGCCATTGTGGATAATTATCCCAAGAAATAATATCAACTACATCCCTAAATTTATGGTAATTTAATCCATAATAATCGTACATGAGGTTAATTGTTGTTGGTTTATTATTGCCGGTGTCACGAATTGCCCTAATCTCATGTTTAACAAAATCGACTGTTCTATCTGTCACAAAACGCTTCCAGTCTAGATTTAAACCATGTAACTGAGATTCTCCACGCGAAGAAGGACTTTCGATTTGCTCAAAATCATTATATCTGTGACTCCAAAAAGTAGTTGCCCACTCAAAATTCAGTTTTTCAATCGTCTGATATTTTTCTCTTAACCATTTACGAAATTCTGCTTGGCAAAGCGGACAATGACACTCCCCACCATATTCATTTGAAATGTGCCAGGCTATAACAGCAGGATGATCACCAAAATGTTTTGCTAATTCCATATTCATTTTTCTAGTTTTCTCTCTGTATACGGGAGAAGTATAACAATGATTATGTCTCAGACCATAAAGGTTTCTGTGACGACTTTCATCTACTCTTAATACTTCTGGATACTTATCTGCCATCCATTTTGGTCTAGCTCCCGAAGGTGTAGCTAGTATCACAGAAATTCCATTTTCATATAATCGATTGATAATAGATTCCATCCATTTGAAATCATATCTATCTTCTTCTGGTTCGAGCATTGCCCACGAAAAGATACCCAGTGATACCTCATTTATAAGAGCTTTTTTAAAGTATTCAATATCAGTTTCTAAAATATCTGGATCATATAACCACTGTTCTGGATTATAATCCCCTCCATGCAACAAACTATTGATAAAATAATTTTCCATATTTCACCTCCTTATCTCATAAATAATAAATTTATTTATATCCATTTGGATGATTTTGATGCCATGCCCACGCCGTCTGAATAATTTCTTTCAGGCTATTGTGTTTTGGTTCCCATCCCAGTACTTTCTTAGCTTTGTCACTAGAGGCAATCAGCGCCGCCGGGTCACCTGCTCTTCTCTCTGTTTCTACCACTTTAATAGCCTGTCCAGTTACTTTTTCTGCCATTTCAATTACTTCTTTTACAGTAAATCCAACACCATTTCCAAGATTAAAGATATTGCTTTTACTTCCTGCCATAAGATATTTCACAGCCAGAATATGAGCCTCAGCCAAATCTGTCACATGGATATAATCTCTAATACAAGTGCCATCTTTTGTTTGATAATCTGTGCCAAACACAGAGATAGCTTCTCTCTGTCCGTTTGGAACCTGTAAAATCAAAGGAATCAAATGTGTTTCTGGATTATGAGCTTCACCAATTTTTCCACTTATATGTGCACCACATGCATTAAAATAGCGAAGTGATACGAATCTAAGCCCATGTGCCTTTCCAACCCACTTAAACATCTTTTCCATAGATAATTTTGTCTCACCATAGCAGTTTGTAGGTTCTGTTTTATCTGTTTCACGAATTGGAACACTTTCCGGTTCCCCATATGTAGCCGCTGTAGAAGAAAAAACAATTTTATCAATGCCATGTGCAACCAAAGCATCCAGTAATATCTTCGTTCCACACAAGTTGTTATCATAATACTTGAGCGGATTTATCATACTTTCCCCAACCTGGGAATTTGCTGCAAAATGGATAACTGCGTCGATATTCTTTTCTTTTGTCAACACACTGTCTAAAAATGCACGGTCTCTTAAATCTCCCTTATAAAATGCTGCATTTGGATGAACCGCTTCCATAAAACCAGTTTCTAGATTGTCGATTACAACGGCTTCAATTCCATTATCAATTAATTCATACACCGTATGTGAACCGATGTATCCTGCGCCACCTAATACTAAAACCTTCATACTTTTCTCCTCCTATCAAACATTAAATTTAAATATCGTTGCAGAACAAAATCTCTTATCCTTTTCAACTGTAGCAATTTCAAATTCCGGTACATTAATTGCATTCGGAAAATATTGTGTTTCAAAACACACTCCCTGGTTTTTCTGATAAACTACTCCTTGTTTTCCTTTTTCATTCTGTATAAAATTGCCTGTATACAGCTGTACTCCAGGCATATCCGTATAAACTTCCATCGTTATTCCACTTTTCTCTGAATGAAGCATGGCTACTTTTTCAAACTTTTTATCATTATTAAGTACCCAACAATGATCATATCCATTCCCCAAGACCAAAGCTTCGTAATCATCCTGAATGTTACTGCCAATCTTTTTTAATCGACGAAAATCCATTGGTGTGTTCTCTACATTAACAATTCTTCCCGTTGGAATCAGGTCTTTATCCGATTCCACATACGCATCAGAGTCAATCCAAATCTGATGTTCTAATATGTTACCGGATTCATGTCCATCCAAATTGAAATAACTATGATTTGTCATATTCAGAAACACTTTTTCTTCTGATCTTGCACTGTGTACAATACAGATTTTGCTGTCATTTACTATGTATGTCAGTTCTACATCCACTGCATTCGGATATCCCTGATCTCCATCTGGACTGTGAAGTTTAAATGTCACACTATTCGCAGTAAGATTTTTTTCTTCCCATAATCTGTACGAAAAGCCATCTGAACCGCTATGTAAATTATGTTCTCCATTGTTCTTTTCAAGAGAATACATTTTCCCATTCATCTGAAAAGAAGCATTTGCAATTCGATTCGCATTTCTCCCTACAGTTGCACCAAAATACATTCCAGACTTTTTGTCGTATCCAGCAATATCATCGTACCCAAGAACTACATCTCTAACGTTGCCATCTTTATCCTGAAGCAAAACGGAGCAAAGCGTAGCACCATAATTTGTCACCTTTATAGTCATTCCTTTTTCACTTGTCAGGGTATAAAGAAATGCTTCTTCGCCCTCACTCGTCATTCCAAAGGAAGCTTTTGATATCATATCTACCCCTCCTACAATGTAGCTATAAATCTTTCAAAGGCTGCCAGGCCTTCTTCTGTACATTTGTAAACACCTGCATCTTCTAATACATGGATAAACACCTTGCCTACTTCCTTTTCGAGAATTGCTTTCACATTTTCTTCGGTTATTTCCTGGTATTCAGAGCGGAAAGATTTTACCCAGTCTGCATGTTTTTCTATCATCTTGTTCTTTGAAATATCTTTATTTTCTACGAGATACTCACCAAGCAAATCCAGTTCTTCATTCAAGCGTGCCGGCAGAACCGCTAGCCCCATGACTTCAATCAATCCAATATTTTCTTTTTTTATGTTATGCCACTGGGCATGAGGATGATATACACCCAGCGGATGTTCTTCCGTTGTGATGTTATTTCTCAGTGCTAAATCTAATTCAAAAATGTCTCCTTTTCTTCTTGCAATTGGAGTAATCGTATTGTGTGGTTCTCCATCTGTTTTCGCAAAGATGAATGCCTCTTCATCTGTGTATTCTCTCCATACAGCTAAAATATATGTTGCCATCTGAATTAGACGTTTTTCATCCTTACATCTTAAACGCAAAACAGACAATGGCCATTTTACGATTCCCATTTCAACATCTTCATATCCCAAAACAGTAAATGTTTTTTCGATTGGTGCTTTTTCCATGGCAAATATATAATGTCCACCCTGGAAATGGTCATGACTTAAAATGGAACCTCCAACAATCGGTAAATCTGCATTAGAACCAACAAAATAATGTGGAAACAGTTTTACAAAATCAAATAATTTCTTAAAAGCACTTTCATCAATTTTCATTGGTGTATGTTCTCCATTAAAAACGATGCAATGCTCGTTATAATACACATACGGAGAATACTGAAATCCCCATTTACTTCCCTGGATTTCAATAGGAATAATTCTGTGATTCTGCCTTGCCGGATGATTCATTCGTCCCGCATAACCTTCATTTTCGATACACAACTGGCATGCAGGATAGCTGCTCTGTACTACATTTCTTGCAGCTGCGATTGCTTTTGGGTCTTTTTCCGGCTTAGACAGGTTGATTGTGATATCAATCTCTCCGTATTCACTTCCAATCTTCCACTTACGATCTTTCTTAATTCGATCTCTGCGGATATAGTTTGTATCCTGACTGAATTTATAGAACCAGTCTGTAGCTTTCTCCGGATCATCTTTATAGTATTCTCTGAATACTCTTATCACTTCGGCAGGTCTTGCAGTCATGATTCCCATAAGCTTTGTATCATATAAATCACGCTGCGTAATACCATCCACCTCAAGGATGCCTCTTTCGTATGCAATATCTATAAGTTTATCCAGTACTGTCTGAAGGTCAATTTCCTCTTCTAAAACCCTTTTCCTGTCATCTTCAGATAACACAAATTCGTCAGCTCCAAACACTTCCAAATATCTGTTGATAATATAATTTCTGTCTTCTTCCTCAATCAGATTGCTTCTAACACCATATTCCGTAAGCTTATATATTTCTTTTGCTAATCCCATGACCCTAGTCTCCTACTTAAATAATCTTTTTACCGCCTTCTGTTCTGATATGTAAAATGTAACAAGATGCTGGTCCAAAGAAAGTTTCCATGTACTTTTTAAAATCCCTTACGATTTCATCGACAACAAACGCCTGGATTGTTCCTGCAAAACCTCCGCCATGCACTCTGACCACTCCGCGCTCCTTGATAAACTTCTCACTAAATGCAAGTGCAAGTGAAACGCTTTGGTTTTCAACAGATTTTGTAGCAAACACATTCTGCAAATATTTAAAAGATGATTCTCCCGACTTACGGATATACTTCTTGAAATCCTCAAACTTGCCATCTTCTAATGCCTGCACCTGCTTTTCTACTCTTCTGTTTTCATTGAACCAATGGAAGGCTCTCAGAACAGCTCTATCTCCTACAGCCGCTCGGATATTGGAAATATTTGCATAAAAATCTTTCTCATCTACCTGACGAAGATGTAATTTACCAAAATACTCGGCTACCGCATTCATTTCACTAGGTACTGCAGCATATTCATCTGTCAAATCAGCATGAGATCCTTTCGTATCAATAATGCAGAGACTGTAACCAAATTTGTTGAAATCAACATCCACCTTCTTCACTAATGGATATTTGTCATTTTCAAAATCAATGAAAATCATTCCACCGAAGGAACATGCCATCTGATCCATAAGACCACATGGTTTTCCAAAGAAATCCCTTTCTGCTTCTTGCCCAATCTGTGCGATTACAATCGGATTAAGCTGACCACCATTATATAAACCTGATAAAACATTACCGATTAGTACCTCATATGCAGCAGATGAAGATAGCCCTGAGCCTGACAACACATCACTTGTCACGAATGCTTCAAATCCACCGATATTGTAACCTCTGTTTTTCATTCCAGCTGCAACCCCTCGGATTAGTGCCTGTGTTTTTCCCGTTTCTTCTTTCTTAGGTTCTAATACAGAAATATCAATCGCCAAGTCTGGATACCCCTCAGATGTCACCTTCACGATAGTATTATCTGTCTTAGCTACAACCGCAATCGCATCTAAATTAATAGATGCTGCGAGGACCTTTCCATTTTGATGGTCTGTATGATTCCCACCAATCTCCGTTCTTCCAGGTGCACTATAGATTTCTATCTCTTTCACACCGTAAAGATGTTCAAAATTCTCGATTGCTTTTATATAACGCTTTTTCTGCGTTTCCAAAATGGATTCGTCATAATACAAGTCCAACAACACCTGATTCAACTCACCATTTAAGATTCTTTCTTTTACTTGCTGTGTACTCTGCATTTGTCTTTTTCCTCACTTTCTTCTTCATCCGATTGATAAACGACTTTTTGTGCTTTAAATTCATTTTTATACTCTCTAGGGGTTTTTCTGTATTTCTCTTGAAATGCCCTATTAAATGTTCTCTGACTTTGAAATCCCGCTTCTAGGCAAATATCTGTGATTGGCATATCTGTATATTCCAGTAATGTAACCACATAATTTAATCTATGTTCATTCAAATACTGATTAAAGTTTGTATGGAACGTTGATGAAAAAACTCGCGACAACACATATTTGCTAACTCCCAGATCCTTTGCCATAGTATCCAAAGAAATCTCTTCCTTAAAATTCTTAGCAATATAACTTACCGTTCGGTATATGATATCGTCACTTTCATAATTCTCTCGTGGAATTAGTTCAAAGCACTGCATGCTTCTCGCTAAAATAACCTGTATGTATGCCTGCTCCAAGACCTGGCTACGTTTTTCTTCTTTATACAGTTTCAAAATTGCATCCCTGATATCCGGATGCACATTTTCCTTCTTAATTACCGGATTCTTTGGACAATATTGTTGTAATTCGTCCATGAAGCCACCTGTTAATGACATCTGTGGTACTAAATAAAATGCTTCCTTTTTTCCTTTTCCAAACACTTGATAATGATGGATTAAATTTGGAAATACAATGGCGAAATCTCCTTTTTCCATCTGATATAATTCACACCCCACTCCCAAAATCAGTGTCCCTCTGGTGACATACACTATTTCCATACCACTGTGTAAATGTGGTGGGAAATGTACCGATTCTTTGTGAATGATATGCAAGCTCTCTTCTTTTTTTTCGTATAATGAAATCAATCCAACCCCTCCTTCTGCAATTTTTGACCACTTTCCAATCACATTTGGCACGTATTTCCTCTTTTTCTGCGTTAGGATGACACTGTAAAAAACAGAAAGGAGAAAAAAGAAATGATGAAAATAATCGAATATTTTATTAAGGTTATGGAGTTCTACGCTGGTTTCTATAGAGGTAATCGTTTTGTTTAATGTATGTAACTTATAGAAACACCATCATACGTAACTAAATAAACCTTTGAAATCGGCCACTTCTTATGAACTGGTCGTTTTTTCATTTCTGCATACATTATAATTATTCTGTTTTTTGCATTCCATAAATTACATTAGACAAAACATGCACAAAATAGTACTAATAATATTTATAAAAGCCCAACGGGTGTCCCTAAAATACAAACTATTTGATTTTAGAGACACCCGTCGCTGCATGATCATTTCTTTATGTAAAAACATGTGGGATGCTGCACCCCATTTGTATTCATTCATTATTTCGTTCATTTTCTAATTCTATAATAATTATTTCTAATTCTATTAGAACTACTTAACATTATAGCACTGAATTTAAAACAAATACAAGTACAGATTAAACAATTCACGCATTTTCTCTTATTTTTCACACAAAAAAAGCGTCTTTGAAAATCAGACATTTCTAGACACTCTTGCTTTTCAATTTATCATTATGCACTTTTTAATACAATTCTAGTTTTTCAAACAGAAAACCGACTGATATAAGATGTGCTCCATCTTCATACCAGTCGGCTCTTGTTTTGGATTTCGATTAAGCTTTATGCAAAGCTATATGTTATATATTGTAATTTTAGTAATTGTTATTTTTTATTATTAATTCAAAAGATTGACTAACGAGTTACAGTATTTTGTTATACAGTCATTATCAAATTTTGAAGCTGCAGAAACCGTTAAATTTGTAGAAACCAGCGTAGAAATCCAAAACATCATTAAAATACTTTTTAATATCTTTCATATTGTAGTTCTCCTTTCTTTGGTTTACACCCATATATTAAACCAAGAACCCGAAGATTACTTGCCAAATATGAATGAGTGATGGACAAATCTTGCACCGGATTTTAATTTTTGTAAATCAAATATTAAACTAAAAGTAATCACGAATGAAACATCCCACATATTCTTTCTGCATAGAATACAATTCTAGTGTTCCAAAGTCCACTAAAACGAATGGCGTATATTCTTCTTTTCCACCTTTTACCTGGTATGTAGATAAAGAAAATAACTCCTAGATTAACAGTTCGTTTTACTGTCAATCTAGGAGTTATTTTTGATTCCAATTTCCGCTAGACTAGAATATCTATTTATTCCGTCATTACGCGTACAACTGTAAGTACTTTCTCTCTTTCTTTTTTGGAAAGATTAGATACATAGTCATACAACTCGCAAGCAATTCCTTTTGTCGAATTGTCGACAACATCAACCAGAAGAGAATCTGCTGATACACCCAAAGCATTAGCAATGCGTACAAAAGTTTCTAACTTTGGCGGTTTCACTCCTCGTTCGATTACGCTGATGTGTGTCGGGCTTAAATCTACCATTGCAGCCAGTTCTTCCTGCGTTATTTTTTTGTTTTCTCTCGCAGTTTTTATTCTGCTTCCAATAGGGCTTAAGTCCACCATGACACCTCCTTTTAGAACGATTACCAATTCTACAATAATTATAATCTTTATTGCAAATCTTATACAGATTCCATTATACCAAGTCTTCGCTCTATTAGAACCATTTACATAAAAAAGAATTATCAAAATATTATAGACAGCTACATGGAGCAAAATTGCCGTTCATAGCTGTCTATGCATTATTTATGCTGTGTATTATAATATTTCCTTTGTACTTTTCCTATGGTTTTAATCAATTGAGTCATACCTTTCAGTGGCAGATAATATGCCTGTACTGGAATAATGACACTATCTGATGCAGCTAATGCATTGATTGTCAGCATATCCAAACTTGATATACAATCAATCAAGAATAATTCTCTCCAACTGATCTGATAATGTTACTGGAAGATTATCTGGGTCTGTCCATCCCAATGATGTAGTCAAATCTCCCTGTGGGTCTGCGTCTACAAGAAGTACTTTCCTTCCAGCATTGGCTAATCCTACACCTAAGTTTACGGTAATGGTTGTCTTTCTATGTCCTCTACTGTAAAACTCATTTTTTCAGGAGCAACACCCCATTTTTCTTCCACATCGTCATATCTATGTATAACAATAGTCTTTAATATCTTGAACCTGCATTACTTTCACCTTTATTAACTAATGAATCTTTTATAGAAGTGATTATCTGATAACATTCTTTTTTATCTTTTGATTCCTTCCTGAAGGTGGAACAAGAACACTGCACCATTTTCAGTTATATATTCATTCCAATACTCCAAATCAAGATGTGCAGATATAAATTCTTCCCATATTGCAGCTTTTTCTTCTGGAAACGAGACCATAAAATTTCCACCATCACGATTAATTTCAAACCCTTGATTTTCCAACGTATAAATTGATTCATCTATTCCCATTACATATGAATGATACATTTTTGTTACCTCTCCTTCTTTAATCCTTACTTCAATTCAAAAACACTTTCCACCATTATAAAAGTTTCTTCTATTGTTCTTGTGTCATCTCGTTTAATGACGTTAAATCCCGAATTAAGGAACTTATTATATACCTCTTTCGAATTAATTCGCATCAAACATTTTCTGAAATTATCCATCGCCTTATCTGGATTCTCCTCCTCTAGCAATAACCGATATAAAAATTGTTTTTCTTTATCAGGCCGTTCAAAAAATCTATTAACGGATATCTCCGGTTCAGCAAGCATAATCAACACATGATTTCTGTCTGAAATCTCCGTTAACACTTCTACAGGAATATTGGTATCCACAAACACCGGTCTATCTTGTTTTGATAATTCTTCTAGTATTTGTAACTCTAGAATAGTACATTCCCTTGTAACTACTTTTATCCATTCCTCATACTCATCAGGAGTTCTTCTTACAAAATCTCTCCAATCTTTTAAATCTCTGGTATATGTCAATCCCGGAAACTCGTTGCTATCTAATTCTGGCAATTTTATATCATGATAATTTTCTTCACATACAATTCCGTTGTACTTTTCAGCTAACATTTTTACCATAGTTGATTTGCCAGCATATGCAGTTCCATTAATAAAATAAACATTTTTAAATTTCTTCATTCTTTAACCACTCCACTGACTTTTTTAATGCTTCTATTGTCTTTGTTTCTAAGACACATCTTGTATTGCATACCTTAGCTATAGTCAAACGGTCTATCAAATCTATTTCTCCATCACCTAATGCCAAATAATTTTTCGGTGGATTTTCTCTTCCGTCATGAATGTGAAAATGACTTAGCTTGTCCTTATTGCTAAGGATAAATGGCACATCAATTTCTCCCGTTCCTTTTGAATGCCCTATATCCCATGTCAAAACAAAACAATTGCTTTTTAACATGCTTTCTATTGCCTTTTTTTCATATTCACGAAATCCATTCGTATTTTCAATAGCAATCAATAATCCATATATACATCAAAATCTCTCTCATACATTTGTACCTTTTTGTCCGACAATGTAATGTAGATTCCATGATGCATATGCATATTGATTGTTAGCGGCTTTTCCTTTTTCCCGTGCTTATTCTTTAGTTCTACAAAATTCTTTGTCACTTCTATCGTGCGCCTTACTGTTTCCAAATAAGCATCTCTGACCAATGGATTAAAATCTGCAATATTTAAATTTTCATCTAAATGAATTGTATAATAAATCCCTGCTTCATCCGCTTTCTTATAAAACTAATCGGTATCCTCGATTTTGTCGATTTGATATTCTGGAAAATTCATATTTAATTCAACAAAAGACAACCCCAATTCCTTACAAAGGTATATATTATCCTCAAGAGTTCTATTTTCAATCAGAGTCGGCATTCCAAATTCCAACATAAAATTCCTTCTTTCTTATCAACTCACTCTGTTCTTGACATGAGCCTCCTTCGCATATGGATTAATGACAACACGGCGATCCTATGCCTTTGGCACAGGTTGCCATGACAACAAGTCTACCTTATGCTATTCGTGTAAAGAGCAGAGTGTAATTTATTACAAAAATATCCTCGATTATTTTCTTACATTTCCTATTATACTAAAAACACTCTCAGATTACTACCTGAGAGTACATTAATTACATCTATTCACTTATCCTCTACAACAAACGTTTTACATCCTGCTACTACAAAAAGAAATATGAATCCCTTGTAAAACGTCGTGGTAAGAAAAGAGCCATTATCGCAATTGCTCGTATGATTCTCACTGCAATCTACCAAATGCTTTCTACTGGTGAAGCATGGAATCCGAGCGACTTATACAAAATCGATATGCCACAAGCTCTTGTTGACAAACAAAAAGCCAAGGCTATCAAGCAAGCCAAGAAACTATTGCAGCAAGAAGGAATTCTTCCTCCTGATGAACCGATAGCTTCTTGATCTGATTTTCAAAAATCTATATTACTTCAAAAAGTTGTCTATTTTAGACAGCTTAGATAAGTGCGCCATTTATTGGCTTACCTCTACTTTCTTTCACACTAACGTTCTCCTAATTTCAAATTCGGAACTGCATTCAGATCCCATCCATGTCTGGTTCCATTCATGTATTCATAGTACGCTGCCACACCGATCATCGCAGCATTGTCTGTACAGAAGATTGGCGATGGATGATAAAATTCTATCTGATTCTTTTCACAGGCCACTTTCATGGCATTACGAAGCGTACTGTTAGATGCAACACCACCGGCAATCGCCAGTTTTGTAAAGCCATGCTCTTTTACCGCTTTCATTGCATTGTCAACCAATACATCTGTAACTGCTTTTTGGAAAGAAGCTGCGATATCCGCCTGATTAAATTCTTCTCCTTTCATCTTGCAGCCATTAATATAATTCAAAACAGAAGATTTTACCCCACTAAAACTAAAATCATATGGTGCATCTTCAATATGCGCCTTCGGGAAAACAATCGCATTTGCATCTCCCTCTTTCGACAACTTATCAATCTTAGGTCCGCCTGGATATCCCAGTCCGATCGCACGCGCAACTTTATCAAATGCCTCTCCTGCTGCATCGTCTCTTGTTCTTCCTAATATCTCATATTTCCCATAATCTTTTACACATACCAAATGCGTATGCCCGCCAGATACTACAAGACAGATAAATGGAGGCTCTAATTCTTTATTTTCAATATAATTTGCTGAAATATGTCCTTCTATATGATGCACTCCAACCAATGGCAGTTTTTTTGCATAAGCAATCGCTTTTGCTTCTGCTACCCCTACTAAAAGTGCACCTACAAGTCCAGGTCCATAAGTTACGCCAATTGCATCTATATCATCCAAAGTTACAGAAGCATCTTCCAGCGCTTCTTCAATTACCTGATTGATTTTCTCAATATGTTTTCGCGATGCAATTTCCGGAACTACACCGCCGTATAATTTGTGAAGTTCGATTTGTGAAGATATTACATTTGACAGCACTTCTCTGCCATTTTTCACAACAGCCGCTGCCGTCTCGTCACAAGAACTTTCAATCGCCAATATTAAAACATCTTTTTGTTCTGTCATCTTAATCACCTATATCCTATCCAATCTAGTTTTCAGGAAAAGTTAATTCTACAGTCATTCCATCCTTGCCTGCTTTACTGTTTGCAAAAATCGCACGCACTTCATCCATATATTCTTCTGCCCTTGTCAGCGACGGACTGTAATGTGTAAGCCACATCTCCTTCACTTCCGCCTCTTTCGCCAGTTTTGCCGCTTCATAGAAGGTCATATGTTTATTTTCAACCGCTTTTGCAGCCTTCTCTTTTTCTCCATACATACCTTCACAGATAAACAAATCTGAACCTTTGGCATTTTCGCGAATCGAATTTGTCGGACGAGTATCCGTACAATAAGTTAATTTAATCCCCTTGCGCGGTTCTCCTAAGACCATATCCGGTGTATAAATCTGCCCATCCTGTTCTATCGTTTCACCCTTTTGCAAATGTTTCCACAACGGCTTTGGAATCTCCTGTGCCAATGCTCTCTCAAGATCAAACTTGCCTGCGCGGTCTATTTCAAGTGTATATCCGTAACAAAGCACATTATGATTTACCCTGAACGCTTTCAGGCGGTATCCATTCATCTCAAATACTTCCTCTGGCTGTGTGATTTCCCTAAACTTAATCTCAAACGGGAGCTCCGGAGCTATCACGCGCAATGCATTTACCACGCGTTCCAACCCTTTTGGACCAATCAAAGTCAATGGCTCTGTTCGATCTGCATTTCCCATTGTCAAAAGCAGTCCTGGAAGTCCACTGATATGATCGCCATGATAATGCGTAAAACAGATTACATCAATCGGCTTAAAACTCCATCCTTTTTCTTTGATTGCAATCTGTGTACCTTCTCCGCAGTCTATCAACAAACTACTCCCATTAAATCTTGTCATAAGTGACGTAAGCCAACGATATGGAAGCGGCATCATTCCACCACATCCCAATAAACATACATCTAACATGCAATTCTCCTATTCATTTATCACTACCGGAAAACGAAATCCTGAAACAATCTGATCATAACATTGCTCACACAGTTCAAACTCATGGGCCTCATTATCTTTATTCGAAAAGTACCCCCATCGCTTCTGCACTGACAATACATCTTCTTCCGGTATACCATTTTTCACAATAATTTCTTTACCACATCTATTACAAATAATTTTTACAACTTCTTTTGTTTCTTGCATTTTATATTGACGCATACAACTTCCTCCTCTGAATCTTTTTTCAGTCTTCTGTGTGTCACGCCATCATTATATCGATTCAAACATAGCATTCCTAGTGGGAACTGCTGCCTGATCTGTTAATCAACTGCCAATCGCCATACTCATCAAAACAGCATGTTCTTTTGGCATCTCATAAAAATTCTTACGGATTCCGTCTACCTGGAACCCCTGATTCTGATAAAACTCTCGTGCAGTCTGATTACTCTCGCGCACATCCAGCAATAACATTGAAACTCCAAGCTCCCTGCACATACATTTTACAACATCAAGAATCGCGCGCCCTGCCCCTTGCCTGCGACATTTCTGATCAACAGCAATACGGGCAATCTCGCCTTCCTCTAAAACATAATAAAGAATACAATAACCAACTACTGTATTTGCCTGTTCTGCAACTACAATAAACGCATGCTTCTGAGAATATGTCTCCAAAATCCCCTGCCTAGTCCATGCATCTGAAAATGTTTCCTTCTCAATCTCTGCAATTGCATCAATATCGTGTTCTGTACACTTACGGACGTTCAGCATTCTTCTCTGCACGCTCTCTTTCTGCCTGTGAAAGTCGTAAATAGTCTGGCTTATGTTCTGCTGCTGTCTCAATCTTGCCTTCCTGGAAATACTTCATTCCAAGCGCACCAACAGCCGTCGCTCTCTGACGGTTCAGATGTGCCGGAGCAAAACAATACTCTGTCTGAAGTAATTCAGCCAGTTTCTCTTTATAAACAGGAACCCCATCGCCTAAAAATGTTACTTTTTCCGCATAATTATTTAATTTATCAGCCAGTTCCTGTAACGAAATCGCCATCTGATCTTCCACTACCTGGAATTCCCCATTTTCAAATCGATATAATCCCGTATAAACCTGATTTCTTCTCGCATCCATAATTGGACAGATCAATCCCGCATTTCCAAACAAATTGTAAGCAAGTCCATCCACAGTAGGTACATGGATCAATGGTTTCTTCAACGCAAGTCCTAATCCTTTTGCTGTTGCAGCACCAATTCTAAGGCCAGTAAAAGAGCCTGGTCCCCCTGCAACTGCAATCGCATCAATCGTTGATAAATCAAACTCGATCATTTTCACAATCTCATCCAACATAGGAAGCAGTGTCTGAGAATGTGTCTTTTTATAATTCACTGTATATTCCGCTAATGTCTGGTCATCTTCCAGAATCGCTACTGTCGCAACAAGTCCTGAACTGTCTAATGCTAAAATACGCATGTTACGCCTCTCCTTCTTTTATCGTAATTTTTCGATAATCAAAACCTTGTTCCAAATCTTTTTCAATCGTAATCTCTGTTCTTGTCTCTGGTAAAATCTCTTCGATCAGATTTGCCCATTCGATCAGAGATACCCCTTCTCCATAGACATAATCTTCAAATCCGATTTCATCCATCTCTGTAATATCTCCGATTCTATAAACATCAAAATGATAGAACGGCATACGCCCCTCATCATATACTTGCACAATTGTAAAAGTAGGACTGCTGATTGGCTCTTCGATTCCAAGCCCTTTCGCCATCCCCTGTGTAAATACTGTTTTTCCTACGCCAAGATCCCCCACGAGTGTAAAAACCTGTCCGCTTTTCGCCTTGCTTCCAAGTTCAAATCCCAACTCATAAGTCTCTCTGGCACTTCTTGTCTCAATAATCATCGTAAACTCCTCTTAATGAATCTATCTGATCTTCACTTTTGCCGGAGACATATGTGTCTGGATCATCTTAACCACATCATCATACTTGTCTCCTAAACATTCTTTTGGGAAAATAATCGCACGTACTCTTGTAATATATAATACAACGCTCTTTTTTGTGCTGACTGCTTTTGTAAATTCATCCCATTTATTCAGTGCTTCTAATTCATCTTGTCTTACGAATACGCCTTCTTCTGTGAATTCATATTGTAAAGGCTTTTTAAACATGTCTGATTTTTCTACCTGCATCTTAGCTCTGCTTCTGGTTGTCATCGGTGTCACAACCAAAAACAATACCGCGACCAAAAACATCGGCATCGCTGCCTGTGCATCTCCATCCAAAAGTGTTGTGATTCCTAATCCTAATGCAATCAACCCTACACCAATTCCCAACAGACCGCTCAAGTGCGTGTATTGATGATAAAACATAAAATCACACATGTATTTTGGTAACATTTTCACTTCAATCTTAATTGACATCATTTTCCTCCTGATATTTTCATAAACAAATTAAGCATTTCTACAAATTGAAAAACTGCTGTGCGTAAAGTTGATTATAGCACAGCAGTATCTTTTTGTTAATGATGTAATTTTAAAATAGGACTAATTTTTTTGTAGATACAAAGAACGATAATCGATACCAAAACTCCTTTTAACAGATTAAATGGAACTACAGCTAATACAACAAATGTAAACAAACTGTTGATACTTCCATTGACAGCAGTTCCCATCGCGATCAGTCCGTCAATCGGCATCTTAAATGCTGCTGCATATGTAGGCAGCAAAATATATGCGTTTACAAAACATCCGAGTATCGTCATAAAGAGTGTTCCAAATATCATTCCCACGATCGCACCATTTCTCGTCTTATATTTTTGATATATAATCCCTGCTGGAACGCAGAACGAACATCCGATAATAAAATTGGCAATCTCTCCAACTCCCGCTGTCACCGTTCCATTGATCAGAAAATTCAGTATGATCTTCACTAATTCAATCATCGCACCTGCCAAAGGTCCCATTGAAAAACATCCAATCAGGACAGGCACTTCACTAAAATCAATCTCATAAAAACTTGGCGCAAATGGAAGCGGAATTTCAAACAACATCAAAACTACGGCAATCGCTCCAAGCATCCCAATCTGTGTGATCATTCTTGTGGTTAATTTGTTTTTTGTGTTCATAACATTCTCCTTTTCTTACAAAGGAATCTTCTCTTATGCGATATATTTGACTACAGAAACTCATTTTCGGTAAAAGAAAAACCCTGAATTAAAAATTCAGGGTCTGCGTATACAAATATATCTTGCATTTTCTTCTCTCATCCAGACTATACTGTCGGTACCGGAATTTCACCGGTTCAGCCATATACATGGGTCG